>NZ_JAMWZS010000032.1 GCF_024282095.1 Nitrosomonas sp.
CCTGCTTACTTCAATGACTCGCAACGCCAGGCAACCAAAGACGCCGGGCGGATTGCCGGCCTGGAAGTAAAGCGCATTATCAATGAGCCAACAGCAGCCGCACTGGCCTTTGGTATGGATAAAAAAGAAGGCGACCGGAAAATAGCGGTGTATGACTTGGGTGGCGGCACTTTTGATATCTCCATTATTGAAATTGCCGAAATTGAAGGCGAGCATCAATTTGAAGTATTAGCGACGAACGGTGATACTTTCCTCGGTGGTGAGGATTTTGATTCGCGCGTGATTGAATACCTGGTTGATGAATTCAAGAAAGAAACCGGTATTGATCTGAAAAAAGATATGTTGGCATTACAGCGTTTGAAAGATGCCGCAGAGAAGACCAAAATTGAATTGTCATCCAGTCAACAAACTGAAGTTAATTTGCCGTATATCACTGCCGATGCGTCCGGCCCTAAACACCTGGCTGTCAAGATAACCCGTGCCAAGTTGGAAAGTCTGGTGGAAGAGCTGATTGAACGCACAGTTGGGCCATGCCGTACTGCAATTAAAGATGCCGGTTTATCCGCTTCTGATATTGATGATGTGATTCTGGTCGGCGGGCAGACCCGCATGCCCAAAGTGCAGGATAAGGTTAAGGAAATATTCGGTAAAGAACCGCGTAAGGATGTGAATCCCGATGAAGCGGTTGCTGTCGGTGCGGCTATTCAAGGCGGTGTGTTGCAAGGGGACGTCAAGGATGTTCTATTATTGGATGTGACACCTTTGTCTTTAGGTATCGAGACGCTCGGCGGCGTGATGACCAAACTCATCCAAAAAAATACTACCATTCCGACCAAAGCACAGCAGGTATTTTCCACCGCAGAAGAGAATCAGACCGCGGTAACCATTCACGTATTACAGGGTGAACGTGAAATGGCGTCGGGAAATAAAAGCCTGGGGCAATTTAATTTGAGCGATATTCCGCCCGCACCGCGCGGAATGCCTCAAATTGAAGTGACATTTGATATCGATGCCAACGGTATTTTGCATGTATCAGCGAAAGACAAAGCGACCGGCAAGGAAAACAAAATCAAAATCCAGGCAAGTTCCGGTTTGTCGGATGACGAAGTTGAACGTATGGTAAAAGATGCAGAAGCGCATGCCGAGGAAGATCATAAGGCATTGGAATTGATTTCCAGTCGCAATCAGTGCGATGCCATGATCCATTCTGTTAAGAAATCTCTGAAAGAGCATGGCGATGAGCTGAGTGGCGATGAGAAATCCAAGATTGAGGCTGCATTGAAAGATGCGGAAGAAGTGCTCAAAACCGATAAAAAAGAAGATATTGATGCCAAAACTCAGGCATTGACTGAAGCTGCGCATAAACTGGCTGAGAAAATGTATCAACAAAAAGATCAGCCGGATCAACAAGCACAACCCGGTGCTGGATCTTCGTCCGGTCAACATGAAAAACCGGTAGAAGGCGAGGTGGTTGATGCAGAGTTTGAAGAAGTCAAAAATAAGAAATAGATTTTGGTAGAGAAATCAAACGCAGAGGCGTAAGAGAGGATTCTGAGATCTTTTCTGCGCGCTCTGCGTTTTAGTGTTTAATTTTTATTCCAGTAGCAGGAAATCAATATGAGTAAGCGCGATTACTATGAAGTACTCGGTGTCAGCCGTGATGCCGACGAAAATATCATCAAGAAAGCCTATCGCAAGTTGGCAATGAAATATCACCCTGATCGTAACGCCGGTGATGTTAAATCAGAAGAAATGTTTAAAGAAGCCAAAGAAGCTTATGAAATATTGACGGATGCTAATAAGCGCGCTGCTTACGATCAGTTTGGTCATGCGGGCGTTGACGCCAGTGCCGCAGGTGGCGGTGCGCAGGGATTCAGTGATGCCTTTAGCGATATTTTCGGAGATATTTTTGGCGGCCGCGGCGGGCGCTCGAATATGCACCGGGGTGCTGATTTACGCTATAACCTGGAGATTTCGCTGGAGCAAGCGGCACATGGAACCGAAACGAAAATTCGTATTCCTACCATGGAAAAATGTGAAACCTGCCATGGTGATGGCGCCAAGCCAGGTACTTCACCTAAAACGTGTCCTACCTGCAATGGTCATGGGCAAGTCAGAATGCAGCAGGGATTTTTCTCTATCCAGCAAACATGCCCCAAGTGTCAGGGCAACGGCAAAATTATCGCGAGTCCGTGTACAACGTGTCATGGCGTGGGGCGTGTAAAACAACATAAAACATTGAATGTAAAAATTCCAGTGGGTGTTGATGATGGCGACCGTATTCGTGTTTCAGGTGAAGGCGAAGCTGGCTTGAATGGCGGCCCGCCTGGAGATTTATATGTGGTGATTCATTTATCGGCACACTCGGTTTTTCGTCGTGAGGGTGATCACTTACATTGTGAAATACCGATTAGTTTTAGTGTCGCCGCATTAGGCGGGGAAATTGAAGTGCCTACTTTGGAAGGGCATGCCAAAATTAAGGTGCCGGCGGAAACGCAAACAGGGAAAATTTTCCGCTTACGCGGTAAAGGCATCAAAGGTGTACGCAGTCATGACAAAGGCGATTTACTCTGCCATGTGATTGTGGAAACTCCGGTCAAACTGACGGCGCGTCAAAAAGAACTCTTAGAAGAACTCGAGGCAATTAGCCTGAAAGATGGTCCTCGTCACAGCCCTCGGGCTAAATCATGGATGGATAAAGCCCGTGAGTTCTTTTCGGAATGATCGTAAAGCCCTATCCTGCTTCGTGAAAAAATAGCTACCTTATGAATTGGTAATCATTTCATACAGCTTATCTTTATGTGAAAGGCGTTTCTTCTTTAATTCTTCCAGATATTCGTCAGAGGGATTTTCAACGCCTTCCTCAATTCTAAGGATTTCGCGATTAATGTCATGATATTCCTCAAACAGGCGTGCAAAATGGTGGTTGCTGCCCTTTAATTCGTGGATTCGGTCATGGTATTCCGGGAATTCATGGTGTAAATCATGTTTTTCTAGCATTAGAGACTCCTTCCTGATAACTGTTATAAGCTAATTCTGGGCTAATTGCAGGGAATACGTGCTGATTTGGATCAAAACTCAAGTGGATCCACATCCAATATCCAACGAATTCTATGCGTAGGCAAGGTGTTAATTTGCATAGACCATTGTGCAAGAAATTCCTGCAATTGCTTGCGTGACGCTGATTGTACCAGTAAGTGCGCGCGCTCCAAACCTTTTAAGCGCAGCATTTGTGCCGGTACCGGATCGAATATCTCTACTGATTCAGGTGGGTTGGCAAGATGTGCAGCTTGGCTAAGAAAATCCAGTACCGTTTTAATATCATGGGCTTCAGCGCGTAATAATGCTTGATAAACATAAGGCGGGAACTCGGCCATTTTTCTTTCAGTCAGGAGGGTTTGTGCCAATGCATCATAATCGTGCCGCTGCAAAGCCTGATACAGTGGGTGATCAGGAAATTCGGTTTGAATCAGCACGTGACCGGCGACATTGGCGCGTCCGGCGCGTCCGGCGACTTGCATCAGCTGTGCAAATAAGCGTTCACTGGCGCGAAAATCGGTGCTGTACAGCGAAGTATCGGCATGCAAGATTCCCACCAGTGATAGATTAGGAAAATCATGTCCTTTGGCGAGCAATTGCGTGCCAACCAGAATATCAACTTGTTGCGCATGGATCGCTTGTAGAATATCCTGCCAGGCGTTCTTACGGCGAATGCTGTCGCGATCGATGCGCAAAATCCGTGCGGTTGGAAAATGCATTGCCAATGTTTCTTCCACGCGCTGAGTGCCTTGCCCGAACGGGGCAATATCCTGATTCCCGCATTGCGGACAAGCACGTGGAAAGTGTTCTTGATGGCCGCAATGGTGGCAGCATAATTGCTTATCGCGCAAATGCACCACTAAGCGGCTGGAACAGCGTTGGCAGATTGCCGTCCATCCACAGGATTTACACAACAGTACGGGCGCATAGCCCCGCCGGTTGATAAAAACAAGGCTCTGATGTTGCTCTTTGAGACATTGATCCAATGCCTTGATAAGTGGCTCCGATAAGCCTTCCTGAATCTTATTGACGCGCGTATCAATGCATTGAATGAGGGGCAGAGCAGCATTCTGCACGGCGCGTGAGCGCAATCGCACATGCCGGTAACGGCCGGTGAGCGCGTTGTAATAGCTTTCCAATGACGGGGTGGCGGAACCCAATACCACCGGAATATTCATTTGCCTGGCACGAAAAATAGCCAGATCGCGTGCGGAATAGCGCAATCCATCTTGTTGTTTGAAGGAACTGTCTTGTTCTTCATCAACGATGATCAACCCTAGGTTTGGTAGCGGGGTAAAAACTGCCAGGCGTGTTCCCAGTATGATTTTAGCCTTACCCTGTTGTGCTTGCAGCCAACCCGACAAGCGTTCCGTATCGTTGAGCCCGCTATGCAGATTGACGAGAGGAACGGTGGGGAAGCGTGCGCGAAAAACCGCTTCCAGTTGTGGCGTTAAGCTGATTTCCGGTATGAGTATCAGCGCTTGCCTGCCTTGTGCCAGCACAGATTGGATGACTCGAAGATAAACTTCGGTCTTGCCGCTACCGGTAACGCCGTGCAGTAACCAAGTATTGAATTGCCGGGTGTCAGTGGTGATGGCATTTACAGCAATTTCCTGCTCGGGAGTCAAGGTTGGAATTTCTATAGTCTTTGTTACCGCAACGGCAGGGATAGGGAGTGCTGCTACCCATCCCAGGTGTATCCATTCTTGTAATAATTTGGTGGCGCGTGGTGAGATTTGTTTGGCTTGATGGCTGGTTAATGTGGCTGTTTGGTGAAGTTCGGTGAGTAAGCGACGAGCAATGCGGCTACGCGCCGGAATACTGGACAAATCAATCTGTTTTCCCATGTCGGTAAGGCTGAATGGGTGGTTGTTCGAGGCTTCTTTCAGTTTGGCAGATTTGTTGTTGCGCAGTTTGACGGGTAAGCTGTTCATGATCACCATACCGAGCGGATGATGATAATACTGACTGCAAAAATGGAATAAATCCATGAGTGCGGCGGGGAGTGGTTCTATTTCGCGAAAAATGCCGTACGCGGATTTCAGTTTCTCAATAGGAACCAGAGTTTCTGTACTCATGGCGATAATGACGCCGGTAATTCGTTTTTTTCCAAAAGGTACGCAGGCACGTAAGCCTACATCGTGTTGGGTTGCGTCATCCGATAGGTAATCGAACACTGTGTCGACTGGAACATTAAGTGCGACACGGATGATCGGCATAAGCAGTGTAAAGACGGATTAATTCAATTGGATATCGCTTGAGACGGGTTACTCACCGGGGATCTGATGCATTCCCGGCGAGTAACTGATATGAGGGTTATTAACAATCCGATTTATTTGGAAACCCGATAAACCGTGACGGATTCTTCGCCTTTCTTGTCCAGCTTGGCGCTGTTTCCGTCTGAGTTGATCGAAAAGCCGGTTGGGGTATTGTTGTCTAAATCAGAAAAACCGGCACAGCCGTTGGTGTTGTAGGTAAAGCTCGATAAGTTGAGTCTACTGGCACCCTTGTCATAGTTGTAGGAAGCAAACTCGATGCCGGGTTTCCCGCATTTTGCCTGATCTTCACGTTGTGTCGCACCGGTCGGATCAATCATCAGGAATTTGCCATTGGGAAAGAAAACCAGGGTTTGCGTCTTGATGGTGTCACTGTCATAAGCCCAGGCGCCCACGATACCATTCGCATCGTTGTCAATTTTTGAATAGCGTGTTTCTTTGATTTCTCTTTCTACGACTTCATTTTCATCGCTCAGTTGGATCGGTTTGGCGATATGGAAAAGTTCTCCAAACACACTGGTTTCTGCACGTGCTCTTTGCACAATGACGATATCGGAGTTGATCAACTCAAAACCATCGGTGCGAACGCGCCGGGTTGGCCCTGGATGTGAGAAACCGGCTTTTAAATTGGTATCTACAGAAGGTATACTAATCAGCTTAAATCCGCGATTATCAAAATCATCAGCTTTAGCGACGCCATATTCAACACCGGATTGAAAGATGGTTTTGCCACCGCAAACCCGGTTTTCATCGCAGGAATCATCCGTTCTGGCGTCGCCTTGCAGGTATTCACCGCTGCTGTCAGCGGCAACTCGCAGCACGCTGGCCGTTTGGTTGGTATAACTCACCCAGATCTGGGCGCTGAGGAGCGCAACGCCTTGCGAAAGAAAGTGTGCGCGAGCCTCTTCGGGAGTTCTGACTTCGCCGTCAATACCGCCGGCTGCCATGATACTTTTCAAATTGGCGGAATCGGCAAATGTTTCCGGACTGCTTTCCAAATTGATGGACCCCTTGACGGCAGCGGCTGTTTCACTCGAAATGGAAATGCCGTTTGAAAGGTTGCTATCCGAATCCAGAGACTGCAGCAGAACCAGCAGATTCTGCAATTTATTGTCACTATCGCCGGCCAACTCAATCGGCGTCACAATTTGTGAACCCTGGATATTGCCCAGTGTCAAACCGCCCAATTTGAATTCGATTTTGTCACCGTGGTTAAAATTAAATTTACCTGCGTCATCGGTTACACCGGATTTGCCGGAAGTAGCGGCATAGGATACGCCGGCAACGGCGGAATCGACTAAAATACCAGTGGCTGGGCCGGTAGGCATGGATCTATTCGTCGTCGTTGATGATGATGCGGAGGACGACGTTGCAGCTGTTTTGTCGTCACCACTATCACAGGCGGTTAAACCGACAATGAATACAGTGGATAACAGGTATGCCCATGAATTTTTTCTCAACTGGTGTGTAAATTTCATTAAGATGCTCTCTTTTGATTAATTAAATAATTCAATCTTGTACAATTTGCATTCTTTGTACGCATGATAGGTTAGTAGATGAATACTGATATTTTACTATCAACATTGCTATTATAGCCATGCAATCGTTTTTTCGTCTTAACTTGCGTAAATGGGTTTTAAATTTTGGTCTTTTCGTGTATTTTCGCCGCTCATTTTTTATTTGGGAGAATATAAGGTATCAATATGTCTAACATGGCTGAAATCTCACAACTGACAGAGATGTCAGTCCAGCTTCCTGTTGATTGGTACTTGGATCCACAGATCCTTGAGGTTGAAAAACGCATCCTGTTTGATCAAGGATCGAGGTACGTGGGACATGAGCTCATGGTACCCAATGTTGGGGACTATTATGTACCAGAATGGATGAATAATGCCAAAGTATTGGTGCGTAATGAGCAGGGTATTGAGCTACTTTCCAATGTTTGCCGTCATCGACAGGCGGTTTTGCTGAAAGGCAAAGGCACAAGCAACACCAAAAGTATTGTGTGCCCCATTCATCGTTGGACGTATGCATTGAATGGTAAATTGTTGGGCGCGCCGCATTTTGATCGGAATCCTTGCTTGAATTTAAGCATGACACCATTGCAAAGCTGGAATGGTTTGTTGTTTAGCGGCAAGCGTAAGGTTTCACAGGATATGGCCAAACTGAGCGTGCTGAAGGATTTTGATTTTTCCGGCTATCTGTTGGATCGCGTGCAGATGGATCACTATGCCTGCAACTGGAAAACATTCATTGAAGTTTACCTGGAAGATTATCATGTCGATCCATTTCATCCGGGTTTAGGTCATTTTGTGAATACCGAGAAGCTCGAATGGGAATTTGGCGATTGGTATAGTGTGCAGACGGTAGCTATCAATAATGCGCGGTTACAGAAACCGGGCAGTTCGGTCTATGCCAAATGGCACAAACAGGTGTTACAGCAAACGGAAGGAGAAATGCCGCCATACGGGGCGATATGGTTGCTTTATTATCCCAATATCATGCTGGAATGGTATCCCCACACACTGGTAATCAGCACGATATTGCCGACAGGTGTCGAAAGTTGTATGAATGTGGTTGAGTTTTATTATCCGGAAGAAATTGCGTTGTTTGAGCGCGATTTTGTTGAAGCGGAGCAGGCTGCTTATAAAGAAACCGCGTTGGAAGATGATGAAATTTGTAAGTCGATGACTGCCGGCAGGCGTGCATTATATGAGCAGAATCTGAATGAAACGGGACCGTATCAAATGCCGATGGAAGCCGGCATGGAACGTTTTCATCAATTTTTGCGTCGGGAAATCGGGCCGCATATTTGATCATCGTTTAACTGTAATTTCTGTGTTCTAGGAAGATTAAGCAAGTGCGTTCATTGTGGATGTTGGTGGCTGCCTTTATGTTTGCCTGCATGGGTGTGCTGGTCAAGCTGGGTGCTGCCCATTTTTCCAGCACGGAATTGGTATTTTACCGCTCGTTGTTTGGCGTCTGGATGACTTATCTGATCATCCGTTACTATCGCCTCTCGGTGCGCACGCCGCATTGGCGGATTCATTGCTGGCGTGGCATTACCGGCTTGGTCAGTCTGTTGATGTTCTTTTATTGTCTGACGCAATTGCCTTTGGCCACGGCTATTTCTCTGAATTACACCTGGCCGCTTTTCGTTGCGCTGTTTTCCACCCTGATCCTGAAAGAACACATACAGTGGCCGTTAATTTGTACTATTCTGCTTGGTTTTATCGGAATCATTTTACTGTTGCGCCCGACATTGCCTGAAGGTGATTGGGTGGCCGGTTTGATGGGCATGGCTTCCGGTTTTTTTGCAGCAATTGCGTATATCAATGTCAAGCAGCTGGGTAATCTGGGCGAATCGGAATGGCATGTGGTGTTTTATTTTACTTTGATCAGTACGCTGCTGACCGGTGTGTGGTTGTTGTTTACAACATTCAGCCCGGTTACCTGGCATGGCTTGCTGTTGCTACTGGGTACCGGCATGACGGCAACATTGGCGCAATTGGCCATGACACGCGCTTATCATCAAGGCGCGACATTGCTCGTGACTTCGTTAGGCTATAGCACCGTGCTATTTGCGAGTCTTTGGAGTGTCCTGCTATGGAATGAAGTGCTATCACCAGTTGCGTGGTTGGGGGTGGGATTGATTATTCTGGGTGGGTCGCTCAGTGGTGTTTTGAGTTTTAAACTGCCGGCCGCCATTCCACAAAAGTAATTTTATGGCAAAATTTGCACCATCCCGTGTAATTGCCTATGATGAGCTTGTTATTATTTGAGGTGGAGCCATGATTACTATTCAAAAGAAAAACAATCTGATCATTGTTGCGGTAATTGGTGAATTTACGTTGACTGACTATAAAGAATTTGAGCAACAGGTGCTTTATCAGTCACACTTTGACGGCAAAGCAAACCTGTTATTCGATTGGCGCGATATGCTGGATTACACCGTTGATGTTGCATGGGAGGAGATAAAATTCATGCGGGATCACGGTAGCGATTTTAATCGGGTTGCTGTGGTTACTGATGATGAATGGCAGGCATGGGGAGCTTGGGTTTCCAATCTTTTTATTAATGCAAACGTATCAGTATTCAGCAACTATGAGGAAGCCGAGGAATGGGCTTCTGATACGGTGGATAGCTGACAGTTGGCTGTTATCTTGAATACTTGTTCGTGAATATGCTGTATTCAATGAATCTTAAAAAGATACGGCATATTCCAATTCGGATTTCTCTGTAGGTAATAAAAAGACGTATGGATGAGCTTGTTTTTGCCAGAGTATTCCATGTGCTGGGTGTAATTCTCTGGATTGGTGGTGTTGCGATGGTTACGACAGTACTATTGCCCACATTGGCACGTATGCAATCGGCAACTGAGGCGATGGCTTTTTTTGCGCAATTCAGGCGGCGATTCGCTGCACAAGCACGTTTTTCCACATTATTTGTGGGCGTAACGGGTTTTTACATGGTGTATGTACTGGATGCCTGGCAACGCTTCACACAATGGCAGTACTGGTGGATGCACACCATGGTGCTGATCTGGTTGCTATTTAGCGTGATGTTGTTTGTCATGGAACCGCGTGCACGCCGACGACAAACTGCCGGATCCATACAGGAAAATGTTTCCGCAGAAACATTCGCCAGAATTCAACGCAAGCACTTGCTGTTACTAATATTGAGCTTGATTACCATCGCCGGCGCGGTGGCAGGTAGTCATGGCTGGGTGATATCCGGAAATTGAATATGGACTACGCATTGCTAAAAATGATTCATGTAGGCAGCGTTATCGTGAGTTATACACTATTCTTTCTGCGCGGCATCTGGTTGTTACAGGACTCGAAAAACCTAGGCCGGCGCTGGGTAAAAATCCTGCCGCATGTCGTGGATACTATTTTATTAACCAGTGCTGTGGCACTGGCAATGACCATTCAGCAAAACCCGTTGGAGCATTCCTGGCTAACCGCCAAGGTAATCGGCTTACTGTTCTATATTGCCCTAGGCATGATGGCCATGCGATTGGGTAAAACCCGGCAAACAAAAATTATTGCCTGGATTGCAGCACAGTGTGTATTTATCTATATCGTATTGGTTGCGTTGACCAAGAGTCCGGTATTGGACCTCTTCTAACGAGCAAGATCGCTTCGACCCCGAAGAATACCACGTCAATTGATGGATTATTCCCATTTTTACCTTGAAAAAGCTGGGTATGGCCAAGCGCAAGCGATATCAAATCTGGTGAATCTGACCTATCGCGGAGAAGCAGGTTGGACCAAGGAAACCCAAATTATTCAAGGTGACAGAACCAACCGGCAGGAAATAGAAATTGCCCTATCTAAACCCAATGCACATTTTTTAGTTGTCAATCAGCCGCAAGCATTGGCTGCATGTATTTATGTCGCCAAAGAACAAGCGCATGCATACATCGGTTTCTTCTCAGTTCATCCCAGTTTACAAGGAAAAGGGCTCGGCAAGCATGTGCTCAAGCAAGCTGAAACATTTGCTCAGAGAAATATGGGGGTACAAAAATTTGTCATGTTTGTGGTGTCACAACGTCCGGAATTGATCGCCTTCTACGAACGCAGAGGTTATTCACGCACCGGCAGAATCGAAGCTTATCCACTGAGTTTGGGTATCGGTGTACCGAAAGTTGCTGGATTAACGATTGAATACCTTGAGAAGATTATTTGACCGGATACAGCTTATCTTGATTGAGTAGGAACTGATTCTATATTTATTCTTACTACAATAACATTACTTGTTGTGGTTGTTTTTCTTGACATTTTCTTAACATTTACCGTGATATTGTGCGTAGCGCATGTAGTAAAAATGTGATCAAAATTATTTATAGATGAGGAAATCATGCTTATAAAACTTTTTATGGTTGCTGTACTGAGCTTAAGTGTTTCTTGTTTTGCCGAATCAGGAGGGAATCAATCAAAATCATTGATTGATGCAAATCAACAAACACAATCATCGTCTGATACAAGCCAACAATCACAATCTTCGAAGTCTGATTCATTAATAAAAAAGAGAGATGCTCAATCAACTGAAGATTCCAATTCTAAAAAGAAACCACCAATGATTGAGTATTGTAGACAGCATCTTTGTTAATTCAGAATTACTTGAAATAGGAGTTAATTAATGAAAACTAAAATATTGAGAAATCTGGCTTCTGCAATTTTTACATGCTATGCAACCATTGCTTTTTCTGCTCCACCGCATTGGAGTCATGATGAACAGCCAACATGGTGGGCAATTGAGGATACATCTCAGGACGTGCCTCTGAAGTACCCCTTTGCTGAATGTGGCGTAGGCAAGCACCAATCCCCGGTTGATCTTGCTGCGGCAACAATAAACAACGCAAAGGTATTGAATAGACTGCAGGCTTTGTACGATATTGATACACCGACCTTCTTCAATAGTGGCCATGGTGTGCAAGTAAATACCTCGCTTGATTATACGGGCGTGTTGAAAATTGGAGAAGAGTCTTATCCACTCATCCAGTTTCATTTTCATGAACCCAGTGAACATGTCGTAGGCGATAAAAAATTTCCAGCCGAGTTACACTTTGTTCATATCAATGATGATGGAAGAATAATAGTGCTTGCTACCGCTATAGATATTGGAGATGCAAATCCAATATTCCAAACGATTCTGGATAATACCCCGCATGAAGAAGGGGTGCAGAATTCGAATACTGGCATACAGATCAATCCCGCACTTTTGCTTCCCGCGCTTGATCATGAGAATTTAGATTTTTATACTTTTGCAGGTTCTTTAACTACCCCTCCATGTAGTGAAGGGGTGCAATGGTATCTTCTATCAAAGATTATCACGATATCAGCAGCGCAACTGGAACAACTGAAAGGGTTCTACACCAATAATGCGAGATTACCTCAAGATCTAAATGGGCGGGCTGTATTGTCGACAGAGTAATCTTAATAAGGAAAAAATCGTAGCAAGCTAGGCGACTTGCTTAGTTGTTCCTAATAGGACTGCAAGTACTTGATAGTAAAAACGATAATCTGTTATTTATCCCTGATTTTCCGTTAAAAGGATCTCTAATGGAAAATCAGGGGTGAAAGCCACATAACTATGAAAATATAGATACTTCTGATCATTTCTCAATTACACGTAACCACCAGTTTTTAGTGCTTAATTACACTTTCTATTAGCTTATCTTCAGTGGTTGGCTGCATAGATGATGATTGCTGGGTAATTGGAACGGAAAGTAATTCTGGTTTATGCTCCAGTGCTAGATCAAGTACCTGATCTATCCATTTGACGGGATATATGGTTAGCTGATTCCTCACATTTAAAGGAATATCAGTTAAATCTTTAATATTCTTATCAGGAATAATTACTCCTTTGATGCCACCGCGATGTGCGGCCAGTAGTTTTTCCTTTAAACCACCTATCGGAAGTACTTCACCTCTTAAGGTAATCTCGCCTGTCATCGCTACATCGGCTCTCACGGCAATATTTGTCAGAACAGATACCATTGCGACACATATACCGATGCCCGCACTTGGGCCATCTTTGGGCGTAGCCCCCTCTGGGAGATGTATATGGATATCGTTCTTTTGATAGAAGTCTTCAGGTATACCTAACAAATGGGAGCGACCTCGAACTACAGAAAGAGCAGCCTGTATAGATTCTTGCATCACTTCACCTAGCTTCCCAGTAGTAATGGTTTTGCCTTTTCCTGGCAATACAACAGCCTCGATAGTCAATAACTCACCACCCACTTCTGTCCAAGCTAAGCCGGTTACTTGCCCAACTTGGTTTTTTTCTTCAGCAACGCCATATGTATAGCGTCTTACTCCTAAAAATTTGTCTAGGTTACGTGATGTAACAACTACTCTATTTTTCCCTTTCTTAAGTAACATTGCTTTTACAGCTTTCCGGCAGATCTTGGAGATTTCTCGTTCCATTGCTCGTACACCGGCCTCTCTCGTATAATAGCGAGCGATATCCTGTAAAGCAGAATTTGAAATAGTCAGCTCATTTTCCTTGAGGCCATGATTCTGCATCTGCTTAGTTAATAAATAGCGCGTAGCTATATTCAATTTCTCGTCTTCTGTATATCCCGATAGCTGAATTACTTCCATACGATCAAGTAACGCTGGAGCAATATTCAGAGTATTGGCTGTTGCCACGAACATGACGTCGGATAAATCATATTCCACCTCAATATAATGATCTACGAATGTATTATTCTGCTCTGGATCAAGAACTTCTAACAAGGCAGAAGATGGGTCTCCACGGAAATCCATGCCCATCTTATCTACCTCGTCGAGTAAAAATAGTGGATTCTTGACACTCACTTTACTCATATTATGTAAGATCTTACCTGGCATTGATCCGATATAAGTTCGGCGATGTCCACGAATCTCAGCCTCATCTCGAACACCGCCAAGTGACATGCGTACAAACTTCCTGTTTGTGGCATGCGCAATCGATTGGCCTAGCGAAGTTTTCCCAACACCAGGAGGGCCAACGAGGCAAAGAATAGGAGCTTTCATTTTAGTTACACGTTGTTGTACTGCCAAATACTCAACAATTCGTTCTTTAACTTTCTCCAAACCATAATGATCTTTTTCAAGTGTCGCTTCAGCTGCTTTTAAATCATGATTAATTTTGCTCTTCTTTTTCCATGGTAAAGCCACTAGTGCATCAATATAATTACGTACTACTGTTGCTTCTGCGGACATGGGAGACATTAAACGGAGTTTTTTTAACTCTGATTCAGCTTTAGTGTGCGCTTCTTTAGGCATTTGAGCAGACCTGATCTTTTTCTCAATTTCTTCTAGATCTGCGCCATCCTCACCTTCACCCAATTCTTTTTGAATGGCTTTAACCTGCTCATTAAGGTAATAATCACGTTGGCTCTTTTCCATCTGGCGCTTGACTCTGCCGCGAATGCGTTTTTCAACTTGCAGTATATCAAGCTCAGTTTCCAATAAACCTAACAAATGCTCTAAACGCGTGGATACCTCAAAAATTTCTAGTACTTCCTGTTTCTGTTCAAGCTTTAATGGTAAGTAGGCTGCAATAGTATCTGCTAAACGTCCAGCATCATCTATGCCACTCAACGAGGTAATAATTTCGGGTGGGATCTTCTTGTTGAGTTTTACGTATTGATCAAACTGGGTCAAGATAGCACGCCGCATTGCCTCTGCTTCAGAGTTATTATCGACATCCGATGGTACTTGCGATGCCCTACCCGAGAAGTGAGTTTCAGAATCAATTAATTCCAGAATACGAGCACGATAATTGCCTTCCACCAAAACCTTAACAGTTCCGTCAGGCAGTTTCAGCATTTGTAATAAGCTAGCAACGCTACATACATCATAAAGATCCCCCGGTGCAGGATCATCTTTAGATGCTATTTTCTGAGCAACAAGTAGAATGTTTTTATTCGACTCCATTGCAAGCTCAAGCGCTTTAATGGATTTCTGTCTTCCCACAAACAGCGGAATAACCATATGAGGAAAAACAACCACATCACGTAACGGTAGAAGCGGCAGAATCAAATGTTCAGAACTATCATCTAAAGAGGTCATATCTACTCATCTATAAAATTTACAACGCGTTAATAAGGTATGTACATCAATAAGAAAAATCAAGACAGTATTACTTCAAACCCAAACGAAAACAATCAAAATAGAAAATACATATGCACATGTTATTCTTATTGGTCCTAATAGATTACTGCTTCTTAACCAATTGAATTATTTAGAACGCTTGGCAATTTTTGGCTGATCTGAGTAAATTAATATCGGTTTAATATCATCGTTGGTTGAATTATGATCAATGACTACTTTAGAAATATTTTCTAACGAAGGAAGATCGTACATAATATCCAATAGAATTTCTTCTAGAATTGAACGCAAACCACGTGCACCTGTTTTACGCGTTAAAGCTCTTTTCGCTATTGCTTTGAGAGCCGGTTCTCGAAATTCTAGATCAACCCCTCCTTCCATATTAAACATTTTCCAGTATTGTTTGACGAGAGCATTTTTAGGTTCCGTTAGAATTTGAATTAATGCGGCTTCATTGAGCTCCTCTAGCGTTGCAACAACTGGTAAACGCCCTACAAATTCAGGGATTAAGCCAAATTTAACTAAATCTTCTGGTTCTATTTGCTGAAGAACCTTATTTATATCCTTTCTGTTATGATTTTTTACATCAACACCAAAGCCAATCCCACTTTTCTCGGTACGTGCTCTAATCACTTTATCAAGGCCATCAAATGCACCACCACAAATAAATAAAATATTGGTGGTATCCACTTGAATAAATTCTTGATTAGGATGCTTTCGTCCTCCCTGAGGAGGAACCATAGCAATGGTGCCTTCGATTAATTTTAATAGTGCTTGCTGAACACCTTCACCTGAAACATCACGTGTAATTGATGGATTATCCGATTTTCGTGAGATCTTATCTATTTCATCAATGTATACAATGCCTCGCTGTGCTTTCTCCGCATCATAATTACATTTTTGAAGTAATTTCTGAATAATATTCTCAACATCTTCACCGACATAACCTGCTTCGGTTAAGGCTGTGGCATCTGCCATAATGAAAGGTACATCCAATAGCCGAGCTAAAGTTTGTGCGAGTAGAGTTTTACCTGATCCAGTCGGGCCAACGAGCAGAATATTACTTTTTGAGAGCTCAATATCATCTGCATCATCCGATTTTGCTACGTTTCTCAAGCGCTTATAATGATTGTAGACTGCCACAGATAATATTTTTTTTGCTGATTCTTGTCCAATCACATATTGATCGAGTATCTGGCATATTTCTCTCGGTACAGGTAAGTTTGACTTCACCAGCTTTGTTGACTCATCCCCTTGCATTTCTTCACGGATGATGTCATTACATAAATCAATACATTCATCACAAATAAATACAGAGGGACCTGCAATAAGTTTCCTTACTTCATGCTGACTTTTGCCGCAAAAAGAACAATAAAGAAGTTTCTCGCTACTCGCTTTGTCTGGCATATTTTTATCCCACAGTAACCGAGTTTAAATACCCGTGATTAAAAAAATTGTTCAAGTATTCCACTTTAATTTGTACTTTCTTCCCTATGTGCTAATACCGCATCAACTAAACCATAATTTACTGATTCAGCTGCACTCATAAAATTATCTCGATCCGTATCTTTTTCTACATCGGATACTGGATGCCCCGTATGCTTTGCCATGATTTCATTTAATCGCGCTTTAAGATACAAGATCTCGCGCGCATGTATCTCAATATCGGAAGCTTGCCCTTGAAACCCGCCCAGTGGCTGATGAATCATTACGCGCGAATTTGGTAAACAATAACGTTTTCCTTTCGCTCCTGCAGTTAGTAATAATGCTCCCATACTTGCTGCTTGCCCAATGCATAAAGTGCTTACATCTGGTTTAATATATTGCATTGTGTCATAGATAGCCAAACCTGCAGATACAATGCCACCAGGTGAATTAATATAAAAATGTATATCTTTTTCTGAATTCTCGGACTCTAGAAATAGAAATTGTGCAACAACCAGGTTTGCACTCGCCTCTGTAACAGGGCCAACCAAAAATACAACCCTCTCCTTTAATAAGCGCGAATAGATATCATACGCACGTTCACCGCGCCCGCTCGTCTCTATCACCATGGGAATCAAACCCAGATTCATAGGCTCTGTATTTAGCATATTATCAAGTAGTCGCGTCATTTCTGGATATCCCCATCAACTCATCAAATGTTACAGTTTTATCTATTAAATTTATTTTATTGAGCGCCCAATTTACTACATTTTCTTCTAACGCTAATGATTCGGCTTCTTGTAAACGCTCTGAAGAAGCATAATGCCATTTAATAACTTGTTCCGGGTTCTCGTAGCTTTGTGCTGCATCTTCTATTATATTTCTAACCTGTTCACGCGTAGCTTTCAGCGCATGCACTTTTACGAGTTCTGAGAGGATTAGACCCAATTTAACTCGATATTCTGCCTTTTCTTTAAAAAAATCTGGTGCAAACGGTATTTCTTCAGTTTTCATCCCGCGTGCTTCAAGATTATTCTTTGCATTTTTCATTAGCCGTTCTATTTCTTGGTTGATTAGAACGCTGGGAGCGGCAATCTGTGTGGTATCCAATAATGATTGCATAATTTGTTCTTTAATTTTTGATCTGACTCGCTTAGAAACTTCACGCTCCAGATCCTGTTGAATTCCTTCATGTAATTTTTTCATATCCCCATCGGGGATGCCTAGTAGCTTAGCAAAATCAGCATCCACATTTGGTAACCTAGGCTCTTCAAGCTCATTTAGTTTTACTTCAAAAATGGCGATTTTTCCAGCAACGCTCTTGCCATGATAGTCTTCCGGAAAAACAACATCAAATGATTTATTGTTACCTACTTTCATACCAATAAGCGCAGCTTCGAAATCCTTAAGAAATTTCCCATCCCCAATTATCAACTGGAGATCAGTGGCTTTTCCACCTTCAAAATCAACACCATCTATTGTGCCATGATAATCGATCTTAACCCGATCACCTTTTTTTGCTGCGCGAGTAACCGGTTCATATGTCACACGTTGTTTACGGATCATCTCCAGAGTCTTGTCAATATCGGCATCCTCTATTTTTACATTAGGTCGATATATGCTTTGTTTGTCTAGATCACCGATAGTTATTTCAGGATAAACTTCAAATGTTGCGCTGAATATATAATGTGCATCATTATTATTTAGTGATTTTGCTTCAAATTTCGGATATCCAGCAACTTGCAAATTCAATTCCTTGATGGTATCTGTGAAATCCTTATGTATGGCATCATTCAGAACGTCTTGTTGAACTTGCGCGCCATACATTTGTGTAACCATTTTTAATGGGACCTTTCCAGGACGGAAGCCATGTAGCTTGGTAGTCTTTACCAATCGTTTTAGGCGATTTTCAATTTCACCCTGCAATTTCTCTACAGAAATTGTAATGTCGAAGCGGCGTTCCAATGCACCGAGGTTTTCTATGTTTGATCCCATTAAGATTCCTGACTGATTAAATATTTCTCAACACAGCACATACTATCCATTCGCCATTTTAATTCTATGATATTTGCCGAATAGGATAGTTCTGCAATACTTGAACAACTTGGTGCGAAAGGGGGGACTCGAACCCCCACACCTCTCGGCGCCAGAACCTAAATCTGGTGCGTCTACCAATTCCGCCACTTTCGCATTTTCTTTTATCTTACAATCTTGGTAATTATACCTTTTAATCCCGCTAACCGCAGCCAGATCATTCATTTCCCTGACAAAATACTATTTCGCCACTCATTCCTTTACTATCTGGTCCCATCAAATACAAATAAGTTGTCATTAAATCTTCAGGCTGTCGCATCGTTTGCTTAACCTCGCCTGGATGAGTTTTAGCACGTTGTGGTGAATTCACAACTCCAGGCACAATGGCGTTGATACGCAAATTTGGCATAACCTCCCACTCATCAGCTTGAACTTTCACTAAAGCTTCAATACCCGCTTTCGCAACCGTAAACCCTCCCCAATAAGCTGATGGGTTATGCCCATGAGAACTCGATGTCATAATAACGCTGGCATCAGGAGCAGCTTTTAGTAGAGGTAAGCATGCCTTAGTCAGGGCAAAAGGCACAATCAAATTAACGTGCAATAGTGTTCGCCATTGCTCGACAGTCTGATTTTCTGCCGGACTCAAGCCATATAAAAATGCGGCATTATGCAAGATTCCATCCAGTCGCCCCAATTGTTGCTCTATTGCCTGAGCTATTACTACAAAATCCTTGTCCTGGGCATTCTCTAAATTAAGCGGATAAATGAGTGCTTGTGCTTTCCCTATCGCCTCAATTTCATCATAAACACGTTCTAGTTTTTCCACTTTACGCCCGTGCAAGATTGCCGTTGCGCCATGATTTGCATAAGCTATTGCCGCAGCTCGCCCCAAGCCTTGCCCAGCACCCGTGATAAGAATTACACGATCTTTAAGCAGATTCTGCGGTGCTAAGTAACTTTCTAATTTTTTCATAATTGGAATTTATCACGATAAGGCACTTTTAGAGAAAAAATAAAACACCTGATAAGTGTCCCTATTTCCCATTTGTGCCAATAAAGACAAAAAAACAGACCCCATATTTTCTGGGGTCTGTTTTTTTTTGATATCAATTATCGAGTAATCTGAACAGATACCATTTTACATATCCATACCACCCATGCCGCCCATACCACCCATGCCGCCCATACCACCAGCTGCTGCAGTATCTTCTTTAGGCAGCTCCGCAACCATTGCATCAGTAGTTAACATCAAACTCGCAACTGAAGCTGCATTTTGCAGAGCGGAGCGCGTAACTTTTGTTGGATCCAGAACACCCATCGATACCAGATCTCCGTACTCACTTGTTGCTGCATTGTAGCCAAAATTACCTTTGCCTTCAGCAACTTTGTTCACGACAACGGATGGCTCATCACCACAATTGATTACGATCTGACGCAGTGGTTCTTCAAGAGCACGTAAAACAATCTTAATGCCTGCATCCTGATCATGATTGTCGCCTTTAGTTTGTTTGACAATTGGGATGGCACGTAACAATGCCACGCCACCACCAGGAACAACACCTTCTTCGACCGCTGCTCGTGTTGCATGTAACGCATCTTCAACCCGCGCTTTTTTCTCTTTCATTTCGACTTCAGTAGCAGCACCAACTTTAATAAGTGCGACACCACCCGCCAGTTTGGCCACGCGTTCCTGCAGCTTCTCTTTATCATAATCACTGCTAGCTTCTTCTATTTGAGCACGAATCTGTTTAACACGGCCTTCAATGTTACTAGCATTACCTGCACCATCAATAATCGTTGTATTTTCTTTACCAACTTCGATGCGCTTGGCTTGCCCCAGATCATTCAACGTAGCTTTCTCTAAAGTTAAACCAACTTCTTCAGCAATCACTGTCCCGCCTGTTAGAATCGCAATGTCTTCCAGCATGGCTTTACGACGATCACCAAAACCTGGTGCTTTAACGGCACAGGTTTTAAGAATGCCGCGAATATTATTCACAACTAAAGTTGCCAGTGCTTCGCCATCGACATCTTCAGCGATAATCAGTAATGGTTTACCTGCTTTAGCTACTTGCTCTAATATGGGCAACAAGTCACGGATATTAGATATCTTTTTGTCATGCAATAAAATAAAAGGATTATCCAGCAAGGCAATTTGTTTCTCTGCGCTACTTACAAAGTAAGGGGAGAGATAGCCACGATCAAACTGCATACCTTCGACCACTTCCAGTTCATTTTGTAACCCTGATCCATCTTCCACAGTGATTACGCCTTCTTTGCCAACTTTGTCCATTGCATCAGCAATGATCTTGCCTATTTCATTATCAGAGTTTGCAGAAATGCTGCCAACTTGAGCAATTTCTTTGGCTGTCGCACATGGTTTTGACAGTTTTTTCAGCTCACCAATGGCTGCAGTCACTGCTTTGTCAATCCCGCGTTTGAGATCCATTGGATTCATACCTGCAGCAACATACTTCATACCTTCTTTAACGATAGCCTGAGCCAATACCGTTGCAGTAGTGGTGCCGTCACCGGCCACATCAGATGTTTTACTGGCTACTTCTTTTAGCATCTGTGCGCCCATATTTTCAAATTTATCTTTCAGTTCGATCTCTTTAGCAACTGAAACGCCATCCTTGGTAATGGTCGGCGCACCATAAGAACGATCCAATACTACATTTCGGCCCTTTGGTCCTAAGGTTACTTTTACCGCATCGGCTAAAATATTAACACCAGCTACCATTCTATGACGCGCTGAATCACCAAACTTCACTTCTTTTGCTGACATAACTGTTCTCCTAATTTCTCAAAATATTGTCTCTGGTAAGTAATTGGATCAATGCGCTTAACCTTCAACCACACCCATAATATCTTCTTCCCGCATCACTAAAAGCTCCTCGCCTTGAACCTTGACAGATTGCCCGGCATATTTACCAAACAATACCTTGTCACCAACCTTAACCTCTAGCGGACGAACTTTCCCATCATCACCAACCTTACCTTTTCCTACTGCTAGAATTTCGCCTTGATCGGGTTTCTCTGCTGCACTGTCTGGAATAACAATACCTGATGCAGTTTTACGCTCATCTTCTAATCGCTTGACGATCACGCGATCATGCAAAGGACGAATTTTCATGCTGTTTTCTCCTGTTAAAATTAATAATTCGTAGTTTATGCAATGGCTTGCAATTCATTTGAAGAGTTTCTGAAACAATTAGAGTTGTAATATTACAAGAATTATTAGCACTCATTAACTATGAGTGCTAATAATAGGATCTATCCTCAAGAATTTCAAGAGTGGCAAATAAAGAATTTTTGTATGTTGTTGTTGTAAGGAAGAAAATAAATCTGGAATAAAAACGTAACAAAAGCGGAATTATATAAATGCTCGTTTAGTCAAAACTAAATAAAAAATTTAGTAGAACTTATTTTTTATTCATTGACTGTACTTTCTGATCGATTCGATCCAATTCACTCTCCCACCAGGAAATTGCCTTATCCAGAACACAACGTTGATCTTGTCCCTTAAACGGCCCTGAGTTGATTGTGTAGTGATAAGTGGTCGACGATTGATTGCCCAGGTAGATCTTAACGCCCTGACCAGCTTTGGTACTGTATTCCTTAAGTATCGTGTTTCGCTCCTCTTCAATAAATTCCCAAAAGATGTCAGGATTAGGTTTACCCTCTTTAAGCGCTGTCCACCACGATTTAATTTCATTTTTATATTCATCACTTCGTGCCCCATCCACTTTCGCAAGAACATGACCAACAGCACGAAGCAGCACAACTGCAAGTATCCAGCGACGTCGCCATTCTCCACCTTGTATTCCGTCTACAAGATCGCCGGTCGCATCACGACAATCTTTAAGTACTTTACGAGCAGCTTCAGTCATTTCGCACTCTCCTTCCATTAATGATAGCGCGGACAATTACTTTGAAACACCTGGACAAATGAATTGAAATAAATAATCTCTAATTTCTTCAGCCTTCTCATTTAATAAAAGCAAAGCTTCTTCATTTTTTATTCTTGCCAATAACTTTTGGCCAATGCGGATTTTAACTTCAATTCCAAGTATAGCTAACGAAATCAAATGATTCTCAGAATAAAGTGGCTCAATTGTGTTTGAAGAGCATCTTGCCACTATATGACTCGTTCCACCATGCGTTAAATCATGCAAAACCGTTAGATGTGCGTCTTTAGTTGCCTTAATCCACGCTCCATCTGTTTCTGGATTGTCTTCAATAGCTTTAACTAGGTGAGAAATATCGAATTCACGGTAATATTTACCACTTTCAAATTTATCAACTTCCTCATTGGTAGCTACAGTTAATAGCCACACCCCCCGTACATAACATTCGAATAATGGTCGAGCTAGTGCTAATGCAGCCCCTGGTAAGTTGTTTTCTAATAGAATCTTAATACCATCTTCGATATCAAGTGCTTGCTGAAATAAACAGATAGCATATTTTTCACGAAATGCCATATTGTTAAGTACAGTTTCATTAGTGTGTTGATGCAACCAGATAGAAATTTCTTGTGATACTGAAATAATTTTATTAAGTGACATGGACTTAACTATATGCAGTGAATTATCATAAGGATAGCATTAAACCAAGTTTATCTTTGGTAATATATACTTAAGTTCATTGAAAACCACTGGCAAGCGCTTATAGTACCAAATAACGCGAAAATTTAACGCTTGCCACCAATAAAAAAGAACCGATGCAGCCATTTTTCCCTGATGGCGGTGGACGGTTCCATTCATGGATAGGCAATCTGAAACCCTACGACAAAGCACAAATTGCTCCCATGAATCCATGACAAACCATAACTCATTAATCGATAGTAAATGTGAGGAACCATTTACTATCCCTACCATAAGCTTTTTCTATATCTATGGTCTGTCTATCTCAATATAGAATTTTGCAGATGATAGGACCATCAAAGCTCACGCTTTGAATACTTCTAATTGTTATTGCGTCATTCCTGTGCTAATTAGGTCACTAGCCAAGCAGTCACGCTCTATATTGAGTATTTCCAGTTCTTGGTCAATCTCAGCAATTCGTTTACGCCGTTCATCGGGTGACATGCTGCTTTCCGGCCAGTCAAACTGATCCAGTGCATCGGAAAAGCGCTTTTCTATTTGCTCACCAAATAGCCAATAAATAGCGCTGACGTGCCACGCTGCGCCATTAGAAAATGCTTGACCATCCAAGTAGGGAAAAGACTGTAGATTTCCCGATTTTTCATTACGTTCTAATTGCGGAAAACTGATGCTAAACGGGAATCCGGTATTTCGTGCAAGATGGCTCATTCGAATGGGATATTCCGATGCCCGGCGCTGTATATCCTCGCGCACATACTGCATGAAATCTTCTTTACTTAAACGGGATTCAGAAATCATTGCCCGCTCGTTCAGTAACGCTTCAATTTTCTGATCAGCTTCATAAATCTTCTTCTTGATTACTTCAGCCGCGGAACGCAGTTTGGTGAGTAATCCTTGAACTTCTTTGCCAGTATCATTTTTATCCATCCCAGTACCCCTTATTTGCCTGAGTTAATAGAGGACATGCCGGAGGCTTGTGAAAACGGCTTAATGATTTGTTCTATAGCCTTGCATTCCAGCAGTGGCCTTGCTTCTTGCAGCGATAATTCAACTTCATCCCCTTCAATAAATTTCTCGTTATTATGATGAATGGTTCGGGTAACTTTATATTTCACTTTTCTGGCTCCTTTATTTTTATGAATCTGAAATGATCCTTCTTACTTGACGGTCTGTCAGATCGTATTTCATGGCAATATCTCGTTGGCTCATGCCATTTTCGAAGTCTTTAATGATTGATTGATGCCGTTTCTTGATTTCAAGGCTTGAAAGCATGGGCAAAGTCAGTGCTACGCCCTGATAATTAAAGATGATTTTCTCAGCATTGTCCTCACCGACTATGACGGTTAGCCGCTGGCGTGATCGGACACTATTGGAAATATGCAGGCGTGTACCGCCAAAAACCGTGCATAATCGGGTAAATGCATCTTCGCCGATCAGGTTTAACAGTTCATGAGTTTCGTTATTGCTTGGAGTTGGCATATCAGCTTGCAGTTGTTAATGTGGAACATTGTCCACTGCATAATGCCAAGTTGTATGAATAGAGTTAAGGCGGAAGAATTTCCGCCATAAGGAATTAGGAAGTTAAAACTGATTGAGGCGCGGGTGGGAGGCCGGACGTCCCTTCATCAACGAATCATTGAAACGTTTCTGTGGACTCCGAGAATTTCCACAGCTCACCCGCATAAAAGAAGAGCAAAACCGGCGCCGGATTCGAACCGGATAATAAGGGCATAGCGCTTAACCGTTCCCATTGGAAACAACCGGATTTGCTCCGATACTGCAACGAGTGGGAGGCCGGACGTCCCTCCATCCATCGGTGCTTGACACCCAAGCCTGTGGACTCCGAAATTTCCACAGCTCACTCGTTAAAAAATATTCTATACTCTACTTTGATTTACTTCCATATTTTTATAAGTATTAACGAATTCATTGCCTTGCGTTAATCTTCATTCACCGATCTCAGGCTAGTGACGTAATCGCACCTAGATTTGAGGTTATTGATGGTGGCGATTGCGAATTCCGCCAGCCTGTCATGTCGCAGTACCATATTATTATTTAGCGCTTCGAGCATTTCCGTGTCAGTCATCACGCAAGCATCGGGTGGAACCGGTTTTACATTAATCTTGCCTTCATGATCGAAGCTGATCAGCCAGCGACTACTTTTTAAGGCATTAATGAATTCCGGTGACCCTTGAATTTCAGGCGCTTGTTTTGTTTTAGTTGGCATAGCGGCCTCCCATCAATTGCATTTGTTTCACTTGCCCATGGCTTTTTTGCTGAGATTGGAATCGGTGACTAAGATCACTAAAAGTGGTGATGCCGTCCAGAAATGGAACAGAGATAAAGATTTGCTGCATGGTATTACTCCTTGTCTAACGGTTAAAATTCCCGCTCCCTTGCTTCCAAACAAGGAGGCGGAACTGTGCAGGTTGGAAGACCGGGACAAGGTTCCGGCGAGCCTCTCGGCTCCCCGCACAGCCCGCCAAAAACTAGGCGTGCTTATATCAACGGACAAAAAAATAGCCGCTTTAGCGGCTTATCCGCCTTGTCATCGGGCTTCCAAACCCGGCGCGGTGCTAGCCGCGACTTGTTGCCACTCTAGCGCCACATACTAAGCGCGTCAAGCGGTATTTCTGATGGTTTGCGTTAAAAACGCCACAAATGCTTTATAAGGCATTTTCTAATGCTCACACAACCATCATATTCCTTTTTGTTTTCGTGCGAAATTAACGCGCGTTTAACGGTGTTTTTTGGGCATGTTTGACTTTTGAACAACTCAATTATCCATAAGTTTTTTATCCTTCATGAGTCGCCCCCCAACATCCGGCGTTAGTTGCTCCCAACTTAAGCAACCTCAAGTCAAGTTTTTGTGTACCTGTTGCATATGCAATTTTTCGCGCTTCAAAGATAGCCGCGTCAAGATAACGCAAACCGCCATCTTGCCTACCAATCAATAAGCAGAAATCCCTTTCTTTGCGGCCTCCAATGCCTCGCGCTTCCAACAATGCGTCAATGTCTTCTTCTTTTGGCATCTCGACGACAATAATTGATCCCCTGACACGTGAGTTGATATGAGCAAGTTTTGCATTAGAAAAATTCCTATAACCTTCTGTGTTGCCTATAAATGCTAGCGCAATGCCGCATTCATCAGGAAATATCAGAAGCTGTTCCATAATGGATAGTCGTATCAATTGAGCATGATCAAAGATCAGCAAACCACCAGCGGGAATTTTCCTGGAGATAAACTCCCGTAGCTTCTCTCCCACAGAAGGGCGGCCATAAAAACTCATAGATTCAACAACACCATTAAGCAGCCCTGTCCAGGTGCGGCGTTCCCCATCGGCCTGCACATAGACAACATTATCATCCATGCGAGTGGCCCATTTTGCTGTGACGGTCTTACCTGTCCCAGATGCACCATAGATCATAGCAATTCCGCGCTGCCCTTCATTTCCCTTTGACTCTCTTGCATGCTCAAACGCACGTAAAAAAATTTCTGCGGATGGAGTCATGAAAAAATCGCCGCTACGCTCTGCAATCTCTTCATCAATTCCGGTAAACCAGTTTGATAAGGCAAGTGTAATTTCCACCGGCCGCTCACCTTTGATCCAAGCTTCCAATTTATCTTTTGCTACATTTGATTCAACAGCCATCCGCGACAATTTAACGCCTGCATTAAGCATGTCTGTAAGCCTTGCGGCTATGGCATCTTCACGCATCATAGGTTTCTTACTGCTACTTTGAATTGAGGTCAATGATGATTTTGAAGTTTCCTCATCAATCGCTTGATGTTCGGGTATTCCATCTAGGGCTATATTCATTTAGAATGATCCTTCAGTTTGTGTTTTTTGTGTATGGACACGTACAAGTTACAGCTTGTACGTGTTTTATCATTTTGTAATAGCGCGTTGCCTGTAACGCTCTGCCATTCCGGGTGATTCTTTTTCTTTAAATTGTTTAGCCTCCTTTTCCAGCTCCTCATTTTTTATTCTTTCCGCTGATTTTTTATCCAGCAAAACTTCAGATTTTCCTTTAACCATTTCAACTACTTGAGGTTGCGGCAGAATTTCACCTGATTCCTTATCTTCCTCCTCTGGCATAATTTCTTTCGATAGTTTTTTGAGGTATTCACGGCTTTCACTATTTTTCAGTGCCGTAAGTGCTTTAGCTTGCTGCTTAACACTATTTGTCCAAGCTTTTCGTTCCTTTGAGATTCGCTTGCTAGCGGCTTTATCATTAAATGATGTCAATTCTTTCCGGGTAGCTTCACACAAAAGCTTTTCCTTGCGGTAAACATAAACAGTATCGCCAAGATCTCTTGGGTTATAGCGTGCGTAATATCCTTTACCCGGTGCAAGTTTGGCCGTTCCCTCACTCCAATAAGAAGCACCAAGAATGGTAAATGTGGCATTTTTGCGAATGGTTATAACCACAGCGGAATATGTACATAGGCGTAGCTGCGGCATGCTAATGCGCCTAGCTTTATATCCCGGCTGCTTGATTTGCTCGTCATAAACTTGAAGTGGGCTTTTGTCTTCCATACCGTTGCCACGGTGTATGCTTCGGTTATAAGCGGCTATTTCTTCTTTAATGAGTTGTTCGAACAGTTCAACCGGCACAGCCTTATCGCTATCACATTCTTCCGGTCTTGATTCAGTCGAATTACCACAATAAGCACCTTTAAACTCAGGCATAGTTTCAACACGTTGAGCTAATGTTCCAAAAAGCCTTTCAATTGGTTTTGTTTGCCCATGTGCTACGGTTGCCCAATCTACTTTGATATTCAACATTGGGAACAAACCAATAATTTCATCCTCTTTTTTCTTTCCCCTGTTTCTCCATGATGCTCCACCTGTAATTTCCTTGGCAGCGCCTTCCATCCCGTTATCAGGTGCAACACAGCGCGGGATAATATGATCAGTTGTTTTTAGCGCATCAAGGAAGGCATGGCGCAAAAGATCAGAATCTAGTGCAGCGCCAAGCGCATAGCCTAATAAAACCCGACTGCGAACATCCATGAATGCATACATCCATAAACGAAATTTGCGCTCTGGTATTCCATACTTGCCCTTGCGATCAATAACCATGACATCAGTACGCCGGCCATCCAATGACCAAGTGTCATGAAGCGGTAAGTCATATGCTCGGATAAGAGTAGGGGATTTGACTTTGAGAGCTGTTTCCCCTTCTTTGAGCAGCGTAATAACATCATGTGGAATTTTCTTGAAGTCAGACTTTGCAGTATCGTAGCTCGGTATTTCTCCCCATCCGGATATAGCCGCCTGTCGCTTGGTGCGATCCCATGCAGTTTTAATCTTACGGCCTGGTGACATAGCATCCTTCAGAAAGAATAACCAACCATCGTTATTCCATTGCACACGCTTAGCATTTTCTCCCCGCCATTGACCTACTAATAAAGCTGGCCAATGCAGAGGGTCGTAGCCTTTGATACGTGAAAGCTTGTCGTAAAATGCGGTTTTGTTTAAACCAAATCCCTGCTTGATTTGATCCAATGCAGCATGGAAATGAATACCCTGTGCTTTCATGATTTGCCATGCCTGGCAAGCTTCAGTATCCCTGTATGCCTTTTGTTTTAGTTTCTCGTATGATTCTTCAAAAAATGCCCATAATGCCTCAATCTCCTGCCCCTGGCAGTTGCCGCAAATCTTCTTCTTTCCAGCCACTGGGAGCACTATCCAAATTCTTTGCCCAGTATGTGGCTTGTGACAAGGGTGGCAGACTTGATAATGGAATAAGCTGTAGTAGTTCAGACTTGATCTGACAGTAGAGTCTTGCCCAAGGTGGGATTACCCGGTTTGATAGAGGTGTGAATCT
>NZ_JAMWZS010000033.1 GCF_024282095.1 Nitrosomonas sp.
GGCAACTTCTGATAGCTGTAGACGCCGATGATTGCCATCATCAAGACTGCCATCAGCACGATGCCGCGTTGATAGATAGCGATATGTAAAATGCGTTCAAACATGGGTAGCCTCGCTTTTGTCAGGTCGTTGATTTAATGATCGTGGCTTGCGCCCGCTTTACCCAATTCCGCCTTCAGGGCAAAACTGTTACCCCCGGCATATTGCTCGCCGTGGGTCAGCCCCTTGAGGACTTCCACCATGTCACCATCAGCACGACCCAGTTCCAAAGGGCGAACCTCGAAATACGGGTCATACCGACCGAATACCACCGACCAATCCCGCAATGTTTGAATGGCAGTAACAGAAACAGCAACAGGCACTGCAATTTCTTCCGCCACCAATTCAGCGTTGACAAACATGCCGGGACGCCACCTATCCGCGGTATTATCCAATTCGACCCGGGCTGTTGCAGTACGCGTTTGTCCGCCAATCAGCGTGGAGATATAAGTCACCGTGCCTTCCCCTTCCACATCGAAAGCGGTTGCCTTGACGGCAACTTTCTGGCCGACCCGGATCACGTTGAGATCTTTGGGGTAAACGGTAATCGCCGTCCACACCGTGGATACATCCGCGATGGTATAGATTTCCCTGTCTTCCTTGAGAGCCTCACCCAATGCAATGGCCTTGGCAATAATGATTCCGGTAATCGGCGAACGTATTTCATAATGCACAATGTCTGCCCCCAAGCGGCTTGATTCAGGTTGTACACCCAGCGCACGCAATTTGGTAGAAGCCAACTCCAACGCAATTTCAGCTTCATTCCACAGCTCCTGTGCCAGAAGAAATTCCTGCTTGGCGGTAATCTTTTCTTCCCACAATTGTTTCTCCCGCTCATAAGTCGTCCTCGCCAACGTCAAGCGTTTCTTGGCAACAAAATACTGGCTGCGCAAATCCGCCAGCATCGGACTTTCAACAACCGCCAGCACATCGCCTTTTTTCACCTGTTGGCCATGGTGACCATACACGGCGGTTACCATGCCGGGGACCCGCGGCACCACCCGTACGATATTATGTTCGTTGAATATCACTTCACCCGGCAATTTGAGTTTTGGTTTGATAATGGCCGGCCCTGCCGTCAGCACCTCAATTCCCATGCTTTTCAACATGGCATCCGGTATTTCCACCCGCCCTTCCACTTGGCTATAGCTCCAGCGCATGAGCTTGCCGTTGCGCTCAGCTGCGATAGCGATATCGAATGAATGCGGCTCTTCCACGACTTGATCTCCCAGCAGATAATCCGCCTCCGGAGTCAATTTGAACAACTGCGCCGACGCTCCCAACCGGGATAATGTAATTGCAACAGTCGCCGCTGTTGGTGGCAACAACTTGCCCTTTTCATACAAATAAACCCGGAACTGCGGCGGCACGCCTTTTTCAAAAATTGTCAATTCCACACTAAAGTCATCATCCGTAAATAGCTTGCCCCCTCTTGGTCCAGTGCCAGGCTGATTCTCAGCCAGTTTCTCATTCATGTTGGCATTGGCATTCACCTCATCCGCTGTCTCTACGGCGGGCTTATCCAGCATTAGGATCAACCCACCCAGTACAATTCCTATGGCAATCACAACGATGATTGGCATTAATCGAGTTTTGTTCATAATTTAATCCTCATACGCTCACCACGCAGGCTGACGTGCTGACTTAATAATTGGGTGGGATGCTGTCGATTGGCGCGGCAATCAAGCGTTCGATATCATTGACCAGACGTTGATAATTTGCCAGCGCGCGCACATAAAGCAGTTGATTTTGAAATAGAATACGTTGCGCATCCAGCATCTCCAGCAAACCAAACTTTCCTAATTCATAACCTCTGCTTGTCACATGAAAAGCACTTTTAGCTCCGGGCAACACCTCGTCACGCAATATATTAATTTCATTCCAAACTGCTGACATTGTTTCATACGATTGCGCCAGTTCGGTTTTTAGTCGTAACTCCAACGCGGTCTGCTCGTCTACGGCTTTGTCCACACGTTGATAAGCATCCTTGATATTTCCTTGATTACGATCGAATAATGGTAATGGCACCATCACGCTTGCTATCGCCGTATTGCCGCCCAGCAGTGCATGATGCACAACGCCTGCGTTAATGGTGAGATTGGGTATGCGACGGGTTTGTTCTACTTGCAATAATGCCTTACGCTGCTCAATGTTCTTCATGGCTCGGAGTGCCATCGGATTATCCAAAACACGTGCTTCAAGCATTTGAAAATTGGGCGGAACAATCAGCGTTTCAAGATTCCCCAGTGCCTTGCCAAATTGCGGAGAAGAGCTATTCCACAGCAACGCCAGCCGCTTGCGCGCACCGACTAAATCTCGTTGCGCCTGTTCCAGTTCAATGCGCGTAGTCGACAACCCTACCTTAACCCTGGTTTCCTCAATGGGGGGCACTTTACCGCCTTGCACGCGCTTGGTCACGGTATTCACCACATTCTGTGCAACTTGTCTGGTTTCCTCTGCGAGCCTGATTCGCTCTTGTGCAGCGAGTACTTCAGTGAACACATTGGCAACCCTGGCAATAATTTCCACTCGTTTGGTTTCGTAATCTTTAGCAGCCAGTTCTTCACCCAATAACGCAGCATTAACGCGGGCCGCGCGCTTACCACCCAATTCAATCAATTGACCAATCCGAATGGTGGTGAGCTGCTGCACGACTTCCTGTGTTACCGCATGGACTGAATTGATATCGCCACTCAGCTTTTGTATGTTTCCGATATTTTCAACGTTTACTGACAGCTCCGGATTTCTCAGCAAGCCGGCTTGCAACGTAATGCCTTCTAATGCGCGCATCTCCTTGGCAAAAGCAGCTAATTCCGGATTGTGGCGAAATGCAAGATCCACTGCGTCACGTAGCGTAAGGTCATTACTATTTTCACCATCGACTGAATAAACCGGCTTTCCGTTAGTCTTAGCACTCAATAAATCAGTGTTGGCCTGTATTTGAATTGAAAAACTGATCAATAGGATAAAACCCGGCAAGACGATTCGTGATTCCGAATCTGCCCAATGGTAAAGTGCTATAAACAGGTCGCGCAATTTCATAGGATTCCTCCGCATGTGCTTAAGCCTATACAAAACAGGTTACAAGATAAGTTTGTATTAACCCATTTGAGCGGTGCGTAGATCACAACAACAATCCATACACCGCAGTTTTAAAATCTAGCTTAAAAGGAGGCTTCGGGGAGGACGCAGGGGTAAGTCCGGAATTGTTTCGGGAATCATTGCAGAAATAAATACAGTCAACACTTCTGCTGCTGCCTGATTCGATATCAAAGGAAAGGAATTAAAATAAAAAGGTTGATATTGCCCTGCAGAATGCAGGCATAAATGCGTTGCTGCATCCAGATCAGCACCTTCTCTGGAAACATTGTTGCGGTGCGATTCCAGATGCGTTGCAGGATCCGGCGGCAATATTTGACGAATATGATCCAACTCGTGAGCAAATACCTCTCCTCTAAAAGATAAACTCAACCCGTTCGTCAGTATGCTCACAATAAGCATAAAGATAACAGGGCAAGCAGAGTATTTCCTCATAGAACTCATGACCAATAATCAGTGAAAGTTTCACTCAAAATATAATGATTTCACATTATTCATATATTTGCAATTCAGAAACACTTGTAAAAACGGCCTATTTTAACAGGCTGTTAAATAAGCATGACGCCTTCATGCGCCAGCATATCAACCAGGGCTATAAGCGGCAATCCAATCAGTGCATTAGGATCGTCTCCGACCATGCGCTCGATGAGCGCAATACCCAATCCTTCTGATTTTGCACTACCCGCACAATGATAGGGGCGCTCTTTAAGCAGATAATTCTCGATTTGCTGATCGCTGAGCTGCCGGAATTTCACATGATAAGGAATTACCTGCATTTGCAACCGATCCGTAGTACTATTCAGCAAGCACAAAGCCGTATAGAAAACCACTTCTTGACCACGCATTAAGCGCAACTGTTCGGTTGCATTGCTATGATTCAACGGCTTTCCAAGACGAGCGTTTCCTAATATGGCTACTTGGTCAGAACCGATAATCAGGGCGTGCGGATAACTCTTAGCAACAGCGCGGGCTTTTTCCTCAGCGAGGCGTACGGCGGTTTGCTCCGGCGCTTCATCCGGTAACGGCGCTTCATCGATTTGTGGATGCATGGTTTCAAATGGAATTTGCAGGCGCTGGAGCAATTCCTTGCGGTAAATCGAACTGGATGCCAATATGATTTTCTGGGTAATGGTTTGAGTTTTCAAAATTTCCTTCGGTATTTTTTTGACACTTTAAAGCAAAAAATATAACATGCGCGCCTTATGTCTGTGCGATTTGTGATAACCCCCCTCGATTTTGTACGTAATGCGGGTGTGCATTATGATAAAATCCCGGTGTTTGAATTTGCGCGTTTGCGCGATTTGCTGTTTGATGATGACGGTGTACTGGTATACCAGATCAGGGGTTATTCTGATAAGAATAATAAGCCATGCTTACATTTGGAAGTTAAGGGTGAAATACACCTCAAGTGTCAACGCTGCCTCGATAAATTAACGCATGTTGTAGATCTGCAAGCTTTTTTTCGACTGGTTAAAAACGAGGCGGAACTGAATCAGGCTGATGACGATGATACCATTGACGCCATTTTAGCGACATCTGATTTGGATGTATTCGATTTGATTGAAGAGGAAATTATTCTCAGTTTACCGATCTCATCGTGTCACCCGGATAATGAATGCAAAATACATCTACCGGGATCCATCGAAAGTAATATAGATGATCAATCACATTCAGCACACCCATTTGCAACATTAGCAAAATTTAAGAAGACGAATTGAATTTAAGGAGTTAATCGCATGGCAGTCCAACAAAACAAGAAATCCCCTTCAAAACGCGGCATGCATCGTTCACACGATTTTTTGACCAATCCTCCTTTGGCCATAGAATCAAGCACCGGGGAAGTACATTTACGTCACCACATTAGCCCTAATGGATACTACCGCGGCAAAAAGGTTGTTAAAACCAAAAACGATTAAAAATATTATCTATTGCTACAAGCTGCACTGAGTGTATCGTTTTTCCCAGTCATAAAGAGCGCTGAAATTGGATATTACTGTAGCAATAGATTGTATGGGCGGTGATCATGGTCCGCATGTGACGGTTCCATCGGCGGTCGATTATCTTCGCAACGATCCCGAAGCCAATATCATTCTTGTCGGCATTCCTGACGCAATTGAAGCGGAATTACGCGCAGCGAATTCTGCACCAGGGCCCAGAATTCGCATACATCCGGCTAGCGAGGTTGTCAGCATGGATGAATCGCCTGCGCTGGCTTTACGCGGCAAGAAAGATTCTTCGATGCGCGTTTCCATCAATCTTGTTAAAACGGGTGAAGCACAAGCTTGCATCAGTGCCGGAAACACAGGCGCATTACTGGCAACATCCCGCTTTGTGTTAAAAACAATTCCCGGTGTTGATCGTCCGGCACTTGCGGGCATACTACCCACCATAACAGGCCATACCTATATTTTAGATCTGGGTGCCAACGTTGATTGCACGGCTGAACACTTGTTCCAATTTGGAATTATGGGCTCCTCCCTGGTTTCCTCAGTTGAAAACAAACCAACGCCAAGCGTTGGATTACTCAACGTGGGTCAGGAAGAAATCAAAGGCAATGAAACCGTTAAACACGCAGCTGAACTGTTACGTCATAGCGGGCTCAATTTTTATGGTAATGTTGAAGGCAACGATATTTACAAAGGAACTACCGATATCGTTGTTTGTGACGGGTTTGTTGGTAATATCACCTTAAAAACCTCAGAAGGTCTGGCACAAATGCTAGCGACTTACTTACGCGAAGAATTCAAACGTAACTTACTGACCAAACTGGTCGGTATCACTGCCATGCCCATTATAAATTCCTTTAAGCATCGCGTAGATCATCGCCGATACAACGGCGCCAGTTTTTTGGGCTTGCGCGGCATTGTAATTAAAAGCCATGGTTCCGCTGACAAATATGCATTTGGTTTTGCCATTAAACGCGCAGCGGATGAAGTACGTGGCGGCATGTTGCGTCGTATTAGTGAACGGGTCGCCGAGCTTTCTCATCATTCTCAAACTTCTCCAGAAACACTGACAAAATAATGTATTCAAGAATTACTGGAACCGGTAGCTATTTACCAGAAAAGATACTGACTAACCATGATCTGGAAAGCATGGTGGATACCAGTGATGAATGGATACGCAGCCGTACCGGCATCACGCAACGACATATTGCGCGTGAGGATCAAGTAGCCAGCGATCTGGCATTCTATGCCAGTCAGAATGCCATGAACGCTGCCGGTGTAAGCAGCGAAGATATTGATCTAATCATCGTTGCCACAACTACCCCGGATATGGTGTTTCCGAGCACAGCTTGCATCTTACAAAATAAGCTGGGGATAGAAAATTGCCCGGCGTTTGATGTACAAGCTGTCTGTAGCGGTTTTGTGTATGCGTTGGCGACAGCTGATATGTTTGTCAGCTCAGGCAAATGTCGCAATGCATTGGTGGTTGGTGCTGAAATTTATTCTAAAATACTCGACTGGAGTGATCGCAGCACCTGTGTTTTATTTGGTGACGGCGCGGGCGCGGTAGTGCTTTCACAAAGCGATCAGCCCGGTATTTTATCCACCCATCTTCATGCCAGCGGCAGCTATAGCAATGTTCTGTCCGTGCCCGGCAGTATTAGTGGCGGAAAAGTACAAGGCAATCCATATATCAACATGGAAGGCAGTACCGTTTTCAAATTTGCAGTCAAAGTTCTGGAAGAAGTCGTACAAGAAGCCGTGGCTGAGAACAATCTGCAAACGACGGATATTGATTGGCTGATTCCCCACCAGGCGAATATACGCATCATACAATCCACGGCAAAGAAGCTTGGCATACCTATGGATAAAGTAGTTGTGGCAGTCGATAAGCACGGCAACACTTCCGCGGCTTCTATTCCACTTGCTCTGGACATTGCTGTACGTGATGGACGCATCCATCCCGGCCAATTGGTTTTACTGGAAGGCGTTGGGGGTGGTTTTACATGGGGAGCGGTTTTACTGCGCTGGTAATTTATGAAATTTGCATTTGTATTTCCAGGTCAAGGGTCACAATCCGTCGGGATGATGAATGGGTATGCAGACTTACCCATCATCCAGGAAACCTTTCGAGAAGCATCGGATATTCTCAAGCAGGATTTCTGGTCAATGGTGAATTCCGGACCTGCTGAAGACCTCAATCTTACAGTCAATACACAGCCGCTCATGCTGATAGCAGGCATCGCGGTATACCGCGCATGGATCAGTTTAGGGGGAGCAAAACCGGCATTGCTAGCTGGACATAGTCTGGGCGAATACACGGCATTGGTCGCAGCGGAAGTACTGAGTTTTGCCGATGCGCTGGTACTGGTGCGCTTCCGCGCACAAGCAATGCAACATGCCGTACCGGAAGGAATCGGCGGAATGGCCGCCATTCTGGGCTTGGATGATGAAATCATCAGAACCATATGTCACGACATCACGCAACAGCGTAACGGAGAATCACTGGAACCGGCCAATTTCAACTCACCGGGACAAGTCGTCATCGCCGGGCACAAAAGTGCCATCCTGCAAGGCATTGAAATGGCCAAATCAAGGGGCGCAAAACGTGCTGTCATGCTACCGATGAGCATCCCTTCACATTGCTCGCTGATGAAACCGGCAGCTGAAAGTATGCGGCAACAGTTGAAAGGCATCACACTGCAATCTCCTAAAATCGAAATCTTGCATAATGCCGATGTGAAACCGCACGCTGACGCGATATCCATCAAGGAAATTTTAGTTCAACAACTCATCAGTCCAGTACGATGGGTAGATACCATCCGCGCCTTTGCGGCTGCCGGCATGACACATGTCATCGAGTGTGGGCCTGGAAAGGTATTGATTGGACTGAACAAACGCATAGATCAAAGTTTACAACAGTTATCATTAATCGATAGTGAAACAATCAAACAAGCGGTTAGTTTACGATAATCACCATGAGCATTCGCTACTTACAGTCATGGCTCTATGTATGGGGAAATGATTTTGGACAATAAAATAACATTGGTAACAGGCGCCAGTCGCGGTATTGGACAAGCTATCGCGCTTAAACTCGGTCAACATGGCGCGATCGTCATTGGCACAGCAACGACTGAGAATGGTGCCAACACGATTACCCAGTATCTGGAGAAGGCCGGCATCAAAGGCGCAGGTATCGTGTTGAACGTGAATGATACTGAACAAGTTCATAGTGCCATACAAATCATCCGCGAGAAATTTGGTGAGATTGAGATACTGGTCAATAATGCCGGCATCACGCGGGACAATTTGTTAGTCCGCATGAAAGATGAGGAATGGGATGAGATTATAGCAACCAACCTCACATCGGTGTTCCGTTTAAGCCGCATCGTGCTTCGCGCTATGATGAAAGCCCGTTACGGACGCATTATCAATATCTCTTCTGTGGTCGGTGCAATTGGGAACATGGGACAAGCAAACTATGCTGCTGCCAAAGCAGGCCTATTTGGTTTTAGTAAATCACTGGCGCGTGAAGTGGGCAGTCGCAATATTACCGTGAACTGTGTTGCGCCAGGTTTTATTGATACTGACATGACTCGCTCACTGGCTAATGAGCACCAACAAAGCTTGATTCAGCACGTCCCCTTAGGAAGATTAGGACGTCCTGAAGAAGTTGCATCCGCTGTGGCGTTTTTAGCTTCGTCCGCTGCTGGCTATATTACCGGCACGACACTTCATGTGAATGGTGGAATGTATATGGATTGATAAAGTGTATTAGAAATTTATACACAAAAATTAATAGTAATATATTATCTCTATGCTACGAAATTTAACCAAAAAAGATCGAATCGTAAAATAACTAAAATCTCGTAAGCTATGATTATGCGTCAGCTCGGTTCTGCTGATACTGAAAATTTGTTAAAATAAAAGAGTTTTTCTTACCTGAAAGGAAATACCTAGAGATGGAAAATATTGAGCAGCGTATTAAAAAAATTGTTGCCGAACAACTGGGCGTCAATGAAACGGAAGTCAAAAATGAATCTTCTTTTGTCAATGATCTGGGAGCGGATTCACTTGACACGGTTGAACTGGTCATGGCATTGGAAGAAGAATTCGAATGCGAGATTCCAGATGAGCAAGCAGAAAAAATAAATACCGTTCAGGAAGCGATTGACTACGTCACTGCCAACACAAATTAGTCTTTTGTTTTTAAAGTACAAGTAATTGGAGTTATTTTGTCGAAACGCAGGGTAGTAATTACCGGGTTGGGTATTGTATCGCCCGTTGGAAATACAGTGTCAAGCGCGTGGGAAAATATTGTTTCAGGTAAATCTGGCATTACTAAGATTACTCGCTTTGATGCATCAAATTTTTCTTCACAAATTGCTGGTGAAGTAAAAGACTTTGATATTCACCAATATCTGTCGATCAAAGAAGCACGTCGTATGGATATTTTTATTCATTACGGCATGGCGGCAGCGATTCAAGCTGTCAAAGACGCAGGTATCGAAGATGTCACGCATCTCGATTCGGAACGAATCGGTGTCAATATCGGTTCAGGAATCGGTGGCTTGCCAATGATTGAAAACACCGATACCGCATATCATGCCGGCGGTCCACGCAAAATATCTCCTTTTTTTATTCCTAGTACGATCATTAATATGATTGCGGGTAATTTGTCCATTATGTACGGATACAAAGGCCCCAATCTCGCAATCGTCACAGCCTGTACTACGGCGACACACAGCATTGGCAATTCGGCTCGCATGATTGAATATGGCGATGCGGATGTGATGGTATGCGGTGGCGCGGAATCCTGTGTGACACCGCTTGCCATCGGTGGATTCTCTGCTGCGAAAGCATTGTCAGTCAGTAATAACGACCCTGCAGCCGCAAGCCGTCCTTGGGATAAAGATCGCGATGGTTTTGTACTGGGCGAAGGCGCCGGTATTCTGGTATTGGAAGAAATGGAGCATGCCAAACGCCGTGGTGCAAAAATTTATGCCGAATTAGTCGGTTTCGGCATGAGTGCCGACGCATTTCACATGACAGCACCGTGCGATGATGGCGAAGGTGCAGCACGCTGCATGACCAATGCACTTAAAAATGCAGGTATTCCTGTCACTGACGTTGATTATATTAACGCACACGGCACATCCACCCCACTCGGCGATATCGCTGAAACAATCGCCGTCAAGCGTTGCTTTGGAGATCATGCCAGCAAGCTTGCCGTAAATTCCACAAAATCAATGACCGGGCATTTGCTGGGTGCCGCCGGCGGCGTGGAGGCAGTATTTTCTGCACTTGCAATACATCATCAAGTTGCACCGCCTACTATTAATCTCGTTAATCAAGATCCGCAATGCGATCTGGATTATATTCCCAATACCGCAAGAGATATGAACATCAACGTCGCATTATCCAATTCCTTCGGATTCGGTGGAACTAACGGAACACTTGTTTTCCGTAAAGTATAGCGGTTACTTTCCGGCGCATGCGCACGCTAAAACGCCTCTTTCTTGCCACAGCATCAATAGCCATCTTATTGATTGGATGGCTTTATCTGCACGTTCATTCGAATGTTACACTGCCTACCACGCCCTATGAGTTCTCCATTCGTCCCGGTAGCAACCTAAAACAAGTTGCACAGCAACTCGCCAATGCAGGCGTCATCCCCAGCAAATGGTCATTGATCGTGTTGGCACGCTATCTGAATCAGGAATCAGCAATTAAAGCAGGTGACTATCAACTGACCGGTAGCCTGTCGCAAATAGCACTATTGAAATATCTGACAGCAGGCGATGCGAAACAAACGGAGATAAAATTCATTGAAGGCTGGACTTTTGCGCAACTTCGGAAAGTTTTAAATGAGCATCCCGCTATCCAAAATGATACAACCGATCTCAGCGATCAAGAAATCCTACAGCGCATCGGCGCAAGTGAAACAGCGGCTGAAGGATTATTTTTTCCTGATACGTATTATTTTATCAAGGGCGACAGCGCTATTCATATTTTGCAGCGGGCATACCGGGCCATGCACAATCACTTACAGACCGGTTGGGCAGCGCGCGCGGAATCTTTACCGTTAACCACACCCTATGAAGCGCTCATTCTCGCGTCCATTATAGAAAAAGAAACGGGCATAGCAAGTGATCGCGCTGAAATAGCCGGTGTTTTTATTAATCGGCTACGCAAAGGTATGCGCTTACAAACAGATCCCACCGTCATCTACGGTTTGGGTGAACAATTTGACGGCAACCTACGCAAAAAAGATCTGCTTGCAGACCAGGCATACAACACTTATACTCGCGCTGGTTTGCCGCCTACACCCATTGCTCTGCCAAGTTTAGCTTCCATTCGTGCAGCACTCAATCCAGCCGAGACTGACGCACTATACTTTGTTGCAAAAGGTAACGGAGAATCGCAATTCTCCACTAACTTGACGGACCATAATAAAGCGGTGGATAAATACCAAAAGCAACAAAAATAACATCATGCTGCCAATCGTCAATTATCAATTCTAATCTGTGGAACTACATGACCCAATTTTCCATCGTAGTACCCACATTAAATGAATCTGAGAATATAGATCAACTCCTAACTCGTTTATTTGCACTGGATTTTAGTCCCGATAGTTTTGAGGTCATCTTCGTTGATGACGGTTCCACTGATGGTACGCCGGACAAAGTACGGGCCTGGAAAAATCGAGCGAATGTTCGCTTGATCGAGCGCCGGGAAAAGCCGGATCTCACCGCCTCGATACTCGCAGGCGCCGCTGCAGCACAAAGTGACGTCATTGTCGTCATGGATGCCGATCTAAGCCATCCACCCGAAAGCCTGCCAGCCGTTGTCGCCCCGGTATTAGACGGCAATTATGATGTTGCCGTCGGCAGCCGCTATGTTCCTGGCGGCAGCACGGAGAACTGGCCGCTGCACCGGCAATTGCTGTCCCGCATAGGCGGTTGGATAGCGCGCCCTATCTGCGATGTCAACGACGCCACTTCCGGTTTCTTTGCATTCCGCCGCGAACTGGCTCAAAGCATTTCCAACAATGCACGTGGCTACAAGATTCTGCTTGAATTGCTGATGGCCAATCACGACAAACTGCGTGTCACGGAAGTGCCGATTTGCTTTCACGATCGCACGCATGGCACTTCAAAGCTGTCTTTTTCTCATCAATTGGCCTATGTTCAGCGGTTGATAACCTTGGCGGGCGGCACCGTCACACTGAATACGGCTGGCCGTTTCGCAGCGGTCGGATTATTTGGTGTATTGATTGACGCCATTGTTTTTCAATGGATGATCAGCCGTGATGCCGGACTTGCCCTGTCTCACTTTGCCAGCTTCTTTGTGGCTGCGACGGTCAACTATACCTTTAATTCAAAATGGGCATTCCGTGAACATCACGCGGGTTACCTGCAATGGCATCAATTCGGTCGTTTCCTGACTGTCGGCGCACTCGCCTTATTATTACGCGGCGGAGTGCTGGCGTTGCTGGTTTATGTTTGGCACATACCGCCTCTGCTGGCAATTTTTCCGGCCATCGCTGCCACCGCAGCGGTGAATTATCTGGGTTCAGCCTTTTATGTGTTTCCCAGCGAAAAAGATCTGCCGTCGTTGGAAATACGTTGGCGCACGGCAGCCATTGGTATCGTGATATTTATCCTATTGCTGCGCTTGGTTTATTTCGGCTTGGCGCAACTCATTCCGGATGAAGCCTATTACTGGCAATACGCGCAGCACATGGATCTCAGTTTTTATGACCATCCGCCCATGGTGGCTTGGTTAATCTGGCTGGGCACATCCATTCTGGGGCACAATGAATTTGGCGTGCGCATTGGTGCGCTGCTGTGCGGTTTAGTAACCATGGGTTATCTCTATGCACTGGCGCAGAATCTGTATAACAAATCCACTGCAATGCGGGCGGTATTGTTATTGGCCATTCTACCGATAGGGGTTGCCTCCGGCGTATTAATGACACCCGATGCGCCGCTCATTGCAGCCTGGGCCGCCACACTCTATTACATGGAGCGCGCATTAATAGCCGGCCAACGCTCGGCATGGCTAGGTATGGGAATCGCTTTCGGTCTGGGGTTGCTGTCTAAATACACATTGGGATTATTGGGTATTGCCGCCCTGGCATTTGTCATCATCGATCCGACGGCACGCCGTTGGATGAAACGCCCTCACCCTTATCTGGCCGCGCTATTGGCATTACTACTTTTCTCGCCGGTGATTATCTGGAACTACGGTAATGATTGGGCATCCTTTGCATTCCAGTCGAATCGCGTGCTGGCAGACAGTTATCAATTTTCAGCACATTATTTGATTGTCCACGTGATCATCCTGCTAACCCCGATCGGCTTTCTTGCAGCAGCATTAGCGCTATTCTCAATCAAAAAACAGGCTAGTCAGCAAACTGAACACAGACGTCACTTATTTGTGCAGGTTTTTACCGGGGTTCCATTCCTGGTCTGTTTCGTCCTCAGTACTTTTGACGAACCGCGCTTTCACTGGACTGGCCCAATTTGGCTTGCAGTATTACCCACCATCGCCTGGATGATCGGTCAAACCGATCATCTGAGCACACTGGCCAAACGCATACAAGCCGCCTGGCAACCGACCATTGTCGTGTGCATCTTCGCTTATGCCTTTGTGCTGCACTATGTCGTGCTGGGAATACCCGGCATACCGTATCATTTATTTACAGAACACTATTTCTGGCGGGAAACAGCCGCTGAAATCAAGCAGATTGCAGCAGAGGTCAAGAACCAGACCGGCCAGGAACCCATTGTTGTCGGTATGAGCAAATGGTCAGTTGCCAGCGCTTTATATTTTTATACGCATGGCGACGCAAAACTGGATATCCGCTCACGCAATATGTTTGGAGATAGCGGCGCCATGTATGAATTCTGGTTTCCTTCTCAGGCGCCTACCGACCGCCCCATCATTCAGGTCGGCATGAAACGGCGACATCTAGAAAAAACCCGGAAGGGTCACAAAGGTATTGATGTAAAAGAAATGCTCGAACAGCCCGGCGCCATTGAATATCGTGTGATTGAACGCTACGGCACCCCGGTGCGCCGCGTATATTACCGCATCTCCGAGGGATTCAAAGGTGTGAGTTTGGCGACGATGCGGTGACAAAATAGGCAAGCACAAGGCTCGTCAAATTTCTCACTTCATCGAATAATCCACAACCTGCCATACTTCATTTTGTGTTTTTGCCAGTGTGATTGTCTCCAATGCCAATCCTTTTTCTGTAAACGTTGCGTAAAACTGGAGTACGATATATTCACCATCAGGAAATCCCGATAATGATTTTGCCGCGGCAGCCGTGGCAATATACCGGGCGCTCATAGTGCCACGTGGTGCCCTGAGCGCAGTAATTGATTTGATCCATTCCTGTTCGGATGTTTTCGTCTTGAATAGCGCAGATGAATTTTCCCAGCTTTCTTTATATTTTCCACTATCAACCCCTTCCAGCCAGGCACGCGCACTGCTTTCAACTTTCTCAATAATATTGCTTTCTTCCGCATAAACAGCACTGGTGAAGAAAAGCAGCAACCATACCGCCATCAATCGTTTTATCATTTAACATCCTTTATAGTTAGCGTTTCGGTGTCTTGCAACCATTTCACCCGGTCTGTTACGTGTGGGGAAAAATATTCCCCACCAACCAGATCGAAGAAATTCCCAACAAAATCAATGTGACCTGCTGAATCGTCGCATGGATCTCAGGCCGCTTATGTAACCCCGGGATCAAATCCGACATGGCCACATAAATCATACTGGCTGAGGCAAGTCCTAATAACGGTTGCACCAGAAAATTCATCTTATGTAGCATGAAATACGCCAGCACACCGCCCACCACAGTCGCCAAGCTGGACAGCAGGTTCATCAAAAATGCCATGCGGCGCGTATAACCTGAATTCAAAAGAATAATGAAGTCGCCCGCTTCCTGGGGAATTTCATGGGCGATGATCGCAATGGATGTCACAATCCCTAACTGCACATCCACCATGAAAGCAGCGGCAATCAAAATACCGTCGACAAAATTATGAAAGGTATCGCCCACAATGACCATGAACCCGCTACGCCCATGATCGTGCTGATGGTGGCTGGCCACAGTCGCTGTCGCTGTCAAGCCATGCGATGGGTCATGCGCTTCGCAATCTTCGATATGACAGTGACGCCACAACACTAATTTTTCCAAAATGAAAAAAACCAGAATCCCGATCAGAACAGTCATCGTTACCTGCGAGGGATTGTCAGACAGTTCGAATGCCTCCGGCAAGGTATTCAGAAAAGCAGCGCCCAATAATGCGCCGATGGCATAAGACACCAGCATTGAAAGCCAGGATAACCGCGCATTGAGTGACAATATCGCTGCAAACAATAAACTCAGTGCCCCTCCCAGTAAGCTGGCAGCAATAATCCAGGTAAGCGTTGACATATGATGTTAATTAAAAAAGCAAAGGCGGGATTATACGCTGTTCAGGGCAATTGATGAGCAGTTAACGGCGGACATTTAATCAAGCCAGATTAATGCAGCCATGCGCCCGGTCTCGCCATCGCGGCGGTAGGAAAAAAAACGCGCAGGATCGCTGAATGTACACACACCTCCGCCATAAATCCTGGTAATGCCATTATTCACCAATCGCTGGCGCGCCAACAGAAAAATATCTGCCAGCCATTTTTTTCCATGACTGCCATCCTTTGACGCAAAAGCTTGTGCCGCCTGGGTGTCATACTGCATGAAAGCCTCGTAGACATCTGCACCGACTTCAAAATGATTAGCACCAATCGCCGGCCCCAACCACGCCAGCAGTTGGCCGTGATCGACTTGCATTGCCGCAATGGATTGCTCGATGATTCCCCCCGCCAGCCCGCGCCAACCCGCATGCACGATACCTACGGTGGTACCGGCTGCATCACACAGGAACACCGGCAAACAATCGGCAACCATGACAGCACAAACAGTACCTTGCTTGCGGCTGAGAACCGCATCACCCTCCGGCGTTGTTGTTGTCGTGTCATCAATCCAGATCGGTAACGTACCATGCACCTGTTTCAACCACTTGGGTTCCGCCGGCAAGTAACGGCGCAATAACGCCCGGTTATGCGTCACATCCGTCAAATCATCGTTGACATGCGCCCCCAGATTCAAGGAAGCATAAGCGCCATTGGCACCACCGCTCACGCCGCCATTGCGGGTGGTAAACAACGCTTTGACGTTGCGCGGTGCCGGCCAATCAGGAATTATCCAATCATGCATAAATACTCAACATTCATAATGAATAAATTTTCAGAACACCAAGGAACATCACTTAAAAATTTTGTGATTGCTCATTTGCAAAAACTAACACGTTTACCCTCTGCAACCAATTAAATTTAAGAACAGATATTTCTAGGTTAAAATATTAACGGTAAAAACTAACAATCTATGGTCAGTGCATGATGTATTGATCAGTGAATTCCTGAAATAAACCCCGATAATCAATCATAGTAAGTCCGATATAGGTGTAATAGATGAATTATATAAAAAACATAGCTAAGTGTACGCGCAACTTCTTTATTTTCTCAGTCATCGCGACCATGCTGTCAGTCCCTGTTGCCAATGCCGCCACCGAAGACGAAACCGAATTTCTTAAAGCTGCTTTTTCCGCAAAAACAGAAACGATCAAACAATTGTTGGAAAAAGGTATCAACGTCAATTATCAGAATGATATGGGGTTTAGCGCACTGATCGTCGCTTCGCAATATGGCCACGCCGATATCGTTGATCTGTTGCTGGCAAAGAATGCCGATGTGAACCTGAAAAACGCCGGCGGTGCCACGGCACTGATTATCGCTGCAAAAAATGGCCACACCGAGGTTGTCAATGCGTTATTGGCTAAAGGTGCTCAAGTTGATGTGCAGACAACGGATGGTATTACTGCGCTAATGCTGGCGATACAAAAAGGACACGAAGCGATTGTTGATGCGCTATTAGCAAAAGGTGCAGACATTCACCTGAAGACCAAGGAAAAAGTAACCGCCCTGATGATTGCGGCGTTGGAAGGCCGAACAAGCATAGTCGATAAGTTACTGGAAAAAGGCGCAAAAATTGATGAGCAGGCTTCCGACAACACCACAGCACTCTATATGGCCGCACGCAACGGACACACCGCAATCGTCGAAACATTATTAGCCAGGAATGCCCCCATTGATTTGCTGGCTGCCAACGATACCACGGCGCTGTATATCGCCGCCCAGGATGGACATATCGACGTTGTCAACGCATTATTGGCAAAGGGCGCCAAGGTTGATTTGAAAGATAAAAATGACGCAACAGCGCTGACACTTGCGGCGTTGATCGGCAACACCGAAATAGTCAAGACATTGCTCAAGCACGGCGCACAAGTCGATCATAAAGCTGCCAATGGCTTCACGCCACTCATCCTGGCTGCGCAAAACGGTCATACACCGGTTATCGAGATATTGCTGGAGCATGGCGCCAAAATCGATCTGCAAAACGATGACGGCGTAACCGCGCTGATGTGGGCTGCCTTACATGATCATATCGATGCAGTGAAAGTATTGCTGGCAAAAGGCGCCAATTCGAAAATCAAGAGCCAAACAGGGAAAATCGCTGCTGAAATTACCCGGGATGCGGCTATCATTGAATTGCTGCAAGCCGCTGCGCAGTAACTAACATACCAGCAAAATGCCAAAACACAGCCATCATCATCCTGACAATTGCCTGGTGTTTGCACACCGCGGTGCCAATACGGAAGCGCTGGAAAACACCCGAAGCGCTTTTGATAAAGCATTGGGTTATGCCATCGATGGCATTGAAACCGACGTGCAGCTAAGCCGGGATGAAGTTGCTGTACTTTGGCATGATCGCTTTCTCAATAAAATTGGACTGAACGATAAGCGCATTGACGATTTTGATTATCACCAGCTCCAAGCACTGATCAATCCAAAATCAGCAAGCGAAGGTATTATGACGCTGCAGGATTTTCTGACTGCCTATCGCAAACGCTGTCGTTTATTGATTGAAGTCAAGAATCGTGACTGGGAACCGGTTTCCCGTCACGAGTTAAAAATCCGCCAGACATTGGATCTGATCGGCCAGAATCCCGAGCAACGCATCATTGTTTCTTCGTTCAATCTTGCCAGCCTGGTGTATGCGCATCAATACAAACCGGCATTTCCGCTGGTTTACAACTTTGAAACCCATCAAACCATCGCGGATGCACGCCAACTATTAAACACGCATGCTTTTCTTCATGGGCTTTGCCTGCCGATTGAGAATCTGGATCGCAGCATGGTCGATGTGTTGCGTGATCATGGCAAGTGTGTCGCCGTTTATACCTGCAATAGCGATACCGAAATCAATAAAGCACTGCAATTAGGCGTTGATATTCTCATCAGTGACTTGCCCCATAAAGCGCTGATGCTGCGCGATCAATGAAAAAAGATTTCGCAGCATTACACAATCAACCTTTCGATCTTCTGGTTTGCGGCGGCGGCATCTATGGCGCATGGACTGCATACGATGCCGCACTGCGCGGCCTCAAAGTAGCCATTATTGAGCAAAGTGACTGGGCCAGCGCCACCTCGTCCGCATCCAGTAAATTAATCCACGGCGGTTTGCGTTACCTGGAGACCTATGATTTCAAACTGGTCAGCAAGTCGCTCAAAGAACGCACCATGTTGTTACACACAGCGCCTCACCGCGTGTGGCCGCTACGTTTCGGCGTTCCCGTCTACGCGCAGCGGCGCATGAACCGGCTGCAACTGAAATTAGGCTTAACGTTATACGATTTCCTGGCCAGCGATACCAATCCGCAAATGCGCCACCATTATTTCAATCCACAGCAATTCACCGCGCACTTTTCTTTCTTCAATCCACATGCACTCAAAGGCGGTTTTACCTACGCCGACGCGCAAACCGACGATGCGCGGTTGGTATTGGAGCTGATCGCGGGGGCACTGGATGCCGGTGCGAGCTGCATCAATTACTGCAAACTGATTCAATTGCTGGAAACCAATGGGAAAGCGGATGGCGCAATCATCCGGGATCAACTCACCCAAACCGAACAAAAAATCAGCGCCAAACAAATTGTGTTCACAACCGGTCAGTGGTTGTCAAAAGAAACACAAAGCCAGGCATGGTGCCGTCTCGCCAAGGGAATTCATCTGGTAATGCCTGCCGTGTTGAACGACGAGGCGCTGCTGCTGACAGCCCGGTCGGATGGCCGGGTATTTTTCATGATCCCCTGGTATGGCTTGACGCTGCTGGGCACAACGGATACCGATTTCACAGGCAATGTGGAACACGTCGCTGCCGATGACAGCGATATTGCTTATTTGCTTGCAGCCGCCAATGATTATCTGAAAACCCCCTGGACAAAAAACGACATCATCGGTTGTTTTGCCGGGGTGCGCGTTTTTAAACAACCGTCTCAAACCGTTTCGTCTGATTCACCTTCAGCGATCAGCCGCGACTGGGAATTAAAATCCGCTCCCAACGGTGTGCATTATGCGATTGGTGGAAAAATAACCTCATCGCGTCAGGATGCTGCTCGTATCGTCGACACGGTGTGCGCGCAACTCGGCATTTCCTCATCCTGCGCGACCCAGGGTAGATTGTTTCCATGGGCGCCACAGGAAAATTTCCCGGCATGGTCTGCCCGCATGCAGAGCCGGGCAAGGCAATTGGGTATTGATGCAGAAAGTGCGCGATGGCTGTTACATCGCCACGGCACACGCATCGATGAAATTTTTCGCAGTATCGAAACGGATGCGGATCGGGCGCAACGAATCATTCCATCGCTGCCGTTTATTGATGCCGACCTGATGCACTGCGCCGCGACCGAAATGGTCATTCATCTGGACGATTTGTTGCGCCGCCGCCTGCCATTACTCATTCTGGCCAGACTGACAAAAAGCCAGTTGGCACAAATCGCCCGGCGCGTCGCCAGTATTATGCAGTGGGATGATGTACGCTTGCACCAGGAAGTTGAACACTGCTGCAAGCAATGGATCACACAGTGATTTCGGCCATCGCCCTCGACCTAGGCACCACATCCATTAAAGCCGCTTTAATGGATCACCAAGGAAATCTGCAACACATTGTCACTCAACCTGCACCTGCCATCAACAGCCACGATGGGCGTTATGAAAGCAGCGCACTGGACTATGCCGAAGTTGCCGAACAAGTGCTTACAGCATGCGCGGCACAAACCGGCGACAAGCCACCTTTGGGATTGTGCAGTCAGCGCTCATCTTTTCTGATCTGGGATAAAGCCAGCGGCAATCCGATAACGCCGCTGATCTCGTGGCAGGATGACCGGGGATCCAGTTGTTGCAATCGCCTGCATGCATCGACAGACACCATCCACAAACTGACCGGGCTGCGGCTGACCGCCTATTACTTTGCGCCCAAACTCAATGTCTTGCTGCAAGAGAATCCGGCATGGCGTGAGAAACTCGTTCATGGCGAATGGCTGGCAGGTACGCTGGATACTTTTCTGATCTGGCGCTGGACGCATGGCCAATATTTTCTCACCGACACTTCCATGGCCGCGCGCACCTTGCTGATGGATATCCACCAGCAACAATGGTCAGACACATTATGCAGATTATTCGATATTCCGCACCCGATTTTAGCGCACATCAAACCCTCGATCGGACTGAACGTGCCATTACCGGACATCGGATTGACCTTGCAGGCCAGCGTCGGCGATCAATCAGCCGCCCTGATCGCCAGCCTGACCGATAGCCAAACCACGGCTTTGGTTAATCTCGGTACAGGCGGTTTTGTGATCCGTTCCCTTGCCCAAGATGCATGCGCATTAGATGGTTATCTACAAACACTGGTTTATCAAAATGACAACCAGCAAGCGCAATTTGCCGTTGAAGGCACGCTCAATTCCATCGCTGCCGCGCTGGCGCCTTATCCGGTGCAGGATTGTTGCAGCGAAGATTTGGCAAAACACGATATTTTTTGCCTGGCGGAACCCAGCGGATTAGGCGCACCCTATTTTCGCAAGGATTGGGGCATTTATTTCTCCCAATCAGTTGCAGATTTAAACACGCAGCAAATCACCGCATTAATGCTTGAAGCCATTGTTTTCCGGGTTGCACGCATCCTGGAAGATTTTCACCGCCAAGCGCCGCTGACCGAAGCTTATCTATCCGGCGGCTTATCCGAATTGCCCTGCCTGCAACACGGCATCGCCCAGTGCGTGCCTTTCCCGGTTTTTCACTTAAAACAAAAGGAAACCAGCCTGCAAGGCGCCGCCCTACTGGCTTGCAGGCTTAAAATAGCAGGCCGCCGCGACGCCAAGCAAATTGTCATTGAACGCAGAAACAGCGCATTATCAGAGAAATATCAACATTGGAAAAACTGGCTGGATGAGCGATTGCGCGCAGACAAAGACTGAATCAGTACCCAAAAGTAGCTCGCACACATTATCAATCCTGTAGAATCCGCCATGCAAATATTCAACAGGATCATTTTCCTATATAATTTGACCGGAATTCATTGCATAACCGCATGATATTTAATGTATAGTGTAACAGCAAATACTGTTACGGCTGTTACCTATGATGATTAACATTTCTCAATAAGGAAACTCTATGGCAACTACAAATATACCTGGCTACACTTACGGCAGTCCTGAACTCAAAAAATCTCCCGTGTCCCTGGATGATTTTGCCAAGCTGAAACAAGCCAGCCTGTTTGGCGATGATGATGTGCGCTACTTGAAAATGTCGCATGACATACTCAGAGACCAAACTGAGCAGATTCTGGATGTATGGTATGGCTTTGTCGGTTCGACACCTTTCCTGTTGCATTATTTCACCAACGCAGCGGATGGTCAGCCTAACATGGATTATCTGGGCGGGGTGCGTAAACGCTTTGGTCAATGGATTCTGGATACTGCAAAAGCTGAGTATGATCAGAATTGGCTCAATTATCAGTACGAAATCGGATTGCGTCATCATAGTTCCAAGAAAAACCGTACAGATAATGTAAAAGCAGTGCCGATTATCCACCTGCATTACATTTTTGCACTCCTCATTCCCATTACAACAACGCTTCGCCCATTCCTGGAAAAAGGCGGTCACTCACGTGATGATGTCGATCGTATGCAAGATGCCTGGCGCAAATCTGTGCTGATGCAGGTCATCCTGTGGTCACAACCTTATATTAAAGACGGAGAGTTCTAAGAAACCGTGGAGAGTGACATTTGTACCTCTCCACTAAAAATTATGTAGAAGTTTTATACTACAAAGATAAATGCCCATTTATCGGAATAATCCAATAAATGGGCATTTATACTTCTAAACTTATTTGCTTGATTCCGCCACTATGAAGTCACTCACAGTGAGTGATGGAATAAGTTTTGATACAGCTTAGATAATCATCTAGTAACTTACAAAACTTAAACCACAACGGACATCAATAAAAATTGATCAGTCTAGAATACGCCGTAAACAACTGCGCCAATAACGATAAACACTGCAGTTGAAATGAAGAACAATCTCAGAACTTGTGCATCTGTTTCTCTTCTATTAACTTCGCTCATATCTTATCTCCTTATTGAATGGATTTCTCTAATTAATACTCACTTACTTAACTAAAGCCGATAACATCGACCCCCCTACTTTCACAATCACAAGCTTTTGTGATCATGTAACTTTCTCTATTCCCTTTTTTATTCTTGATCACCAACCTAAGGAACTGAGTATATTACTTATTTTGCAATAATCATACTACTCCGATCATTCTGCCTGTAAATTCTAACCCACATTTACCAACAATGAAAGTATTGAAATTAGGTATGCGCTACATTTACCGAAAAACTCACCAGACTCAGCAGCCTATTTTTGCGCTTTAAATGCATGCAGACTCGGCTTATTCTACAATCCCTGGAATTCTCTAATTGTTAATTGGAATCACATTCACAGTGTTAAAGGCTTGACATAACCGGTTAACTCAAGATATCCCTTACCGGCCGGTTTATTATCTTTAGTCAGCGTCACCGCACCTTCCCAATAAACTGCACCGGCTGATTGACGTGAATCCAGTTCCTGATCGTCCAGCAGTGGCGTCAGCTGCCATTCAATTTCACCGGTACGGATACGCATGGCCACAGGATAAATCGCATCGGTATGCGGCGATTGCCAAGTACGTACGGGGGTAAATTCCACCTGCTCCGGTTTGAAAAATGTAACATCGCCCGATGCATCACGAAGTGCGGCATAGGACCAGACTTTGCCACCGTTCTTACCACGTATCTGAAAAGCCATCAGCGCTGAGCCATCATCCAGATTGGCGCCCACCCAATCCCAGCCATCCGCGTCAGAATCCAGATAGGCTGTCGACCATTCATGATCAAGCCAGGCACGGCCGCTGACAGTAACCGGTTGGTTATGACGAAAAACCGTACCGGTTACGCTTAAATGCGGTTCACTGTAGTAATAACTCGCTTGCTCGGGTTTCGGGCCTTTGCGGGAAAAACCATTTTCGCCCTGTAACAGTGGCATTTGCGTCGGCGATAACGATAATTGCAAGCCAAAATCACCGGCCTGCATATCCACCTGATAGCGCCCATCTTCCTCACGCACCAGCGTCCAATTATCCAGTTTCACATCCGTGTTGCCTTGCTTGGCATAAGCCAGATCAAAACCTTCACGTGCAGTCTTTTCGGCATGCATCAGCTTGCCCACGGCAGGATCCGATAATGCCAAATGCGCAATGATTAAATATTTCGCGGCAAAACGGCTTGGGTTATCCTCATTATGGCCCGTTGCATAACGGAAGAATGTCACCTGAAAACCCAGTGGCTTGTTATCCTCAGTCTCCAGCCAGCCGGTGATATACCACCATTCAATGCGAAAATCCTGGTGCGCGCCATAATCATGCGGGAAAGTCAGCTTATGATCAGGCACAACCGGCATCCACCGGGAAGATTCAGCAAAAATATTGGTGATCAGTAAACTTACAATCAGCATGATCGTTCTGGCAAAACCAACAAAAAGACGTTTGCCGTTATTGTTAACGCTCAACATTACCAATCCTCCCGCACAGCACGTATGACATGACCGGAAACTGCCTGGCGCCCGGCCAGCAATGCCGTCAATGCCGCTGAAACCAGCATAATCACGGCGACCAGCGTCAACCAACTCCATGGCAAATGCAATTGCATGGTCCAATGAAAAGATTGCGGATTGACGATAAAAACCAGAATCAAACTGATACCCCACCCCAATACAAAACCCAGCGCGATCCCAAGTACAGTCAACAATCCGCCTTCAGCGGCCAGTATCGTAAGAATCTGCCGACGCATAACACCAATATGCCGCAACATGCCAAACTCTTTGGCACGCGCCAGCGTTTGCGCTGAGAAACTGGCCGCCACGCCCAGCAATCCAATGACGACCGCCACCAGTTCCAGTAAATAAGTCACCGCAAAACTCCGGTCAAAGATTTCCAGACTTAATGCGCGCATATCACCGGATCGGGATATCTCCAGCGCAGCGCCAAACGGCAGTTGCCGCAATTTCGCGATGGCTGCATCCAAATTTATTCCAGTTTGCAGCCACAAAGCAACCGTATTGACGCTCACATCCCCCGTTAATGCCTGATAATCGGCCAACTGCATTTGGATAGCACCAAATTGGCGGCCATAATCACGCCACACGCCGACAACCAGAAATTCATTGGACGTTGCGCCAATCGGCAAAATCACTTTTTCACCCACCCGGTAACCATACAAATCAACCATCGCTTCCGACACCCAGACAGGCATCACACCGTCAGGCCATGATGCAGGTGCCATCATGGCATCCGTCATCGGTAACGTATTACGTGCATCTGATCGGTCAACAGGGCGGGCGATCAAGGTGATTTCCGGCCGATTGGCATCCAGCATCAATTGCTGTGTACGAAAAAAATCCACACGATCAAAATCGGGCAGCGCAGCAACCGCCTGCTGCACATCAGGTTGGAAACCACCCTGATCTCCGGTCGAAGCGGCGCGCACATATAAATCAGCCGGCAAAACACGCCCCAGCCAATCATCGACTGATACGCGAAAACTCGTCACCATGATAGCCATAGCAACCATCAGACTGAAACTGGCCAATATGCCGCCCAGTGCGACAGCAGCCTGATTGGGCGCATTCGCCAGGCGCGCCAACACCAAAGTAAAAACAGCGCCGATCCGGCCGGAATGCCATCGGGCCTGCAACGCTGAAAAAAACCATGCGGCAAAACGCGGCATCAATGCAATACCGCCAATCAACAGCAATGCAACGGCCAGATAACCAAATATCGGCAGTTCAAAAATGGGAGGAAGCTGGGTAAACAATGCCGCGATCGACAAACAAATCACCGCAAACCAAGGTGGTGACAACTTTGCCATGGCCGTATCTTCACTGCCGGATCTTAGCGCCAGCGCAGGCTTGGCGCGCGCTGCCTCCAATGCCGGCGCAATGCTCCCTAACAAAGTCACGCCGAGCCCCACCAGAAAAAATGTCAACGCAGCCAGCGAATCAAAATAAATACTTGGTTGGACACCTGGGAAAAAACTGCTGCCCAAATCCCCGCCCAGAAGCTGAATTGCCAGCGCCGCAACCGCATATCCCAAACCCAGCCCCAGCAGCGAACCGATCACCCCCAGAATCGCTCCTTCAGTAAGGATTTGTCGCAGCAATTGTTGCCGTGTAAAGCCCAACACGCGCAATAACGCAAATTGCTGGCGCCGCCGGATAACAGAGAGTGCCTGCGTGGAAAACACCAAAAAAACACCGGTAAACAGCGCTACCAGCGCCAACATGTTCAGGTTGACCCGGTAGGCGCGCGACATATTGGCAACTCGCGTTTCCTGATCCGCCAATTCAGCAACCACATACGACTCACCCAATTCTTTAGCCAGCCTTGCTTTAAAGGCTGCATGATTGACGCCATCCTGCAGTTTCAACTCGATCCGCGACAATACACCCAGCTGCTGAAAGCGCCACTGCGCCGCACCGATATCCATCACCGCAATGCGCTGCCCTGCCCGCGCCCGCACCAAACCGCCTGCCACGCGCAATGTGACGGTTTGCAATCCTGCATGCACTTGCAGTGAATCGCCTTGTTTAACCTGTAACCATTCCATCGCGGCCGGCGATAGGAAAATAGTATCGCTCGCCAGACGATCCAGCGTTTCTCCTTCCGCAGGCAACCCCAGCAAATCAGGTGAAATCTGCGTTGCACGGAACATATCAATGCCGATAATTTTTAGTTTCTGGTCATTTCTGTTGTGCTGTTTTCCCGGTATTGCAACATCCAATTCCAGCACCGGATTCACCAATGCGACACCTGCGGTGTTAGCCAGCAGCGGATAAAGTGATTCATCAAACATTGCCTTCCGACCGCGCACCTGCAAATCCGCTTGCCCGGAAAGGCTTTTGCTGGCGGCGGAAAATTCATTGAAAGCCGCAGTATTAATCAGATGGATTGAAAACCCCATCGCAATACCGATGGCGATGGCGATGAGCGCCACGATCACTTGTACCAGATGCGCACGCCATTCACCGAATAGCAGCCAGCGGGATAACGATGCCGTATTCATTGACTACGCGCCCTCTGATTCCACAGGATGCAAACCATCCTTGGTCAAATTCAAAATCATGTCGGCCGTCGCAGCAGCTGCATGCGAGTGCGTTACGATAATGCCCGTCGCGCCATTGGCTTTGATTTCCGCACGCATTAACTGGAGAATCTCGTGCGCCGTATCCGGATCGAGATTGCCTGTCGGCTCATCCGCCAAAACCAGTTTAGGCCGGTGTATCAACGCCCGCGCAATCGCAACACGCTGCAATTCGCCACCGGACAGTTGACGCGGAAAATGATGCCCGCGATCGCGCAGTCCCACATTGGCCAACATTTGTTCAACACGATCCAGCGGCACTCCATTCAGCAATAAAGGCAAGGCGATATTCTGGCTCAATGTCAGGTGCGGCAATACATGAAACGCCTGAAAGATGAAACCGAACTGTTCGCGCCGCAGTCGCGTAGCTGCATCGTCATCCAGTGACGAAATAGCAGCGCCGTTGATGCGAATTTCACCGGAATCCGGCGTGTCCAGCCCCGCAATCAAATTCAACAAAGTCGACTTGCCCACACCCGACTCACCCATGATGGCAACGTACTCACCCGCTTTCAGCGTATAGCTTAAATTGGTCAGCACCTTGCGCCCTTCGGCATAAGCTTTATTGATATTGCATAACTCAAGCATTTGCATTGACACCACTGAATATCTTCATTAAACCCTCTATCACTTGGATGGCTATAAAACCAGAACAATGCTTTAATAAGCACACTCATTTGTGCTTAAATGTACCACGTAACAAAAATTAATTTAGGGTACTTCTAACAATACAGGAGAAATCTTATGGCACGAGCCAGCGCACGTCATATCTTGGTAAAAACCGAAGAGCAATGTAACAATCTGAAAGCTGAAATAGAAAATGGCGCCGAATTCAGTCAATTGGCGCAACAACATTCACTCTGCCCATCCGGCAAACAAGGCGGCGACCTGGGTGAGTTTGGTCGCGGGCAAATGGTGAAGGAATTTGATACCGTGGTATTCAGCGCGCCTGTCGGCGAGGTGCAAGGTCCGGTTAAAACACAGTTTGGTTATCATTTGGTGGAAGTGACCAAGCGCAGCGATTAACTATTTTAATC
>NZ_JAMWZS010000034.1 GCF_024282095.1 Nitrosomonas sp.
GTGCAAGGTCCGGTTAAAACACAGTTTGGTTATCATTTGGTGGAAGTGACCAAGCGCAGCGATTAACTATTTTAATCACTATGCATGTGCTTTTTATCGAAGATCATGTGCCGGTTAGCACGTCAGTTGGACTGAACGAGGCGACGCCCAACATTTAACATTGAGACTTATTCAAAAAATATAACCCGCCATATTCTGGCGGGCTAGTCGCAAGTATGCTCGTTTCTCATCAGCGATGACCTCTATGACCCCTGCCGTGATGACCGCCGCCGAAATGTTTGTGTCCGCCACCAAAATGCCGCTGTGCGCCGATGGAATGTCTATGCCCTCCGTGGTGATGGCTATGCCCACCGATGAAATGCCGATGTCCGTTACCAATGTACCTGTAGTTACCTATGTAGCCTTGGTTGCCGTAATAAACTGATGGCTGGTATCCATAACTATAAGCAGCGCCTCGATAATATCCCGCGCCCCCGGAATAAGGTGTGGCTACACATCCACCAAGAAGAAACATGCCAATTACGGCAAGAAGAATAAGCGTTGTTTTTGTTTTCATGATGCGTCTCCTGAATAAACGAAAAGTAGATCACTTTTTCGGGTAATTTTTTCGTTTAAGTCTTATGTATTCCCGATCATCCAATACCCAATCGATCGGATATTGCGGTTTTAATTGTGCAGCTTCTGAACTGAATAGTGACTGAACGCAGCAACGTTCAGCATTTAGGTACATGAATCCTCAACTCGACCTATTCGCCACACCATCAATTGATTTGAGCGGAACAACCGGTAAGAAGACTGTTGCAGGCCGTGATAGAAATCATGGCAATAGAGAAGAAAGCTCATTCAGTCACAGACATGAGCTTTGATTATGTTGGATTTCGTTCCTCAACCCAACCGTGGGTTTCTTAAGAGTCACATATCAATTCAATTAAAAACACTGATCAATTGTTTCCACTTTGTATAAGCGCTGGGATAGTGATGCCTTAGGATCGGGTATATAAGAAGCCGGCGGATAATCACTGAGAAGATTTTTATTGCTGCGAATTTCGATTTGAGATTTTGTACTTTCTTTACTGCCGGTATCTTTTATGGTCATAATCCAGTTCCCATTGCCATGGGCAATCGGTTGGTTGATGCTCCCCGAAGACTTGGGATCATGAATCTCAGTAATATAGTAAGTCTTTGCAGTTTCATCATGCATCTGCGGGTAGCCGTCGACTTGCAAAGATTCATGGTAAATAAAATAAGTATTGATATCGCGCCAGGTGTGACGATGCCATTTCGGCAAATGAAAGCCTTCATCACTTTTTAGGCATTCTGCAATTTCCAGATAATATTTGTTACTGCTGTGGCTATAAATAACTTTCTGAGTTAGTAATTCTTCTCGTGTAGGCGTTGTCATGCAAGCAGATAGCATGAACACACATAGCAAAGATAGGATTGATGTTTTTAGAGAATAGCGCATACGATGGGAGTATTTTTAATCAGATTGATTTTGTCTCAATAGCTGATAATTCTAGTTCTGGCAAGCAAATCGAATGGTATCAGAACCATTTTGGATTGCACATGATCGACGGATTCAATATTGTAATTTTGCATTTATTCAAACACATGATCATGAATAACGTGCTTGGCAAAGACCGGCAAAGAATCTTTCTATATGTTGTATGCCAATAATTCAAAATTTCAGATGGTTATGGAAATTTCTTGGCATATCCATCAGCATATTTTATTGAGTGCCCATCAGTTTATAGTAAACTCTCGATTCACTTGTTAAAATCAACTTTTTTTACAAAACAAATCAAATTACATAATTAATTTAGGATCGTTCATGAATACCGAAGATTTTCGTCCCGAGAAAGAAGTTAAAGTTTTTTATCCTCCGCAACGTGTTTTGATGGGACCTGGGCCATCAGACACCCATCCGCGTGTGCTGAATGCCATGGCACGTCCCACATTAGGCCATCTTGATCCGGTTTTTACCGAGATGATGGAAGAAATCAAAGGTTTGATGCGCTACGCATTTCAAACCAAGAACCGCATGACTTTTCCGGTTTCCGGACCTGGCTCTGTGGGCATGGAAATGTGCTTTGTCAATATGATCATTCCTGGCGATAAAGTCATTGTGTGCCGCAACGGAGTTTTTGGCGGGCGCATGATTGAGAACGTCGAGCGTCATGGTGGTACTGCGGTAGTGGTGGACGATAAATGGGGTGAGCCGGTCGATCCGCAAAAAGTTGAAGATGCGCTGAAAAAGAACCCTGATGCTAAGATCATTGCGTTTGTTCACGCAGAAACTTCTACCGGCGCGCAGTCCGATGCCAAAACACTGTGTGAGATTGCACGTAAATATGGTTGTTTGACGATTGTCGATACGGTTACCTCGCTGGCCGGTACGCCGATCAAAGTGGACGAATGGGGAATTGATGCAATCTATTCCGGCAGCCAGAAATGTTTATCCTGTCCTCCAGGATTATCACCTGTGAGTTTCTCCGAGCGTGTGACCGATCTGGTTAAAAATCGCAAGGAAAAAGTGCATAGCTGGTTTATGGATATCGGTTTGTTGCTGAATTACTGGGGATCGTCGACGCGTACTTATCATCACACCGCGCCAACCAATGCGCTGTATGCGCTGCATGAATCGTTATTGATGCTTGCTGAAGAAGGGTTGGAACATTCCTGGGCACGCCATCAGCGTAATTATCAAGCATTGAAAGCTGGATTTGCGACGCTGGGTATGAATTATGTGGTTGCAGAACAATATCGTTTACCACAATTGAACTCTGTTTTTGTGCCGGCAGGCGTGGATGAAAAAGAAGTTCGCCGACGCTTGTTGGATGACTATAATCTTGAGATTGGTGCCGGTTTGGGGGATTTTGCCGGGAAAGTTTGGCGTTTTGGTTTGATGGGCACATCAAGCAGGGTAGAAAATGTGCTGTTCTGCTTAAATGCACTGGAGAACGTATTGCTTGATATGGGTATGAAGGTTGAGCGTGGTGGTGCCGCAGCAGCAGCACATCAGAGCTATGCCGCTAATCCCATGTTTTAGGGCTTCTTCAGGATGGATAGCAGCTTAACAGGCAGCTGAGAAACATTTCCGAGGCAGCCATACCAAGCAAAAACAGGCGAGAAAATGCACTTTATGTGTGACAAATGAGCATTTTTAGCCTGTATTTAGCACCATAGCGGCAACGCAGATAGTTTCTCAACGCCTGCCAAGCATCCTGTCACTTTCCGGTCATTCATGACATGAGAAAGTGACATTTGTTTTTCATTGACTTATCACAGATGATCCGGTCACTATGGTTTTGGATTCTCCCCTATCAACGGTAGCAGCGCCGGTACTAGCATTTGTCGTCGCTTTTTTCACAATTCTATGGTTGATAAAGTACAAACCGCGTTGGGTGCTGGATCATCCTAATTCGCGTTCGCTGCACTCTGTACCCGTTCCGCGCATCGGTGGTTTGGGCCTGTTATTAGCGGCAATCACCATCTGGCTGCTTTTCTCGGTGATGATACCTGTGACGGTGTGGATAGGTATCGGTCTGCTGATAGTCGTATCATTCATTGATGATGTTAAACATTTGCCAGTCTGGTGCCGGTTGTTAGTGCAGGTTGTAGCCGCGGCAGTATTTTCTGCCGATTTCTTACTGCATGCGTATGGCTGGATGAGCGCATTGTGCGTCACAGCCGCAATTGTCTGGATGTCCAATCTTTATAACTTTATGGATGGCTCGGATGGCCTGGCAGGTGGCATGACGGTGATCGGCTTTGGATACTATGGTTTGTTTGCCTATCTAGCAGAGAATTATGATTTTGCGGTGATCAATTTTTCGATCGCTGCCGCAGCATTGGCTTTTCTGATACACAATTTCTATCCGGCCAGAATTTTCATGGGAGACGTCGGTGCTATTCCATTAGGATTTTTGGCGGCTGTATTGGGAATACTCGGATGGATGAATAATTTATGGTCCATGTGGTTGCCGTTGCTGGTATTTTCACCTTTTATTGCGGATTCGACAGTAACGCTGATAAAACGCTTGATCCGCGGAAAAAGGGTCTGGCAGGCACATCGCGAACATTATTATCAGCGCATTATTCAAAGCGGTTTCGGTCATCGTAACACAGCGCTGTCAGGTTATGCGCTGATGCTCATAGTGGGTGGAAGTGCTGTATGGGCAGGCAGGCAAGATGTGGCGGTACAATACGGGGTGGCAGTGATTTGGGGAAGTATTTATCTGATATTAATGTTTATTTCTGATTGGTATCAGAAATATTATTCCGATCGGGGATAACATGTTTGTAAGCAGATTCGGAATTCGTACATTGATTGCTTTTGCCCATGATTTTGTCGCCGTCGCCGTAGCATGGTGGTTAGCCTATTTACTCCGCTTTAATTTTGATATTCCTGCTGCAACCTTGGAGTTGTTGTCGATCATTTTGCCCTGGATTGTACTCGTTCAGACCAGTTTCTTTTTGTGGATGGGGCTTTACCGAGGATTGTGGCGCTACGCCAGCCTACCGGATGTAAAAAGGATTTTTGTAGCGGTCGTGACCGGTACAGTAACGGTATTACTGATGCTGTGGTTGCTCGGCTTATTGGCTGATATTCCCGGTTCCGTCATTCTGCTCGCGCCGTTGCTATTGTTATTGATTATGGGCGGCAGTCGTTTGCTCTACCGTACCTGGAAAGAGCGCCGCCTGTATAATTTGGAAAGTTATGAAACGAGGTTGGTTTTGATCATCGGCGCAGGTAATACTGCGATGAATCTGGTCAAGGAATTAGCGAGAAGCCGTGAATGGCATGTTGTGGGAATGCTGGATGACAATCCCAAAAAACTGGGTACTCGGCTACACGGTGTGCGTGTACTGGGTGTGATCGATGAATTGCCGCACTGGGTGCAAAAGCTGAATGTGGGGCATGTCATTATCGCGATACCGTCAGTTCCTCATCGAATACATCGCCATACCTTGGAGATGTGTTCGGAAATCGGTGTAAAAGCAATGACTGTACCGTCTTATGCGGATCTGATCAGTGGCAAAACGACCGTATCAAAGATCCGTGAAGTAGAGTTGGACGATTTGCTGGGAAGAGCACCTGTCGTGCTTGATAATGACGGATTACATAGTTTGTTGACAGGAAAAGTCGTTCTGGTAACAGGCGCAGGCGGATCGATTGGCTCGGAATTATGCCGCCAGCTGATCGCCTTTGATCCGGATCGGATTGTATTTCTGGAATTGAATGAGTTTGCGCTGTATAGCATTCAAGAAGAGCTTTTACCCCATTTCCCCGGGATCGAGATGTCGTTTGTCATCGGAGATATCAAAGATTATGCGCGCATGACACAAATATTTACGCAATTCCGGCCTTCCGTCGTGTTCCATGCCGCTGCTTATAAGCATGTGCCATTGATGGAGCATGAAAATGCGTGCCAGGCTTTGCTGAATAATGTGCTGGGTACTTATGTATTAGCGCAAGTGGCGATTAATTTTGAAGTGGGAAAGTTTGTCCTGATTTCAACGGATAAGGCAGTCAATCCGGTCAGTGTGATGGGCGCAAGCAAGCGCCTGGCTGAAATGGTGTGTCAAGCATTGCAGCAATCGATTGCAAAGCATATAAAACCTGATCAAAGTACTCAATCACATTCAACCTGTTTTGTGATGGTGCGTTTTGGCAATGTGCTGGGGAGTACCGGTAGCGTTATTCCAAAATTTCGTGAACAAATTGCCAAGGGCGGGCCGATTACCATTACTCATCCGGAAATAACGCGTTATTTCATGTCCATTCCCGAAGCCGCGCAATTGGTTTTGCAAGCCGGGTTGATGGGGGGTACAAAAGGCGGTGGAGAAATATTCGTGCTGGATATGGGCGATCCGGTCAAAATCGTTGATCTGGCGAATGACCTGATTCATTTGTCCGGATTAAGTGAGGGGGATATTCGTATTGTTTTTAGTGGACTGCGTCCTGGGGAGAAGCTGCATGAAGAATTATTGTCAGCCAGTGAAAATACCTTCCCTACACCGCATGAGAAATTACGCATTGCACAAGCCCGTCAGGTTGATGAGCATTGGCTGTCTGATTTAATGATGTGGTTGGGTAAAGTGACTGTGTTGAATGATCAGGAAGTCCGTGATCAGCTCGCAAAGTGGGTGCCGGAATACACCAATAAGGAATCGGAGCATTAATTACCGAATGTTTGTTAGGTTCTCTGTGATGCATCCGTTTTCCAGAACAACGATTCGATCAATTTTCTTCAAGTGCGGAATCTGTTGATTGAAAATAAGCGTGGTGCGATTTTGCATCAGTTTCTCTAAGACTGAAAGTAAATTGCCGGAATCGGGTTCATCGGTTGCGGGAATTTCATCCAAAATCAGTATGGGGGAATTTTTAAGTAATGCACGTGCAATGGCAATTTGCCGGCACTGTTGTTGCGTTATTTTTGCACCGCCTTTACCAATCCGAGTCTGCAATCCTTCGGACATTTTCCGAATAAATTCCATCGCGTAAGAGGCTTGCGCTGCAGCGGTTATTTTTGCTTCATTGGCGCATCGCATTGTGCCATAGGCGATATTACCGGCAATTTTTTCATCCAATAAAACACTATCTTTTGTGACCATTGCGATATTGGCATGTAAGTTATTCAATTGGATATCAGAGAGCGAATGATCATCCAATAGAATTCTTCCGCTGGTGGGTTGCTGTAAACGCAGTATCAGGTCAATGAATGCATTTTTCTCATCCTCGGTGTAACCCGTAAAAACGATGATCTCACCCGGTTTGATGGTGAAATTGATATGATTCAGAATGGGTTTTGTCAGCGCATTATTACCAAAACGGACGTGCTCAAATGTTAATTTACCATGAACATGCGCAATGCTTTGAGTGCCCGTATCCTGCGCGGATGCTTGATGAATAAATGACAGCACGGTTTCCATGTTCTTCTGGTCACGTTGCAGTTGCTTGGGAAGGCCCGCGATGCGCTGTATGGGGTTAATCAGTAGCAGCACTGCTGCAATGAGCGCACCCACGGTATCCAGACTCAACGCGTTATTCAGCACCTGTTGCGCGATAAAGTAAAAAACTGCCACTAAAATCATTGTGGTCATGACTTCACCGATCGGAATGGCTGCTGCCCGAATCGATGCTTGCTGTATTTCTGCCTGATAAATGGCTTCGGCAGTCTTCCCAAGACGCTCATTCTCATGGCTCTGGCCACCATGCAATCGAATTTCTCGGTACTGTTTGATTGACTGCAGTAAATGCTGTACCAAACTATCCGATGCGGATGAATTTCTCTGGTTGAATGTGTTCAGGTAATCATGTGTCATCTGAATAATCAATATGACCAACGGTGCTATGAGTAGCAGTAGCAGAGAGAATTCCTGATTGAGATAAAGGATGCAGATAATCAGCCCAATGATGGTCAAACAGTCTTGCGTCAGGGTAGTGATATTTCGAGCGATGCTGTGGGTGATCCGGTTGATCCGGGATATCAGTCTGTCGATGTCATGATGATCAAAGTGCGAGTAATGACTTACCGGTAGCGTCAGCAGTGTGTTAAAAATATCCATGCGCAAATCAATGCCCAACTGACTGCTCGCTTTATTCACACTAAAAATACTGACATAGCTTGCAATGCCGCGCACAATAAATAGCATCATGATTGCCAGCGATATTATTTGTATGCGTGACGAGTCTCTTTGCAAAAATGTACTGTCAAGTAGTTGCTGTATGAGTATGGGCAGAGAAGCTAACGTCGTAGCGATGACCAGCATGGCGAATAGTGCCAGCGCAAGTGGCTTCCAATGGGGTGCAAGCCTGCCGAGTAAGCAAAAATATGGTTGTGGGCGCATCATAATAAGCAATTTTACATGAACATTCAGTTGTTATTGCACCGCGCAATCATCTGGAAGGCAAAACAGATGTAGTACAATTATTACTCATCTAATGAATCAGTCGCATCACGTGATCCATTCATGAGTTTGTGAACATCTGAACTTTATTTATGCCAACACCAGGTATTTCATATATGACAGCAAAAGATAAAAAATCTATCGCCTCCCGGCGCAAAGGTATCGTGCTCGCAGGTGGTTCCGGTACACGCTTGTATCCGGTAACACAAACGGTATCCAAACAGTTGCTGCCAGTATTTGATAAGCCCATGATTTATTATCCGCTCAGTACGTTAATGCTGGCGGGGATACAGGATATTCTGATTATTTCAACACCACGTGATGTCGGAAACTATGCGGAGCTGTTACGGGATGGCCATCAATGGGGGCTGAATATATCGTACGCCGAGCAGCCATCACCGGATGGTCTGGCACAGGCATTTATCATTGGTGAATCGTTCATTGGCAACGATTGTTCAGCGCTTGTGCTGGGCGATAACATTTTTCATGGACACGATTTTCATCATTTGCTGACGAATGCGATGGAACGTACACAAGGCGCCAGCGTGTTTGCCTATCATGTGCATGATCCGGAGCGCTATGGCGTAGTTGAATTTGATGCAAAGGGTCGTGTGATCAATCTGGAGGAAAAACCGCTGCAACCGAAATCCCATTATGCTGTGACAGGGTTGTATTTTTATGATCAGCACGTGGTGGATTACGCCAAGAGCCTGAAGCCATCAGTACGCAATGAATTGGAGATCACCGACTTGAATCGTATTTATCTGGAACGATCTGCGCTGCGTGTTGAAATCATGGGGCGTGGTTATGCATGGCTGGATACCGGCACCCATGAATCTCTGCTGGATGCGAGTCAGTTTGTCGCCACCATCGAACATCGACAAGGATTAAAAATTGCTTGTCCGGAAGAAATTGCATTCCGGCAGGGATGGATTGATGCGGAGCAATTGGAGAAGCTTGCGATGCCATTGGCCAAGAATGGCTATGGTCAGTATTTGCTGCAAGTGTTAAGGCGTGATTTTGATTGCGATTCTGATTAATGGGTGTTTTATGAAATCGACTCAATTGGCTATTCCGGAAGTTTTGTTATTGGAACCACGCGTTTTCAGCGATGAACGCGGTTTCTTTTTTGAAAGTTTTAATCAGCGCGCATTTGACTCAGCCGTTGGCAAACAAACAAGCTTTGTGCAAAGCAATCACTCGCGTTCCATGCAATATGTGTTGCGTGGCCTGCATTACCAAATCAAGCAAGCGCAGGGCAAATTGGTGCGTGTGGTGGTGGGGGAAGTATTCGATGTGGCGGTGGATATTCGCCGCTCATCGCCCACTTTCGGACAATGGGTGGGAGAAATACTCAGCGCGGAAAATAAAAAGCAGTTATGGGTTCCACCCGGTTTTGCTCATGGGTTTATCGTACTTTCCGAGCATGCTGAATTTTTGTATAACACCACCGATTACTGGGCGCCCGAACATGAGCGCTGCATTGTGTGGAATGATGCCACCTTGGCAATCGATTGGCCGCTCAGGGGCGAGCCGATCCTCTCTGAAAAGGATGCGCGTGGCGCAACATTTGAAACCGCTGAAGTTTATGATTGATAGGCTGAAAGTTCTTCGTGAGCGCAAGCTGATTTTCAATACCGAAATTGCAAGCACCGTAGCATTGCTCTGATCAATGGCCAAGCAGAAAACCATTTATTCGTGCACCGAATGTGGCGGACAGACCTTAAAATGGCAAGGCCAGTGTCCGCATTGCCAAGCATGGAATACATTGGTAGAAACGCTTGCAGAGAAAACCGTATCGCGTTTCAGTCCGGTATCGGAAATCGGCCGGGTACAAAATTTAAGTACCATCGATGCGCGTGAAGAACCACGTTATTCAACCGGTGTGGAAGAGCTGGACCGGGTGCTGGGCGGCGGTTTGGTGCATGGCGGTGTGGTGCTGTTGGGCGGAGATCCGGGTATTGGCAAGTCGACCCTGTTATTGCAAGCGCTCTCCCATATGTCAACGCAGCGTCAGGTATTGTATGTCAGCGGCGAGGAATCCGCACAACAAGTGGCGTTACGTGCTAAGCGCCTGGCACTGGATGTGCGCGCAGTGGATCTATTTGCGGAAATCCAGCTGGAGAAAATCCAATCCGTTCTTGCTGAGCGCAAACCGGCTGTTGCGGTGATTGACTCAATCCAGACGATTTATTCAGAAGTATTGCAATCAGCGCCGGGATCTGTTGCCCAGGTGCGCGAATGCGCTGCACAGTTGACGCGTCTGGCCAAGGCGAGCGGCACCTGCATCATTCTGGTGGGGCATGTGACCAAGGAAGGTGCTTTGGCCGGTCCGCGCGTACTCGAGCATATGGTGGATACGGTGTTGTATTTCGAGGGCGATATGCATTCCAGTTTTCGCATGATCCGCGCATTCAAGAACCGTTTTGGTGCGGCGAATGAGCTGGGGGTGTTTGCGATGGGTGAAAAAGGCTTGCGTGAAGTGAAGAATCCATCCGCATTGTTTCTTTCGCATCATGACGCTCAAGTGCCGGGGTCGTGCATCATGGTCACGCAAGAAGGAACGCGCCCGTTGCTGGTGGAAATTCAAGCTTTGGTCGATGAAGCGCGCTCGCCTAATCCGCGGCGGTTATGTGTAGGGCTGGAACAAAACAGGTTGGCCATGCTGCTGGCGGTATTGCACCGTCACGCCGGCATTCCCTGTTATGACCAGGACGTTTTTGTCAATGCGGTTGGCGGTGTCAAAATTACTGAACCCGGCGCTGATCTTGCAATTATGCTGGCGGTGGTTTCTTCTTTAAAGAACAGGCCACTGGCAGAAAAGATGATTGTCATCGGTGAGATTGGCCTGGCGGGAGAAATCCGTCCGGTGCAGCGTGGACAGGAGCGGCTCAAGGAAGCGGCAAAACTGGGGTTTAAACAAGCCATCATTCCGCTCGCCAATAAGCCTAAGCAACCGATTCCCGGTATGAATATCATCGCCGTTGGGCGGATCGGGGAAGCGGTTTCCCAGATGTATTAGCAATTTCTGGATGTGTTTCGTGACGCAAGGGTTTTAACAGATGCAGCGACAGCTTTGGATACTTGGCGGATTGTCGATCGCCGTTGTACTGGTAGCGCTGTTACTGCCGCCGGTTTCCCAGCCTGTCGATTATCATCAGTTCGCCGATCAGCGCAATCTTCTTAATATTCCAAATTTCAACGATGTTGCTTCTAATCTGGCTTTTCTATTGAGTGGTGGCGCCGGTCTGGTGTACCTTTTCCGCATTTATCAAACGCCAGCACAAAAAGCATTTCGCAACAGAGTTGAGTGCCTGCCTTATTGGGCTTTATTCCTTAGCGTTGTTGCATCGGGATTGGGTTCGATGATTTATCACTGGATACCGGATAATGCAAACCTGCTGTGGGACAGATTGCCTATTGCGACGGGTATCACTGCTCTGCTTGCCGCCACATTGGTTGATCGTGTCAGCCCGACAGGGGGTTTATGGTCATTGCCGTTCCTGATAGTTTCTGGCGTGTTGAGTGTGCTGTACTGGTATTGGACTGAGCAGCAAGGCGCTGGGAATCTGAATTTTTATATCGTGGTGCAGTTCTATTCGATTCTGCTCATTATTCTGCTGAGTGTGTACTATCCATCACGTTACACGCATGCGCATGATATCTATCAGGTGATTGCTTTGTACGCTGTGGCTAAGTTGACCGAAATGCTGGATATGCACATCTTTGTCCTGACGAGCAATAATATCAGCGGCCATACCTTGAAACATCTGTTGGCGGCATTAGCTGTTTACCGGATTGTGCAAATATTGCAGAAGCGGGAGTTTTTATCAGAGAAACGATGATTTTTTGATTGTATTAAGGAATAGTACTTAATCCGCTTTGTCCCGACTCATTCGAGACAAAGCAGTATTAACAAGAATTACTTCGGTCTTGCAAACTGATGGCCCGCGCTGGAACCATTACGATTTCTGAGAGTACTACTATTGATACGATTATCGTGACCAAATGAGCGGCCGCGGTGACCATTTCCGTTGCTATTGCCATTGGCATCGCCATTCGATTCATTGGCGGCGTTGAAATTTTTGCGACCACCGTTCGTGCTTGCGAATGAAGAATGTTTGCGTTTTTGTGCGACGCTGGGTGCGCCCTTAAAACCACTACTCGGGAGACGCGGTTTGATACGGGGTTCCAGACCGGGAATGATATGCGACATAATGCGCTGCCCTGTGTAGCGTTCGATTTTCGTCAGATGCGCGCTGTCGCGGTTAGATGCAAAGGAAACTGCAATACCAGCCGCGCCTGCCCGGCCGGTACGACCGATACGGTGGACATAGTCTTCCGCAAATTTAGGTAAGTCAAAATTGATGACATGCGTAATGTCAGCGATATCAATGCCTCTGGCAGCGACATCTGTTGCCACTAGAACGCGCAAGCCACCACTGCGAAGTTTGGTGAGTGTGCGGGTGCGTTCGCGTTGATTCATGTCGCCATGTAATGCAGCTGCTGCATAACCTTGTGCATAGAGATTGTCGGCCAATGTATCCGCATCCCGCTTGGTTGCTGTGAAAACGATGGCTTGTTTGAGCGCTTCGTCGCGTAGTACATGATTCAACAAACGATTCTTATGTGACATATCATCGACATAGTGTAATCGCTGCTCAATATTATCGAGCCGTGCTTTCTGAGAAGCGACCTGAATCCGTTTTGGGGATTTTAAAAGTCTTGCTGCAACCTTATCGATTGCGCCATCCAGAGTGGCGGAAAACAACAGTGTTTGCCGGGTTGCCGGTGTGGCCGCTGCGATAGTCTCAACATCATCGATAAAACCCATATCCAGCATCCGGTCTGCTTCATCCAACACAAGCATTTCCAAACGGCTGAAATCGATTCGACCACGCTGTATATGATCAATCAACCGCCCTGGTGTAGCGACCAGAATGTCTACCGGTTGTGACAGCAATTTATTCTGTAATGGATAAGGCATGCCACCTAAGATGCTGATTACTTTCGTGCGAGGCAGATATTTTCCATATTTCTTGGCAGCTTCGGTTACTTGAAGTGCAAGTTCGCGTGTAGGCGTGAGTACTAAAACGCGTGGTCCGCGGCTGTTTATTTTCGACGGCGTAGCCAGCAGATGAAGTGCTGGCAGCATGAAAGCAGCTGTTTTGCCTGTTCCGGTTTGTGCCGATGCCATGATATCGTGGCCGGATAGTAATTCTGGTATGGCTTGTTTCTGAATAGGAGTGGGGGTTGTATAACCCGAATCATGAATTGCTTTAATAATAGAGAGATTTAGATTTAGATCTTCAAAAGACACGTTATTTTCCTAAAGAGTGAAAATTGGACGCACAAGCAGGCAAATACTGACTTGTCCAAAATGATGCATAGCCCTGCTAGCGCATTAAATAAAGCATCGCCGCTAACCAAGGTTGCTATACATTTTCCGGAGAAACTTGAAAAATTGAAGAGAGGCCAGGAACGATGAAACCAGATAATGATTAATCAGGCATTGCAAAAACACGCTTGTTCTTGATTAACCAAGAGCGGAAGTATACCGGGTTATGTCAGTGTCTGCAATTTATTTGCGCTATTCTCTGTTGGTGAGCCGAACTCTTAGCACCAAGTGGCGTAATTACTGGATGATGGCTCTGGCAAATTTGCGTTTTCCTACTTGGATGACAACAGATTTACCTCGTGCGATTTTGGCCGATTTGTCCTCTACTCTTTCACCGTCCAGTTTGACAGCTCCCTGACCGATCATGCGCAGTGCTTCACTGGTGCTGACAGTTAATTCTGTGAGTTTTAATAGCTGCACCAAAGGTATTGCGTCATCTTGTATTTGAATTGTTTTTTCGGTTATTTCATCAGGTAATGCACCATGTTTAAAGCGCGCTTCAAAATCGGCGAGGGCTTCCTCAGCATCGCGTTGACTATGGAAACGTGCGACAATTTCTTGCGCAAACAATACCTTGATATCCCGTGGATTACGTCCCGCCTCAACTTCTTTATGCCATGTCTGAATGGTACTCAGCGATTCAAATGACAGCAACTCCAGATAACGCCACATGAGCTGATCCGATACCGACATGAGCTTGCCAAAGATTTCCTTGGGGCTGTCCGTGATGCCGACATAATTATTCAAAGATTTGGACATTTTATTGACGCCATCCAATCCCTCCAGCAGCGGCATCGTGAGGATACATTGTTGCGGCTGCCCAAAATGCTTTTGTAGCTCCCGCCCCATCAGAAGGTTGAATTTTTGATCGGTTCCGCCCAGTTCAAGATCGGCTTTGAGCGCAACGGAATCATATCCCTGGATTAAGGGATAGAGGAATTCATGAATAGCGATGGCTTGATTGTTGCGGTAGCGTTTGTCGAAATCATCTCGCTCCAACATGCGTGCGACCGTATGTGTTGCGGCGAGTTTGATAAGATCCGCGGCGTTTAGCTTATCCATCCAGGATGAATTAAACACCACCTCAGTGCATTCGGGTTTGAGTATTTTAAAAACTTGTGTGGTGTAAGATTGTGCATTCTCTGCAACCTGTTCACGGGTCAATGGCGGACGGGTAGTGTTTTTCCCACTTGGATCACCAATCATGCCGGTGAAATCACCGATCAGAAACAGAATGTGATGTCCCATATCCTGTAGCTGGCGTAACTTGTTTAGCAATACCGTATGACCGAGGTGCAAATCCGGGGCGGTCGGGTCAAATCCAGCCTTGATTCGCAAGGGGCGCCCGGAAGTAAGCTTACTTTCCAGCTCTGTTTCAACTAATAGTTCATGGCTTCCACGTTTTATAATTTCGAGTTGAGGTTTTATTGGTTTGTTCACGATCATGATAAGCCAAGGATTTTTATTAATTTTTTTATCTGATAAAACATTTTATTGCAATTTCAATTGTACCTTAGTACATGTTTTGATTGTTTTCATGTTAGACTCGCGCCTGTCTGAAAAAGATAAAAATGACTGGAGGTACTTCATACAATGCTATATACATCGCTTAGCAGTAAACAAGGGATTCTAGCTCAAAAATCATCAAAATTAACAAAAAAAACGATTCGCTGGTTGGTTGCATTATCCAGCATACCACTGTTCGGTATAGTCACTGCGTTTGGTATTGCACCTAATACGCCCTCATTTGAAGAAGTTCAGGTAGAAGAAGTAGTCCTTGATTTATCGATTCCAGATGTCCTTCCCGAGAATCAAACCAATCAAACTTTTTGGCATCAGGAAAATATTCGCCGTGGCGATACTATTGCAACAATTCTAAACCGACTTGATGTTAATAATCAGGATTCGACGGATTTTTTACAGGCAGCTCGCGGCAGTCGGGCAATGCGTCAACTGAAACCCGGTCAAACCATCTATGCACAAACAAACGCGGATGGCGAACTGTTGACGCTACGTTATTTCTTCGGGAATGAAGAATTGTTCTTGATGGAAAAAACTGACGATGAATTCAAAATGACCGAGCAGCCAATTGAGTTGGATGCGCAGATTCATATGAAATCAGGTGTAATCAGCAGCTCTTTATTTGCTGCAACCGACAGCGCAGGTATACCTAACAATGTCGCTATGCAGCTTACGGACATATTTGCGTCGGAAATCGATTTTTACCGGGATTTGCGCCAAGGCGATCGCTTTACCATTGTTTATGAAACATTCTCCGATAACGGTAAACGCGCCAAAACCGGACGAGTTTTGGCGGTTGAATTCATCAACAAAGGAAAATCACATCAAGCGGTTTACTTCAAGGCATCGAATGGTGCCGATGGTTACTACACGCCGGCAGGGGAAAGCTTACGCAAAGCGTTTTTGTTGTCACCGCTGACTTTCTCGCGTGTCAGCTCGGGTTTTACCAATGCACGCTATCATCCCATACTTAAAGAATGGCGAGCGCATCGAGGTATTGATTACGCAGCACCTACCGGTACGCCGGTGAAAGCCACAGCGAATGGAATCATTACATTCTCCGGCTCACAAAAAGGCTATGGGAATCTGGTGGTTCTTAAGCATAATGGTAAGTACGAAACGGCATATGGCCATTTATCACGATTTGCAAGTGGCATGAGCAAAGGTAAACGTGTCAATCAAGGCGATGTGATCGGTTATGTGGGTTCGACGGGTATGGCGACTGGTCCGCATTTGCACTATGAATTGCGCGTGGATGGCTTACAGCGTGATCCAACGAAAGTTGCTCTGCCAACGGCACCACCCATTGCAAAAAAAGACTTAAGCGCATTCCAGAAGGATACGCACTCCTTGGTAGCACGTTTAAATGTCATGCGTAATATTCATTACGCCGTTCTGGAATAGTAGTGCAGATAGGCGGTACATGTATTACTGCACTGCCCCATTTATGTTCCAGTTGTTAAGATTCGCAGCCCTTTTTCCTGCAAATCCTTCCGCATCTATCGAAAATCAAGATTAATAGTGTTTCTTACGAGGCGCGAGTAGTTGGAACCTAGGTACTATATCGGCATCATGTCAGGCACAAGTCTGGATGGTGTCGACGCTGCTCTGGTTGATTTCAGTGCTGCTACCCCCGTCTTGCTCCAGACTTTTTTCTGCCCCTATGATGATGAATTGCGTACGCAGTTATTGTCATTACATCAGTCAGGCCATGATGAATTGCATCGTGCCGCAATATTGAGTAATCAATTATCCCGCCTGTATGCCGAAGCCACCGCAGGTTTGTTAAGAAACGCTGGAGCCGGATTTCAACAAATTATCGCGATTGGATGTCATGGTCAGACGATTAGACACTGCCCCGAAATGGAGAGAAGTTATACGATTCAGCTTGTCAATGCAGCGTTATTGGCAGAATTAACTCAGATCACAGTAATCATAGATTTCAGAAGTCGCGATATGGCTGCAGGAGGTCAGGGTGCGCCGTTGGTTCCGGCTTTCCACCACGCGCTTTTTACCAGCGCAACCTGTCATCGTGTCATTGTTAATATCGGAGGCATAGCCAATATAACCAGTCTTGATCCCCCTAACAAAATAATCGGTTTTGATTGTGGTCCGGGAAATATCTTGATGGATGCCTGGTGTTTACATCATACCGGGAAAAACTATGATATGGATGGACAGTGGGCGGCAACGGGTCAAATCATTCCTGCCTTATTGGAAAAATTATTGCATGATCACTTTTTCTCGTGCCGGCCGCCTAAGAGTACTGGACGAGAGCTATTTAATCTTGAATGGCTGGAGGGAAAATTACTAGGGAATGAAGCACCGGAAGATGTTCAAGCGACATTGCTACAGTTAACAGTGATGGCAATTGTTCAATCAATTCATGATTATTGCCCAACGGCTACAGAAATTTATGTATGTGGTGGGGGTGCCCATAATACGCTGCTGATGAATCAATTGATGAGTGCTATGCCAGGGAAAAAGGTAGCGCTGACGGATCAACTGGGTGTCGCGGCCGATTGGGTGGAAGCTTTCGCATTTGCTTGGCTTGCGCAGCAAACGATGTTGCGCAAAACGGGCAACCTGGCTGCTGTGACCGGTGCCAGAGGTGACAGGGTTCTGGGAGCGATTTATCCCGCCTGAGTTTGTTATTAAATGAGCGGAGCAGCAGTTTATACAGAGAATGACGATCCACAGCCACAAGTACTGCTTGCACCAGGATTCTTAATAATGAATTGAGCGCCCTGTAAATTCTCCTGATAATCGATTTCAGCGCCGATCAAATACTGAAAACTCATCGGATCAACCAACAGCTTGACACCGTTTTTCTCCATGACAGTATCATCTTCGTTGATCAATTCATCAAAAGTAAATCCATACTGGAAGCCTGAACACCCACCGCCACTGACAAAAACCCTGAGGTTAAGATTCTCGTTGCCTTCCTCTGCTATTAACTGTTTGACTTTAGAAGCAGCGTTGTCGGTAAATAAGAGTGGCGTGTTATTTTCAATGCTCATGTCGGTCTCTGTAGAATGGTTAATTGCTAGGTGTAAACTAAGATTGGCGAACTCCGTCATTTTCTGTCGCGATAGGTTGCTTTTCCGGTCTGGCTGAAATCAATGTTACCATTTTCTCAGGTGGTTGGTTATTTTCCGATTCTGATTTGCCCTGGTGGATCATGTTTCCTTCAACGGAAGCGCCCAATTGAATTTCCAGAGTACCATAATGAATATCGCCATGTACTTTCGCTTTGGTTTGTAATTCCAGATACCCTTGTGCATGGATGGGCCCAGTGACTGTGCCATTAATAATGATATTCGTGACTTTTATTTTACCCGTTATGCTACCTTCGTCACTCAGCACCAAGGTACTTTGTTCATCGCTGTTAGCGATGACATTGCCGGTAATATGTCCATCAACCCGCAGGCCGCCGCTGAAGCTGATATCGCCGGTGATACTTGTATTCATACCAATTAAAGTATCGATATGCGTGTGAAGTTGATTTTTCTTTTTTCGACCAAACATGTTTTTCTCCTTACGGCATCGGTTGCGCAGTTTGGGTGAGTACTACTTTGTTATCATGATTCTCATAAACCTGTACTTGCAAGCTCTCTACGATGGCATCGGGTGGTACTTTGAAGCTTTCTTCCAAGCGATGAAGAAATTTAAAATTAACAGGAAAATCCTGCTTGGAATTCTTGCTGATCAGCGGTATGGTTTTGCTCCGATCATTTTGTAGCAGTTTGACCTGGAATCTCAATTTTCCTTTGAAATCACTCGGCCTTTCTCCACCCTGCATCAAGGTCAGCGCATAGCGGTATTTACCCGGATCGTCCGTCTCTTTCAGGCTGAATTGATGAATCGAAATACCGCTTTTTGTATTACCCGACATGAGGTGCTGCAAGAATACCAGCTTTTCTTTCAAATGGTCATTCTCATTAGCCAGCGATTTTATTTGTTCAGCAAGATTTTCATTAGTGGTATCGCTGATTTGTAATTGATGGATCAAATCACCCATCTGAGTGCATAGTTTTTGCTTTTTTGTTTGCCTGCAAGCCCCTGGGTCATACAAGGACGCTAATTTTTCTTCAGTCAGATCATGGGTTGTATCTGCCGATTGTCTTCCTGCTTCATACATTCCCCAAGATAGCGACAATAATAATAAGCAACCAACGACAATGATGGCTAAGCGATATTGCCATGATAAATAAGGGCGTACTACAACGCGAGGAGATAAAATTTTAGGTTTTTTCCGAAAGAATTTGTTCAACCGCATACTCTAAAGATTAGAAACCTATCCAGCTATATTCCGATATCGAAACAACAAGACATCATTCATATTGAGTGAACCTAAGGGATCATATCAATGTTTGCCGGGTTTGGTAAATATTTTGCTAATCCATGAGAAAGCGACAAAAACATCAAGGTAATAATGGAACCTGGTTAATGCCTAGCGTTTCGGGTAAGCCAAACATAATATTCATATTTTGTATGGCTTGACCTGCAGCGCCTTTTACCAGATTGTCCGTCACCGATAATATGACGACGGTATCGCTGTTTTGCGGTTGATGTACTGCAATGCGACAAATATTGGAGCCACGCACAGAACGGGTTTCCGGGTGTTTTCCGGCGGGCAGCACGTCAACAAAAGCTTCGTTTTGATAGCGTTTTTCGTAAAGCGCCTGTAAATCGACCTGTTGGGTCAGCCTGGCGTAGAGTGTTGCATGGATGCCTCGAATCATCGGTACCAGATGAGGGACAAATGTCAAACCAACCGGCCGTTTGGCCACATTGGAGAGTCCTTGCCGGATCTCGGGAAGGTGTCGGTGTCCGGGAACGCCGTAGGCCTTGAAATTATCAGAGGCTTCAGCATGCAGCGTATGCACTTCGGCCTTTCTGCCCGCGCCGGAAACGCCTGATTTGACATCGGCGATGAGGTGATCCATATCAATGGCGCCGGCTTCTATCAGCGGCAAAAAGCCAAGCTGTACTGCCGTTGGATAGCAGCCGGGATTGGCGATCAGGCGTGCATCTTTTACTTGGTCGCGATTGATTTCCGGTAAACCGTATACCGCCTCAGCGACCAAATCAGGGCAAGCGTGCTGCATACCGTACCATTTTTCCCATTCGGCGACATTTTTGATACGAAAATCAGCTGCCAGATCGATCACTTTAACCCCCGCTGTAAGCAAGGATTCTACTTGCTGCATAGCAATGCCATTGGGTGTGGCAAAGAAAACAAGGTCGCACTTATTGAGTTTTGCATCAGCCGGATCGCTGAATTTGAGGTCAATATGTCCTCGCAGATTAGTAAATAACTCAGCGACACTCATGCCGGCTTCGCTGCGCGATGTAATCGCCTTGATTTTTACTTTAGGGTGCTGTGCCAGTAAACGTAGCAATTCCACACCGGTATAGCCTGTTCCACCAACAATGCCAACATTGATCATCATGACTCCTATTATCTTTTTTAGAAGGTATTATTTCAAATATCCAATAAAAAAGCCGCCCTAACGAGGCGGCTTTTTGATATTCAACTACGAATATAAAATTATCGTTTGGAGAATTGTTTGCGTCGCCGTGCCTTACGCAAGCCAACCTTTTTTCTCTCCACTTCACGTGCATCACGGGTTACCAAACCAGCTTTGCTTAATACAGGTTTCAGTGTCGCATCATAATCAATCAAAGCACGAGTAATACCATGACGTACTGCACCGGCCTGACCTGATTCACCGCCACCGTGAATGTTAACCATAATATCAAATGAGCTGGCATTATTGGTTAATTCCAACGGCTGTCTTACAATCATACGGCCGGTTTTACGAGAGAAATAATCATCAATCGGTTTATCATTAATGACGATTGCGCCTTTACCCGGTTTGATGAAAACACGTGCGACTGCACTTTTACGTCGACCGGTTCCATAATTATATTGAGTAGCCATAGATTAATTAAGCTCTAATTTCAAGTGGTTTGGGTTGTTGAGCAACATGTGGATGAGTATCACCCGCATATACTTTTAGTTTCTTAAGCATTGCATATCCCAACGGTCCTTTAGGTAACATGCCTTTAACAGCTTTTTCAAGCGGACGACCCGGAAACCGCTCTTGCATTTTTTTGAGAGGGGTGGCATAAATTCCGCCTGGATAACCGGTATGGCGATAATAGATTTTATCTTCCAGTTTATTGCCGGTTACGCGTATTTTGTCGACATTGACAACGATAATGTAGTCGCCGGTATCAACGTGTGGGGTATAAATGGGTTTATGTTTGCCACGCAAACGATGTGCAATCTGTGAAGCAAGGCGACCCAATACTTTATCGGTCGCATCAATGACAAACCAGTCATGATTTACTTCGTGCGGCTTGGCTGAAAATGTTTTCACGAAAACCTGTCCTGCGTATTCAAAAAGAGCCGGGAATTCTAAGTCAGACGCCGGTAAAAGTCAAATGTAGAACGACTTATTTTCTATTGGACTCTAGTATTTGGCTGCAAACGGAAGCGGCAAGGCGGTTTGCTGAAGAATGCTGAATTTTAACCCAATCGTCGTTATAATCTCATCATCACTGGGAAACATGAAAATAGCATCAGAGTCATATCATTTTAATGAATTTTTGATTACTCGATCTCATAACAGAACAGATATTTTATCTTAACGTATCATCACATGCTGAGAGACAAGCTTTGAAAGAGAAATCCGAGACGAATCTATCTACAGAATCAGCGCCTGCCAATTTTATTCGCAATATCATCGATGAAGATAATCGCAACGGCAAATGGAACGGTCGTGTGGAAACGCGCTTTCCGCCTGAGCCCAATGGTTATTTGCATATTGGCCATGCCAAGAGCATCTGTTTGAATTTTGGTATCGCGCATGATTATGGTGGCGTGTGTCATTTGCGCTTTGACGATACCAATCCCGAGAAAGAAGCGCAGGAATATGTGGATTCCATTTGTGACAGCGTGTCCTGGCTGGGTTTTGATTGGGGAAAACATCTGTATTATTCTTCCGATTATTTTGATCAACTCTACGGATTTGCCGAGTATCTGATCAGCCAGGGAAAGGCCTATGTCGAAAGCCTGTCAGCGGATGAGATTCGCGAGATGCGCGGCACGCTGACCAGTCCCGGCAAAAACAGCCCTTACCGCGACCGTCCGAGCGCGGAAAACCTGGACTTGTTCCGGCGCATGAAAGCCGGGGAATTTCCCGATGGTCAATATGTGCTGCGAGCCAAGATCGATATGGCTTCGCCCAACATCAACATGCGCGATCCGGTGATTTACCGCATTCGCCATGTACACCATCAACGCACCGGCAATCAATGGTGCATTTATCCGATGTACGACTACACACATTGTATTTCCGATGCATTGGAAAAGATTACGCATTCCTTGTGTACATTGGAATTTGAAGACCATCGACCGCTGTACGACTGGGTACTGGATCAACTGGCAGACAAAGTACCGTGCCATCCGCAGCAAATCGAGTTTGCCCGCCTCAATCTGACTTATACCGTGATGAGCAAACGCAAATTGATCGAATTGGTGGAAAGCAAACTGGTGGACGGCTGGGATGATCCCCGATTGAGTACGCTCGCAGGCGTGCGCCGCCGCGGTTTCACGCCGCGTGCCATTCGCTTGTTTGCCGAGCGCATCGGCATCAGCAAGGCGGATTCCTGGATTGACATGAGCATACTGGAAGACTGTCTGCGTGAAGATCTCAATGAAAACGCGCCGCGCCGCATCGCCGTGCTGAAGCCGCTGAAATTGATCATCGATAATTATCCGGAAGATCAGCAGGAAGATTGCTTTGCGCCCAATCATCCGCAAAAACCGGAGTGGGAAAAACGCACGATTCCTTTTTCCAAAACGCTGTATATCGAACGCGACGACTTCATGGAAGTGCCCACCAAAGGCTATTTCCGCCTGTCGCCCGGCGCGGAAGTGCGGTTGCGCTACGCCTTTATCGTCAAATGCGTACAAGTCGATAAAAACGCGCAAGGTGAAATCGAAGCGATCCATTGTACTTACGACCCGGACACCAAGAGCGGCACTCCTGGTGCGGAAAGCCGCAAAGTCAAGGGTAATATCCACTGGTTATCCGCCAAACACGCACAATCGGCGGAAATACGCCTGTATGATCGATTATTCACCGATCCCTACCCGGACAGCGGCGACAAGGATTACAAAACATCGCTGAATCCGGATTCGAAACAAATCATTACCGCATATGTAGAACAATCACTCAGCGACGCGCAACCCGAACAATGCTTTCAGTTTGAACGCAACGGCTATTTCATCGCCGATCGGCTCGACATAAAACCCGGCAAACCGGTATTTAACCGCGCTGTGACGTTGCGGGATTCGTGGGGGAAAATTGCGGGTGCTTAGCCAGTTAACCGCATTACTGTCGCACTATCCGCAAATCAAACTGGCGATATTGTTCGGCTCGCAGGCGACCGGCAACGCGCGTCCGGACAGTGATATTGATCTGGGCCTGTTGGCGCAAACACCGCTCACTGCGGACTTTAAATTGCAACTGATACAAACCATCGGCGCTGAATTCGGCCGCCCGGTCGATATCGTCGATTTGTATCATGTGCCGGAACCGATTACCGGCCAGGTATTCAAGGGAATCCGACTGGTTGGCAGTGATACCGCCTATGCCGAGCTGCTGACCCGGCATTTGCTGAACGTCGCCGATTTTCTCCCGCTGCACCAGCGCATCCTGACCGAAAGGCGCAATCGATGGATCAACTGATTCTTGCAGAAAAGATTGAATCGTTGCGGCGCTGCATTCAGCGCATTGAAGATAAAAAACCGGACAATATCAATCTGTTGATTCAGAATCTGGATCTGCAAGATATACTGGTCATCAACCTCACCCGAGTTGTACAGTTCTGTGTCGATATCGGCAGCCATATCATCAGCACGGCCGATAAACCATCACCGCAAACCATGGGAGAAGTTTTTACGACATTACATGAACTGGGCGCAATCACATCCGAGAGTTGCGAGCAATTGAAAAAGGCGATTGGCTTTAGAAATATCGCGGTGCATCATTATGAAGCGATCAATTGGGAAATTGTTTATGCGATTTGCCAGAATTCTTTGCAAGACTTCCGCCGATTTGCTCAGGAAATCAGCCGGTATGCTGCTTTGTAGTCATGATGTGGTAGTTAATGAGACTCTGAATGAGCCACATTTGTCATTCCGAACGTAGTGAGGAATCTAAACAAATCAGCAATATGATTTCTCGCTATGCTCGAAATGACAATTGGTGAGAGAAGCTTCTTAGCTTGATGTATTGCCAGATTTGAACATTGCGCTGATTACGCGTACTTAACGAGGATCGCCATGAAAAAACTGAAAAATGAAGCCGCCTTATTCAAGGAAGCCATGCTGGCCGGCGTGAAATATGCGGAAGGACGGGGCGTGGTGCAGTTTGAAGCAACCGATTCGGCAAGTGAGAAACTGCTCTACATCTATCGTCTGCTGGTGCACGACAAAGTCATGCAGCCTTTGCCGGAAGATCAAGTCGCCGAAAAATCCATGCGGCATAAACTGGTGATGTGGTATGCCAAGCAACTGCCTAAGGATCATCCGTTGTTGAAGTGATGTGCGTACTATGGGTGTCAGTAAGCAACGCGAATTGTCCCCCAGCTTTGCGAACCCATATCAATTATGCAATAAAGATTGATTTCTACGCGGGCTAATCACAGATTATGGTTTGCCACATTCATCGTACCTGAGCAGCTTCTATATACGCGAACGCTGTGCTAAGGGCCTCAAAACTTAACCGTTCAAGGCCAATGGCTTCAAGTGACGAAAGAGAAACAGATTTTTGGGTTTCCAAATGTTCGTTGAGCAATGAGGTTGGGCACACTAGAAAGAACCATTGGTTCGGGTCAAGTGGATCGGCAGATTCCTTTTCTTTGGCCGAGAAGACGCAGAAAACATAAAGATCTGCAGACCGTGAGGCTTCCTTGGCACTATGATTTGTTTTGGCATCCCACCCTTTCTTCGGTGCAACGTCAAAGCGAATTGGGCTATGTTTCTTCTGTTCCCAGGATTGAAGGTAGGCAGCAGACTTAACCTCTATCTTCAGTCCTGATTTGGTTTGTAGATCGTATGCGTTCCATTCCGTGCGCGGACAATGCGTGCAGTCCGCTGCGTGAGCTACTATGTATTCGGCAAGAACTCCACGTAGTGCATTGGACATAAAATCCGAATATGCCCATTGCCAAAGGTCGCTTGCATTAATGCTTTTCATAGGAATTAACTAGATTTACTGATCTGACCAAGTGAGATCCAAAATTACCATTTTTGGTAGTCTAATTAATGATAGGTGAACCTCCGGCAGAGCCGGAGGTAATTAAACTCGCAGTTAAAACTTTATTTGTTGAATCATTACTTCGCGATACCATATTTTCTAGTCGGCTATGCCTGTTACTTCGGTGTTTCCTTCTTAGGTTTCTTCGCTTCTTTGGTTTTGCGTTGCTGTCCTTTTGCCATGATCATTCTCCTTGTGTGATGACAATTACATCATAAACTGAATGGGGGCTTTGTTTCCAGTACATTTTATCTGGAAATACGGTTTCGTAACTGTGTTGTCAGTCAATATAAAATAATCCCTGCTGCCGAAACATTCGCCAGTCAGAATGATCATCCTGGCGGCATACGCCGTAGCGGAAAGAAGGCGGAAGCTCCGGGAATTGGAAACGCAGATCGTAGAACCAAGCGCACAAGCCTTGTTCTGAGGTATCCATGCGTTCCAGCACCGGGAATATCGCAAATGCGCGGAATGGTGCAAAGGCGGGATCAAGCCAGGCTGCGCGGGCGAGTGTTACTGTCGCCGGATCGTCGCCGAATTGCGGATACAGTTGCCAATTATTTTCTGCAATCGGGCGATACGCAGCAGCCATTTTCGGCAGTAACCAGGTGGCTTGGTTTTGCTGTGGATTGTCGGATTGCCGCAGGTTGACAAGTACAAGGTGATAAGTCTCATCGTGCCGGATGATGATTTTCCAGTGAAATGGCGACAATGGTTGTGGCAGTACGTTGATTTGTGCTTTGGGTATGGCTTCTGCCGCGACGTGACGGATGGCGATTTCGGTGGCTTGCTGGTGTAGCGTCCATAAAAAAATCACATAACTGCACAAACTCACCAAAGTAATAATCGACGGGTTTCTGCGTTGCGGATAGCGCCATGACGCAATCAGGCCAGCGATGATGATCAGGCTGAACCAAGGGTCGATGACAAACACCAGCGGCAGAGAAAAACGCTCGGTGGAGAAAGGTACGAACAGCATCAATCCGTACGACGTCATCAAATCCCCGGCAATATGGATGGCGATACCCAAACAAGCGGGCAGAGCAAATAATTTCCAGTCATAGCGCCCACGAGAAAGCCATGAAAACAGCCAAGCCAGTAACCATGCCCATAACGGCAACAGGATCAGCGAGTGCGTCGGACCTTGGTGCCAATTGAGATAGGTCAGCGTATCGATCAGACGCAACGCAAAATCGACATCAGGAAACGCCGCCGCGGCAAAACCGGCGGCAATCTGTATGCGTAGCGGCAATGTGGTTCGTTCAGGATGCGGTTGCGTTGGCAGTCGTGCCGCAGCCCGCGCCAGCAGAGCGCCGCTTAAGGCATGCGTGAGCGGATCCATGACTAACAGGCCAGTAAAACGATCTGCGTTGCCGCTACGGTGTTAACAACAGGTTCAGAATGCTCATTTATTATGCATAAACTGCGCTTTCTCACCTGTTTTTGCCTGGTATCGGCTGCCTCGAAAACGTTTTTCAATGGCCTGTTAACCGGACTTGGCATGCATTTTTGGCGTCATAGACTCAGTCAATGGAGAAGACTCAACAGTAGCCGGGATTTCATGTGTAGCACCGGTTTCCGCTGAAGAATCATCGGCGGCTTCAGCGCGTGGGGTTCGGTAGATTAAACGATCCAGCGTCTCAGCCACTTGCAGTTTTTGTTCCAGGAAATTGCGCGTGCGCTGTGAATTCTCGGATTCATCCCGCATCCAGTACACAAACGTAGCCACATAAATGGTGGTCAGGGCGGTTTCTTCCAGTGCGCGGCGTACAAAGGTGGCATCGCGCTGCGCGGCTTCGCGCATCCACTGTACCGTGCGGCTGATGCGCATGATGGCGGGAATCTGGATATGCAGATGGCCGGGCTCCAGTTTGGCGCCGATCATCTGCCGCGTAACCTTGCGGTGCGCAGCCAACGCATCCAGCCAGGTCATGATGAGATGCTGTAAACGCTCCCGCGGCGACAATGACAGGAATTCCACGGTTTCCGCCGCCTTGAGCATCTGGCTGTCAGCCCGGTCAAACCAGGCGTCAACCAGATCTTCCTTTTCGCGGAAATAAGGCCGGATATCATCCAGGGAAATGTTCAATTCAGCGGCCACATCAAACAACCGTACCGCTTCCCAATTTGAGCGTTCCGCGATGGTAACAGCCGTATCCACAATCGCTTCGCGTATCTCAAGCTTACTTTTTTTCATCTTGATCCTCCACACAGCGTTAATAGGCGTGGCGTACTACGATGCCGTTTTCACTATAACATACATGAAAAAGCTAGGAAAATGGAGTACTGATCTTTCTTATTCGGTTCTGTATACTCCATTTGTCGTTCTCGTGTTGAAGAGGTAACTATCTATGAAAGCTAATAAATTCGATGCTGACTTTGACAGCGGCGAGGACGTGACTGCCATTCTGGATATTTCCAAGGCACGTCGTCCTCTGCAAAAACAAAAAAGGGTTAATGTGGATTTTCCAGACTGGATGATCGAATCCCTCGACAGGGAAGCCAGCCGGCTGGGCGTGACACGTCAGTCTATTATCAAGATTTGGTTGGCTGAACGGCTCGAACGATTGGCTTCTGATAAGTAAATCTAACCAAGCGGTTTGAATGATGCGCCAATTCAGATTCCAT
>NZ_JAMWZS010000035.1 GCF_024282095.1 Nitrosomonas sp.
CTTTATGGCGATGCGATTGATGCGCTCATTAAGCTGCAACTGTCGCAGCAGGTAGAAGGTTTGCCCGATTACGATGAGGCATTATTGCGAAGAGAACTCAATTTGCTTCCGGATTGGTATATCGCGCAACATTTGCAGAAAGATTTATCGGAAAAACAGCAAGCCGTTCTGCAGTTAATTTTTACGCGAATTATACAAAACAATCTTGCACAGCCCAGAGTCTTGGTGCATCGCGACTATCATTCCCGTAATCTGATGGTGACATCCCCCAATCCCGGCATTATCGATTTCCAGGATGCTGTGGTTGGCCCGATTACGTATGATTTGGTGTCGTTATTCAAGGATGCGTATATTCGATGGGATGAAGCGCATATCCTGGATTGGACGATCCGTTATTGGGAAAAAGCCCGCAAAGCCGGGTTGCCGGTATCTGCTGATTTCGCGGAATTTTACCGGGATTTTGAATGGATGGGCGTGCAGCGGCATATCAAGATTTTGGGGATTTTTGCCCGCCTGAATTACCGCGATGGTAAGGCGAATTATCTGAATGATATGCCGCTGGTGATGGAATATTTGCGTAAGACTTGTAAACGCTATCGGGAACTTCATTTGCTGCTTAACTTGTTGGATGAGCTGAATCCTGCTGAATCGGATCAAAAAATTGGCTACACCTTCTAGTAGTGTTTCCTATAAAGCGATGATTCTCGCAGCCGGACGCGGAGAACGCATGCGTCCGCTGACGGATGCTGTGCCCAAGCCATTGTTGAAGGCGGGTGACTATGCATTGATCGAATATCAGTTGAAAAATCTGGCACATGCGGGGTTTGTCGACATGGTTATTAACCATGCGTATCTCGGTGAGATGATCGAAAATGCATTGGGTCATGGCGAGCGGTATGGTGTTAACATTCAATATTCACCTGAAAAAAATGTTCTGGAAACCGCCGGGGGGATAGTTAATGCTTTGCCACTGCTGACGGATGAATCCAATACGCTGCCATTTCTGGTTGTCAACGCGGATATTTATTGTGACATGGATTATGCATCGTTGTTACCGACCATGCACAGGATGCGATCGAATATGGGTCAGTGGCTTGCGCACCTGGTTTTGGTAGACAATCCGGCGCATCATGCCGCAGGTGATTTTGCGTTGCAGGAGGATCGGGTGATGTTGACAGGAAATGACAAGCTGACTTTTAGCGGCATCGGCATTTACCGGCCACCGCTTTTTAATGATATAAAACCAGGCGTGGCCGCAAAACTGGCGCCCGTACTGCGACAGGCGATGCAAGAGGGAAAAGTGAGCGGTGAGTACTTTTCCGGGCAATGGGTCGATGTGGGAACGCCGGAGCGGCTTGAATTACTGGATAAGCAACTTAAATCCTCGCCATGATACTAACATTGTATTAGTTTAGAAACTTCAGGTAGGTACTTATGACGCAATTCCAACACTTTATTGCACGTCGGCAGCTGCTGGCAGCTAACATGCGATCCGGTATCGCAATTATTCCAACGGCTCCGGAACAGGTACGCAATCGTGACGCGCACTATCCTTACCGGTTTGACAGCTATTTTTATTATTTGACGGGTTTTCGTGAACCCGGCGCCGTGTTGGTGATTATTGCTGCCAGCGATAAAGCGCCGGCAAAAGATATTTTGTTTTGCCATGAAAAAGACCAGGAACGTGAGATATGGGATGGTTTTCGTTATGGTCCGGCAGCCGCTAAAGATATTTTTGGTTTTGACGAGGCGTACCCGATTTCCAAACTGGATGAATTACTGCCTCAATTGTTGGCTGATCAACCTGTCGTTCATGCCGCATTCGGGCACGATTCTGCCTGGGATCAACGCATTGTCGGTTGGTTAAACCGGGTGCGTGAACTAACGCGCACCGGCGTGGCCGCACCGGGAGAAATCCACGATTGCCGCACGCTGCTCGATGAAATGCGGTTAATCAAAAACACGGATGAATTGCAAATAATGCAGCGAGCGGCAGATATCTCGACACAAGCGCATCAGCGTGCGATGCAGACAACGTGTCCGGGCATGCGTGAGTATGAAATCGAAGCTGAATTGCTCTATACCTTCTGCCGACACGGCGCACAGGCACCAGCCTATACTTCCATTGTGGCAGGAGGGGCCAACGCCTGTGTGTTACATTATGTGCAGAATAATGCTGAACTGAAGTCGGGCGATTTGTTGTTGATCGATGCAGGTTGCGAACTTGACGGTTATGCTTCAGATATTACGCGAACATTTCCGGTGAACGGCAAATTTACCGCGGCGCAGAAAGATGTTTATCAACTGGTTCTGGCTGCGCAGCTTGCGGCCATTGCTCAGGTACAACCGGGAAATAGTTGGAACGACCCGCATCAGGCGGCGCTACATATATTGGCGCAAGGTTTTATTGATCTGGGATTATGTCAGGGCAGTGTGGATGCAGTGCTGGAATCGGAAGATTACAAACGTTTCTATATGCACCGAACCGGGCATTGGTTGGGAATGGACGTGCATGATGTCGGTGAGTACAAGCAAAAAGGCGAATGGCGCTTATTGCAGGCAGGGATGGTATTGACCGTTGAGCCGGGTTGCTATATCCGCCCGGCGGATAATGTTCCGGAACATTTCTGGAATATTGGGGTACGAATTGAAGATGATGTGATTGTCACTCCGGCAGGCCATGAAATTTTAACCATGGCAGCACCTAAAAAGATAGATGACATAGAGGAGCTGATGCAATGAACGATGAACAGAGAAAAATTATTATCAGCAAGGTTTCCGAATACCGCCAGAATGAATCAGGAGAATATCAGCAGGTACCGATTTCTCCGGTCAATCGATGGGTTACCTATGCAATGCTCATTCCGGTTGTGGTTGTGCTGGTGCTGATCGGCATTTTCTTTTTTGCGGCCTTTCTGGCGTTACTCGCGGTTGCAATTATGGTAGTTGGAGTACGGTTCTGGTGGTTACGCAGAAAATATGAACGCGCGACTCAACAACACGATGATTCAAAACGGCAAACTGATGATGGTCAAACGATCATCATCGAAGATGCGCAAATCATTGAAGAAACGGAAGTTCATCACGCAAAGTCGAAGAAATAATAAAAAACAACCAAAGCCGTTTTGGATTACCTGTGATTTTGCCGCACGGTTTTGGTTTTTGTGCTGTTGATCTGTTTGTCGCCTATGCCGCCGTTACAGTCAAATACCGCCAGCTTTGCCAGCGGTATTTGACTTATTCAGAACTTCCCTATCCATGCTTTTCATGGAAAGTATGTACCACCTTTGGATCGAGATGATTAATGGTGGCCATGATCTGCTGCGGTTCGGACAAAGCGGGTGCCATGCTCCAGCGATTGAGTGCAGCGTTACCAATGCGCACCATTCCAGTATGATTTTCTTTCACTTTATCAAGATCGATCTCACGTTCAAAGAAGCCGAGTCGGAAGCGAACCAATTCGATATCTTCCGGCGCGCCGGTAAGAAACTTCCAGCCAGATTTTATGCCATGCTGGTCGGTGTATTGCTTGAGTTTTTTGGGGGAATCCTGTTCAGGTTGTAGGGTGATGGAGTACATAAAGACATCGTGTCCCACACGCTCGCCCAGCATGTTCTGCACTTGCAGCAGATTGGCTGTCGCTTTCGGACAGATGCCGGCGCACTGGGCATACATCATATTGATGGCGACAACTTTATCGCGAATCAGGTCGTCGTAAAATCTGACTGCTTCTCCTTCATGTGTATAGAGTGTTACGTTTGGAAGCGGCGTGTCGCTCAGTATATCCCTTCCGTTCCAGTTGGTAGCACTACTACTAGGCATCTTGCTGCTCAGTCCTTGCCACGCGGCATTCAAGCCGATCAAACCTAATGTGGCCAAACCCATGCCCGCCAGAATTTCTCTGCGCGTATTCATATTAGTTTTTTCTTTATTCATGATATATAACTCCCTCTTAGTCTATACAATATCCCAACGTATCATCATGGCGTGGTCTTCGTGGATCATATTGTGGCAGTGCATCACATACTTTCCAGGAAAATCTCGGAAGCGCATAAACAACCTTACCGTTTCATTCGGCCCCAGCACGTAGACATCCTTACGCCCTTTTTCGTGCGCGGGCACAGGTACTTCAATGCCATTTTTAGATCTTTTTAGGATATGACCTTCTTCGAAGTGGATATGAACGGGATGACTCCAGCCACCGGATGGATTATGCAGTTCCCATATTTCCGAACTACCTGCCGTCATCTCAGCGCGTGGGGCGTTGACGTTGACAAACTGATCATTGATCGCCCACATGCCATTTTTGCGCGCAAATACCCAAGTCCTAACGGGAGCTGCCGCAATTTCTGCCAGAGTTGGTCGGCGTATTGGACGTAAAGTGCTCGGCACTCGACTGACATCAGGTTCACTGGGCTCACGGTCGACAATAAACTTGAGCACACGTATGCCGGGAGCTTTGACGTTGCCCGGTCCGCGTGTACCTGTTTGCACTAGCCGGTTAGCGAGATAAAGCTCAGTTCCCAGATCGTACTTGGAAAAATCTACAACAATATCACCACGCTCAGCCACGCCCAAGTGAACTTTGAACTGATTGAACAGCGGTTTGGGCAAAAGATTACCGTCATTGGAAATATAGGTGAAACTTTGCACTTTATTTGCTTCATCGACCAGATGAAACTGATAAAAGCGATCTGGTCCCGCATTCAGCAGGCGGAAGCGATACTTACGGCGGGCGACTCTCAGCACGGGCTCAATTTTGCCATTAACCGTGATTTTGTCGCCGAATGTGCCTTCTGGGCTAAGCTGATCGAAGATATGGATGCCATTTGCATCGAAGCGCTTGTCCTGGAACGCCAGCGGATAATCATAGTGACCGCTTGGTAATCTCAAAGCGGCCGGATTGGGATCGTGTTCATCGCCCGAATCGAGAGTGTCATATATTAGGTAGAATCCTGCCAGGCCGCGGCTTGCATTGGGCGCAGTAAAATCCAAACAATGGTCGTGATACCACAAGGTGCCCAGTGCTTCACGCTTATCACCCCCAACAGGATTATTGGGGCCTTTGGGAAACTCATCAAGACCGGCATAGATATTAGGGTAGAACTGATCTTTGAACTTGCCTGGCCCGCCGAGTGTTGGTCCGGATTTTGTCTCACTGAAATAATCGCCAGGGAAACCGTCGCTCTCTGAGGGGGTATGTAGGTTATGCAAATGCATGCTGATTTCCGGCGTACCGAAGCCCACATGGTTCTCGGGTAATTCGTTATATAAACGAACGATGACCGGACGTCCATAGCGCGCATGGAATGTAGGGTTGGGATAAGGATCACCATTTTCGAACTTGCCTATATAGTTCCAAACAAGCTGAGGAGGATAATCCGGATGGAAGACATGATCTGTAACCTCCTCGACTCTTAATTCATAGGTATCCGCTTGATCGAATTGAAGCTGCGGATTGCCAAAGAAATAGTCCCAGCGTTGGTGTCTAGCGCGCCGACACTCATCAATTGCAGTATTCGCATCCCCTTGCGGTATACGATTGGGATCCGTAAGAAGATCTGTCTGTGCCACCGGTTCAACCGCTTCAGGTAATTCTTCCAGCCAAGGTGTGGTCGGCGGACTGGGCGGCAGCACTGGGACTACTTGCGCTATGCTTTTGGGCGAGCTTAAGACTATGGGTGCTGCCAGAATTGTGGCACCAGTCGCTTTAAAGAAAGATCGTCTTGATTCATTGGATGGCACATCAGAAGCATTATCTTGCAAACAATCGGGAATGCTACCTTGTGTAAAATCGTCCTTTGTATTTTCCATGATATCCCCTTACACCTCTTTATAAATTAATTAAACTGTCTGCCTGACAGTTCACACAACACACACAACATGGTCACTTGCTTGTTGTTTTGTACTTTCTTCCAATACATTGGTTTAGGTGAATTCACTAACCAATAATGTAATCATGCTAGAGGTAAGTCTGATAAATAAATAAGTAATGGCTAGTTTTTATCTAAGCATTTACTTAGTCACGTATTGATTGTGATTTGCAGCAATTAATATTGGATTGGCGCTGTGGAAAGAATCACAATTTTTTATTGCGGAATAGTGGTCTTTATAGTCGGAGTTTTGCACAGCACTCAATGGCATGCCTGGGATTTTTTCAGTAAAGCGATTTGGCAATGTCACTACTCAGGTAATTCTCACATCACTTAAATAGTGGTAAATATTCTTGATTCCGCTATCGCAATATATTTATCAAGTGTATGAATAATAGTATCTTAATGAAGAATCTTTCAGGCTGATTTGCCCATCAAACTGGCATAAACCTAGTGAATTCCTAAGGTTTATCTAAGTAATTACTTAGATAAAAACCAGCGTTTTGCGTATTTATATCCCTGGCTAATGTGTATTAAATGTGAAGTGTCTGTGTAGTAGATGTGAATTATATGTGTATAAAATATAAATTATAGGTGCATTAAATATAAATTATATGTGTATGCGTTTGGTTGAAAATGGAATTCTAAATAATAAAAGTAGCAGATTAGGGAACTCGTCAAAAGCATTATTGAATGATTAGCTAATGTGATTGATTAATGGGCCCAATAGATAAGAACTCGACACTCATACTCTTCAAATAATTAAATATTGCGAGGCAAACAAAATGGCTAATTTCAGCAGAACGGATCTGAATTTTTTACTGGATCAAATTTTTATTTCTGAAAGTGATTCTCTAGCGCAACAAGGAGGCACTTTTGATGCATTGCCGTCGCTTATCAGCAGTCCATTGCTGCCGCACGGTCTGCGCAACGTCAACGGATCATATAATAACCTGCAGCCAGATCAATCTTTGTTCGGCGCGGCTGATCAAGTTTTTCCACGCTTGCTGGATCCAGTTTTTCGTACCGGCGAAGCCGTTCCCACTGGATTTGGCACCCCGGGACAGCCGGTAGGCAGTGCCACTGATTACAATCAAACCAAGGGGTTGGTGTTCGATTCGCAACCGCGCACAATCAGTAACCTGATTGTTGATCAGACGGTTAATAATCCAGCTGCAGTAGCAGCTGCAGACCAGACAGCAGGCTCAGAGTTGGTTGATGGAATTCGCTTCGATGGCACGCCCTTTCAAACCTATTTTATTCCTAATGTCACGCCGGATGTGGGGCTGTCGGCGCCATACAATTCCTGGTTTACCTTGTTTGGTCAATTCTTTGATCACGGATTGGATCTCGTTAACAAAGGGCAAAGTGGTACGGTATTTGTTCCACTGCAACCTGACGATCCGCTGTACGATCCAACGCCTGGTGCTCCGAATTTTATGACGCTGACGCGCGCAACTAACTTACCGGGCCCGGATGGTATTACTGGTGATGATCCCTCAACGCCATTGCTAGACGAGAGCGCTGACGATATCCACGAGCACCGCAATCAGACCACACCTTTTGTTGACCAGAACCAAACCTATACATCGCATCCTTCACACCAGGTTTTCCTGCGCGAGTATGTGTTCAATGCGGCGGGGGATCCGGTTGCAACCGGCAGATTGCTTGAGGGAAGCGCTACTAACGATGGGCTTGCTACTTGGGCCGATATCAAATTGCAGGCGCAGCAGAAACTGGGTATCAACCTTACTGATGCCGATGTGACCAATTTGCCTTTGCTGAGAACAGATAGTTATGGCAAATTTATCCCTGGTCCAAATGGTTTTGCACAGTTAGTTATCGGAGTTGGTGCTGACAATGTTGCGAATACGCCTGACGACAATGTTCTTGAAGGCAATCCTGCTGCCAACGGCGGGGATGGTGTTAATATTCCAACCAACGTGATCCGCACCGGTCATGCCTTTTTGGATGACATCGCACATTCGGCAGCACCGCGCAATTCAAACGGCACGATGAAAACACCAGACGCTGACGGTGTCATTAATGATCCTAATGCGCCGCCATTGCCGTCTGGTCAATATGACGATGAATTATTGGATGTGCACTTTAGTACCGGCGATGGCCGTGGCAATGAAAATATTGGCCTGACTACGGTACATACCGTGTTTCATGCCGAGCACAATCGGAAGGTTGACGAAGTTAAAGCTTTAGTCACGAGCAGTGGTGATCCGGCGTTTATCGCACAATGGCACTTGCCGGATGGATCATGGAACGGTGAACGTCTGTTCCAAGCAGCCCGCTTTGCGACCGAGATGCAATATCAACACTTGGTATTCGAAGAGTTTGCGCGCAAGGTACAGCCTAATGTAGATATTTTTGTCGGTTATAACAGCACGATTGATCCAGCCATTATGGCTGAGTTTGCGCACGTGGTTTACCGCTTCGGACACTCGATGTTGACTGAAACGGTGGCCAGAACCAACCCGGATGGCACGCCTAATGACATCGGTTTGATTCAGGCATTTTTAAACCCGGTCGAATTTGGTGCAGGCTACGCTAACAGCATCGAAGCTGCCGGTGCGGTTGTCAAGGGTATGACCAAACAAGTCGGCAATGAAATCGACGAATTTGTCACTGAAGCTCTACGCAACAACTTGGTTGGCTTGCCACTCGACCTGCCCACGATCAACATGACGCGTGCCCGCGATGTCGGCATTCCATCGCTCAATGAAGCGCGTCACATGTTCTATGAAGATACCGGACACAACGCTACTTTGCAGCCTTACGAAAGTTGGGCTGACTTTGGATTGAATATCAAGCACCCCGAGTCGCTGACCAACTTTATCGCCGCCTATGGTACGCATCCTAGCATCACCAGCGCAACAACAATGGCGGACAAGCGCGCGGCAGCTCAGGCTCTGGTGGACGGTGCAGAAAATGGCACAGATCCTGATGCCGTTGATTTCATAAACAGCTTTGGTACGTATGCGAACTTGCCGTCTGGAGCGACTACTACCGGTTTGGATGCCGTTGATTTCTGGGTTGGTGGTTTGGCTGAAAAACAATCACCATTTGGCGGATTATTAGGAACCACCTTCAACTTCGTCTTCGAAACACAACTGGAAAACCTGCAAGATGGTGATCGTCTCTATTATCTAGCCCGTAATGCCGGACTCGATTTTCTCGTTCAGCTGGAAGAGAATTCGTTCGCTGAATTGGTGATGCGTAACCTGCCGGATGTCAAACATTTGCCTTTCGATATTTTCTCAACACCGACATATACCTTTGAAGTGGGTAATCTGGGTATCAGTGGTCCGATTCAAGATGATGGTGCCACACCTTACAATGAAGCGACGTTGAAAAATCAATTGAATAAACCTGCTTTGGTTCGCGACACCACGCTGGGTACCAATACCATTCGTTATACGGGTGACCAGCACATTGTGATGGGCGGTACTGACGGTCCCAACAAAATACGCTCCAGTGAAGGGGATGATACGCTGTGGGGTGATGGCGGCAATGATCGCTTGGAAGGCGGTGCCGGCAATGATTCGCTCAACGGTGGTGACGGTGACGACATCATTAGCGACTCCTTCGGCGATGACAATGTCAAGGGCGGTGACGGTAACGATGTCATCAACGCGGGTCCCGGTCTCAATTTGATTCTGGGTGGCGCTGGTAGTGATTTCATTATCACCGGTAACGATGTTTCAGAGGTTTTTGCCGGACCAGGTAATGACTTTATCTTTGGCAATACGCCTAACGAAGCCATGGCAGGCAATGAAGGTGACGACTGGATTCAAACCGGAACTGCTGACGGTTCTCCTGGCGATAATTTCGATCCTTTCGGGCGCGATCCAATCCGCGGCAATGACGTTTTCCTCGGCAATGGCGGCATCGACGAATTCATCGGCGAGGGTGGTGACGACATTATGAACGGCATGGCGGGTCCGGACAAGAATGACGGTGACAGCGGCTTTGACTGGATCTTCACCAAGGGTAGCACCATCGCTGCTGATATTGACTTGGCGAAAGGTATTTTGCCAGGCCCGTTTGTGGAAACCTTTGACCGCTTTGCATTTGTCGAAGCGGCATCAGGATGGAATCTTAACGACAAAGTACGCGGTGACGATAATACGAGCGTCGAGTTAGAATTGGTTAATCCGCTCACAGGACAAAATAATGCGCTGGATAATGTCAATAACCCGGCTGGTGGCGGGCATAGTGCTGCTGACAGGATTGCGCTAATTGATGGATTGAGTGCTTTATTGGGTGGCGCGACGACATTCAGTGCCGGTAATATTTTGCTGGGCGGTGCTGGTAGTGACTTGATCGAAGGTCGTGGTGGCGATGACATCATTGATGGCGATCGTTGGCTCAACACTCGGATTAGTGTGCGCAGTGCTGCTGATGATACTGTCGAAATCGCATCTTTCGACAGTATGACCAGTGCACTAAGGACAGCAATGCAAAATGGAACCTACAATCCAAGTCAACTCAAAATTATTCGTAAGATTGAGACAGCACCGGCTGGTACCAGTGTCGATACGGCCGTATTCCGGGATGTTTTTGCTAACTATGTAGTGACTGTCAGTGCTGATGGCACGATATTCGTCGATCATGCTACTCCTACTGTAGTAGCCATCGACGATGGTTCCGATACAATCCGTAACGTCGAGCGGTTGCAGTTTACTGATAGGGTTGCAGTCGTTGGTACAGCCGGCGATGACAACTTGGTGGGTACAGCCAACAATGACACATTGATCGGTTTGGGTGGTAATGATCGATTGGATGGTTTGGGTGGCGTGGATGCATTAATTGGTGGTCCAGGGAACGACACCTTTGTGGTTGATACCACTACCGACACGATTACCGAAGCCGCTGGCGTTGGAAGTGGTAATGACACGGTGGAAAGCTCGGTGACATTTACAATCGCTGCTGCTCCTAACCTTGAAAATATTACGCTGACGGGCGCAAATGCAATTAACGCGACGGGTAATGCTGCGATCAATATTCTTATTGGTAATAATAATAATAATGTACTGACAGGCGCTGCCGGTAACGATACGCTGACAGGTAACGACGGCAATGATACATTGGCTGGCGGTACCGGTAATGACACCATGGACGGTGGTGCAGGTGATGATATCTATGTCGTTGATAGTCTTCTCGATTCGATTACTGAATTGGCGGGCGGAGGTATCGATACCGTTCGTAGTTCGATAACCTTTACGTTAGTAACTAACCCCAATCTTGAGAATCTTGAGCTCACCGGTGCGGCTGCAATCAATGGAACGGGTAATGATGCAAATAATATCCTAACGGGTAATGGTGCCAACAATGTACTCTCGGGTGGCGATGGTAATGACGATCTGTTTGGTGGAATCGGCGCCGATTCGCTGACAGGTGGTAACGGAGCGGATGATTTCAACTATAGCGCGATCAATCAATCCACTCCGGGTGCAGCAGGTAGAGACAGTATTGCCGGCTTCACAAGTGGCACTGACAGGATCGATCTGAGTGCAATTGATGCTATCGTGGGTAACGTCGGCAACGATGCTTTCACCTTTATTGGTGGCGCTGCCTTTAGTGCGGCTGGACAAGTACGCTACGTGAGTGCTACGGGTGTATTTCAAGCGAACGTGGGCGGCGCTAATGGCAATGCTGCTGACTTCCAGATTCAATTGACAGGCGCGCCAGCATTCGCTGCAGCGGATTTGGTTGCTTAATTGAGTTAAGAGGGGGAGGATTGGGGGAACGTGGACTTTTAAGTCTGTGTTCTCCAAATCTTTAGTCGTTGCGTAACAAGTAATGCAATAGTAAAAAAGTTTGTGATTGAATTTTCAAAAAACAAGCCCTGTTTTGATGGCAGGGCTTGTTTTAGTGTCATGCAATATTCTAATTTTTGAGTACACGACGTACTTGATCTGACTATCCGTCGATAATATTGTGATTGATGGCTAAGCGAATCAGTTGTGTGGTATTTTGTAAATCCAATTTCCGCATCAAATTGAGGTAATGGACGCTAACAGTTTTAGGACTGATAGAGATTTTATCTGCAATTTCTATATTGGAACTTCCCTCTACGATTAGTTTGACTATTTGGAATTCACGTTTGGTCAATAAATCAAAGGGATTTTCATAATTCTCTTTGCGTGTAGCATGCATTGCGAGTGCTGTAGCCAGCTCCGATTCAATATAGGTTTTTCCCATACTGACTTGGCGCACCGCATGAATCATTTCTCCAATTCCGCTTTGTTTGCTGATAAATCCAATGGCACCTGCTTTTAATGCGCGGTGAACCATCGTGACATTGTTTAGCATGCTGAAGACTAGAATACGCGCGGTAGGATCGTTGCTTATGATGCGATGAATGGTTTCAAATCCACAAACACCGGGCATGTTAAGATCAAGAATAATCACATCAGGCTTATGCTCTTGCCATAATTGATAACCTTCTGCGCCACCTTCCGCTTCTGCCACTACACTCATATCCGGTGTGCTTTCAAGCAAACGGCGATAGCCGGTACGTACGACAGGATGATCGTCAATCAATAAAATGGTAATGGGTTTTGTCATTTTGCCTAGATTTTTATAGGTAATCTGATGTTAATTTCTGTGCCTTCGTTGGGCGTGCTACGTACCGTCATTCGACCATCCAGCGCAATTACCCGCTCACGCATGCCTACTAATCCTAATCCGGTAAATTGCTGATTGGTATCGTAACCTTTGCCATTATCCTCTATTTTGAGCAACAAGAAATCATCCGCAGAATTTTCAATCGTTTCACGACTTAAACTGATTTGAGTCCAGGTGGCTTCCGAGTGCTTGTAAATATTATTGAGACCCTCCTGAATAAGGCGAAATATCGTAATGTTATATTGTTCATCAAGCGCTGCAAGCTTACCTTCCAATTTTAATTCGAGCGTTATTTGCGCATGACGGGAACTCCATTGTTTTTTAAGTTCGGATAGCGCGTCGGGTAATCCTAACGTATCAAGAAGTGGGGGGCGCAATCGATGCAGCATGGTACGGATTACTTGATGCATTTTTTCGGTACACCCTTTAATAGTCTGAGCGCTGGTGTAAATCGCTGAATCTTGTTCGGCGTAATTAAAAATGACTTCACTTTCTGCACGAATGGCGGTTAACCATTGTCCTAGTTCGTCATGCAATTCGCGAGCGAGTATGCGTCGCTCCTTTTCTTGAACACGGAATAATCCTTTCATGAGTTGCCGATTTTCATTCAGTAAGTCACGATTGAGATTAATCATTTTTCTGAGTTGACTGATGTCCGACATCATCATGCGACACATATTTTTATCATGGGTCACTGTGCTTTCCAGACGAATAAAGCTCAATGGATCCTGAGTATCTCCGATTTTCAAATCAATCGTAGCATTACCGGAAGAATTGAAAACTTCTTGCAGGTAGTGATGGAAGGCTTGATGATCGATATCTAGAAAACAGCTTGTGAATGGCTTGCCGATGAGGAATGGGCGCGCTTTTCTTAGTAATGCGGCTCCGGTTAGATTAATCGATAGGATGTTTCCGGTTTGATCTACGGTCAGATAACCGACTGGCGCATGATCGTAGAGGTCTGCATAGCGATTGCGCGATTCTTCCAGTTCTAATTGTTGAATTTGAAGCTGATCGGAGAGCAATTCCATTTTATTACGGACTTCATGATCATCTAACCTTCTATATCTGTTGCTACGCTGATCATTACGCTGATTCATATCATCTCCTATACGGTAGTGGCAGTAACGACAGGATTATTCATATATTTAACGTGTATTGACTGATGTTGAATCTGAAAGAACAAAATTCCATACCTTGCACTGAAGTAGCGTACCGGAACGAATATCATGTTATTGAATATAGAGACTTTCCTGTAAAAATTATGCATACGGTATCAATTAATTATAAATTGAAACGCTATGATTTGATAATCAAGATGATTGGAAACTAGGAGTCTGTCGGACTTAAGGCCAATCTACTGCGCCAGTGGGATAACGAGTGCTCACTACGATGGCTGAAGTCCGACGGGCTACAATATCTATTGGGTAGAGGAATCCTAAGAATATGCTGTCGCGACTAAATATACTTGCTTTTGTATTCGGTACCGGCTTGCTGCAACAACAAGGTAAATTACCCGAGATAACATGGATCTTGGGCTTGTTGTTGCTCGTAATCGCGATTGGATGGTTGTGGCGATATCAATCGGCAGCTCTGATAACAGTTAATAACATCTTGTTATGGATTCTTTTTCTCGGGCTTGGGTTTTTCTGGGCGGCTGCTTTTGCGCATTGGCGCTTGGCTGATTCATTACCTTCACAATGGGAGCGGCAGGATATTCAAATCATCGGTGTAATAGCCAGCTTGCCGCACAAAAATGATCGCAGTGTGCGTTTCCAGTTTGATGTTGAACAGGTTGCCACTGAGGGTGCGATTGTACCCCAACGTATTGCATTATCCTGGTATAAAAACCGTCAGTCTGAACTTGATATCGATGAAATACCACAGCCTGTAATGAAAGTAGGGCAGCGCTGGCAACTGATGGTGCGTCTTAAGCAACCCCATGGTAATGCAAATCCGCATGGTTTCGATTATGAGGTATGGGCATTGGAACGTAATATTCGAGCAACCGGATATATACGTGCATCAGTTGATAATCATCTATTGGATCATAGGGTTAATTATCCTGTCTATTGGATTGAACATGTACGTGAAGAGATCCAACAGCGATTTACTGATGTTTTAATGGATCGCACTTATGCCGGTGTTTTAAAAACCCTGGCAACGGGAGATCAGTACGTCATTCCACGTGATCAATGGCAAGTGTTTATGCGGACAGGAACTATTCATTTGATGGCAATCTCCGGTTTGCATATCACTTTGGTTTCAAGTTTGGTATTTGCACTGGTATTTCGGTTGTGGCGCTGTAATTCCTATTTGGTATTGCGTTTACCAGCGCGCCGGGCTGCTGTCATTGCCGGATTAATGGCGGCTTTTGGTTATGCAATGTTGTCGGGTTTTGCAATTCCGGCACAACGTTCATTGTATATGTTAGCTGTAGTCGCGATCGCGTTATGGCGAGGACAGTTTACTTCGCCGATGACGGTACTGACGTGGGCTTTGTTATGGGTGGTGCTACTGGATCCATGGGCGACCATTGCGCCAGGGTTTTGGTTGTCATTTGGTGCGATCACCGTCATCATGCTGGTAACTGTGGGACGAATTGGAAAAATACATTGGTTGAGGGGGTGGCTAAGGATTCAGTGGGCAATTACATTGGGATTAATTCCACTATTACTTGGTTTGTTTCAGCAGGTATCATTGGTGTCGCCCATTGCCAATGCGATTGCCATTCCTCTGGTAAGTTTTGTAGTAGTGCCTTTAGTATTGTTAGCTACGATCCCATTGTTTGACTTTCTGCTGCCACTGGCTCATGAAGCACTCGGTGTTGGCATGGCATTATTGCAGTGGTTGAGTCATTTACCGGACGCTATTTGGGAACAACATGCACCTCCGATGTGGACGATATTGGCGGCTATCTTAGGGATAGTTTGGATGTTGTTGCCAGGAAGTCTGGGGCTAGGATTCTTCGCAGGTTTCCCTGCGCGTTGGTTGGGCGTGCTTGCATTATTGCCAATGTTTCTGCTGCAACCACCCAAACCGGAAGCCGGTGAATTATGGCTGACAGTACTGGATGTGGGGCAGGGTTTGGCAGTAGTGGCGCGCACTGAACATCATGCTTTGTTATTTGATACCGGCCCAAGTTTCGGTGAATCAGACAGTGGTGCTCGCATTATTGTACCTTTTCTACGTGGAGAGGGTGTTCGGCAGCTTGATGCTTTGGTTGTGTCGCATGCCGACATGGATCATAGTGGTGGCGCATTATCCATATTGGCGGCGATGCCTGTCAGGGCATTATTATCTTCATTGGATCATCAGCATCCGATACAGCAAGCTGCAATGCATAAGATTCAATGCCGTACCGGCCAATCCTGGCAATGGGATGGCGTATATTTTGAATTGCTGCATCCTGTGACATATGGCGATGAGAATTCTCAGAATAAAACCAATGCAAACAGCTGTGTGTTAAAAATTACGTCAATTCACGGCAGTGTGTTATTACCGTCTGATATTGGTGGTAAGGATGAATCTGCATTGCTGACTCGCGCTGGCGATAAGCTTCCAGCGACAGTATTGATCGCGCCGCATCATGGCAGCAACACTTCGTCAACTCACGCTTTTATACAACAAGTGAATCCTGCATTAACGATCTTCACGGTAGGCTATCATAATCGCTATGATCATCCACGCGAAGCAGTAGTGGCGCGTTATCGTAAGTTAGGAAGCCAATTGCTGCGTAGCGATGTTGATGGCGCTGTTTTGCTGCGTTTTGCAAAAAATGGATGGTTTGTTGATAGTTGGAGAGAATTACGCCGCCGCTACTGGCAACACAGTATGGCTAATCAACATTATACTGATTGATATTCATTGGGATAGACTGTCTGGTCTGTATACTGCAGCGAATGGTTAAGGCCATTGAAAAACTATCCACGTTTGCCGCTCCGGTGCTAAAAAAAGGCTCAGAATGTTCATTTATTACGCATAAGCTGCGCTTTCTCGCCTGTTTTTGTGTGGTATCGGCTGCCTCGAAAACGTTTTTCAACAACCTCTGCTAAGACAAATTAATTTTAGCCGCGGGTACTGGTTGAGTTTTCTGCTGCCCGATAGGAGAAGATAAAGGTGATTTGGTATTGTTAAAAATCACGGTAAATGAGGTACCTGCACCTGGTTCGCTGACAACCTTGATTCTCAATTTATTATTTTCTGCTGCGATTCTAACAATAGACAAACCGATACCGCTGGTTGCTTTGTTATGTAGTGCCGCTCTAGGTGAATAAAAATACTCATTGAATATATTAGGCAGATCCTTGTTTTCTATACCAATACCGTGATCAGTGATGGTGATGCTGGCGCTCCGATCAAGTCGATTGACTGTGGATGTAATTTCAACCGATGTGTCGTTATGCGAATAGGTAATTGCATTGGTAATAATATTTTCCAGAAGTATGCCCAATTGATCAGGGATTACCTTGCAGATAAAGTTCTCAATCGATAAATTGAGTGTGACATTTTTGGAATTGGCAACAGGGGTTAGTTTCTCAATACACTTATGCAAAGCGGCTTGAATATCTACAGACTCGAAAACTGCAGTATCAAGACAGGTATCTTTCAATCGTTCTAACCGGAGTAAATCAAGTATTAAACCAGACATATTTTTTGCACGGACATCCATCTGTTCTAGCGCAGTACTTACTTCAGGTGTTGTTTCTCCCAAATAACCTTCTTTAATTAAATTTATTTTGCTGCGGATAGCATCAAGCGGAGATTTAAGCTGGTGTGTGATTAATAATGCATATTGATCTTTTTCCACTTGCGCCTGATTGATCTGTTTATACGCATCCACTAGATGGCGTTCATGAGCACGAACGATCAAGGAAAGTCTCGAGACAACATACCAGACGATAAAAAATAAAGTATCGAGAAAAAACATCCATAATATTGCGCCATCTGTACGCGAACCTTCAGACAGAAAGTGATTATTTAATAGGGTTGAGAGTGGTGCTTGAGTGACCAAAAAATTATCAGCAACGATTACGATCATGTCCATAAAACAGACTAGTATCGTGACATACAGACTTTCACGGGTAGAGAAAAAGATGCACGCTAATGCGATATGCAGCACGTAGAAAAAGGAAATTGGTGTAGTAGTGCTGCCAACAAAATGTACGACAACGGATAAACAGATCAGATCAACAATAATCTGTATCCATAAATTAATAGAAGGTGAATTATATTTGCTTGATTTAAAATGAGTTAATGAAAAGATGTAAGCAATATTTGCAAAAACCAATACCATAATGATGGCAATCGGCCATTTCTTTTGCTCGCTAATGCCTAATTGCGTGAGCGTGTCTGAAGCTGACAGCATTAAGATTTCAAAGAAAACCAGTGTAGCTATCAGCGCCCACCGAAAGGTAATAAACCATCGAATATTACTGATTAGGACATCATCACTAAGCTTAAGTCTATCTCCCTTTATCTCAAGCAATATGTTCTGATTACCCGACGCCTTATCCCAGGAAAATTCAGTAATAGCCATAATTTAATCCGATTATGCTGCTTCTCCTGTCTTTTTTAGGCGGTCGTTAATTGTTGCTAGCAAACTCAAGGGTTCAACGGGTTTTTCCATAATGCAAACCCACTCATGGGAACCATCTTCAAAATAGGGTCTGATCATATCCCCAAGGGACGTCAGAAAAATAGCTTGTATTTGTGGATAGCGTTTGTGAATTTGTGCATAAGTTGTTAAACCAGCATCCATTGATTCAACCATAACATCGAGAATAGCCAAATCAGGCCGTTTAGTTTCATCCTCTAATGAATCGATAAAATCCTGCATCGACAGATAACTGTCGACTTCATACCCATGCTTCCTCAGGATGCGTCCAACCGCTTCCCGAATATCCGAATCATCATCAACATGTGCGATTCGTGCTGCCATAATCATTCTCCTTCCTTCATAGTTCGAGCCACGCAGGATAAGCGCTTATAAGAAACCGCTTATGTATCGTGGTCATTATTCGCTGGATCATAGCGCAGCATATGTGAAAAATATGTGAAATACAACTAATTGCTATAAGAGAATTCCTGGGTTTTCTTGTGAGGTAACTCACAGTCCATTGTTTGCAATCATGTTACTGTGAAAAAAGCATGTGATTTTCTATTTATGTTAAGGAAGTTACTGCATATTCCGTTGGTTCCATTTCTCAATTTAATCTTTGGAGTTTTTTTATGATTTACAGGAATTATCTTTTGCTCGGTTCTGCTTTGATTACTTTTATGGCAACCGGTGTCACAGTGGCGGATGACAAAGGAAAATCTGAGCGTATTCCAAACATGTTTAAATCAATAAATGATCATGGCATTGATGCCACCTATAGTACGGCGGGCTATATTGATTTGAACAATCCATTTTTTCAGAGCTTCGGCACGAATGGACGAAGCTGTGTCACTTGTCATGCGCCCTCAGAAGGCTGGGTCATTACACCTAAAGGTGTTCAGGAACGGTTTAGTAAAACACAGGGCTTGGACCCTTTATTTCGCTTGAACGACGGGGCCAATTCACCGCATGCGGATATCACTACCGAAGATAAGCGTCGCGCCGCTTTCAGCATGCTGCTGAATAAAGCCAATATTCGGGTAGGAATTGGTATGCCGGCCAATGCGGAATTTAGATTAATCGAGGTGGATGATCCTTATGGTTATGCCAGTGAAACGGAGTTGTCGTTATTTCGCCGGCCGTTACCTACCACCAATTTGAAATTTTTAAGTGCAATCATGTGGGATGGACGTGAGACGACAAACGTACCTAATTCCAGTGAATGTATTTTTGGAACCTCCAATTGCTTTGCTCCTGTACACGCTGATCTATCCAATCAGGCCAATCACGCAACGCTGGGACACGCAGAAGCGTTACAGGATTTGACGATGGAACAGCGCAATGCCATTGTGAAATTTGAATCAGGTTTGTTTACGGCACAAATACACGATAAAAATGCAGGCAATCTAACAGCCAGAAAAGCCGAAGGTGGTCCAAAGAAACTTAAGAAACAAGAATTCTATTTTGGAATTAACGATACAGTCGCAGGAGATTATCGAACACGCGCAAGCTTCAATCCTGAAGTGATGTCGCTGTATGATACCTGGGATCGCTATAACCAAAATGCCGATCGAAATAACAAAGAATCTATTGTCGGTGCACGTGCAGCAATCGCACGGGGGCAGACGTTGTTTAATTCTATGCCGATCCACATTAGCGGTGTTAAAGGCCTCAATGATGATTTAGGGGCAGATGTGATTCAAGGCACATGTACTACCTGCCACAATACGCCTAATTCTGGCAATCACTCGGTTCCAATGCCATTGGATATTGGCGTCGCAGATGAATCGCGTCGTACACCGGATATGCCTTTATATACACTTGAACACAATGTGACAGGTGAAATTATAAAGACAACCGACCCAGGACGTGCGCTGCTTACCGGTAAATGGAAAGATATCGGACGCTTCAAGGGACCTATTCTACGTGCAGTAGCCTCACGTCCCCCTTACTTTCACGATGGTTCTGCTGCAGATTTGCCGGCAGTAGTGGATTTTTATAATACGCGCTTTAGTATTGGATTGACTGATCAGGAAAAAGCTGATTTGGTTGCTTTCTTGGCAGCACTCTAACCACTGATACGAAGCAGGTACCTTATCATCTACTGATAAGGTACCTATAGTATATGAATGTCATGCAGCGATAAGCAATCATTTCTATACAAAGATGGCTCAGTGAATCGTCGGCCCAGCTTCTCGGAATACAGCATCAACTGCCAGTGCATCCAAACGATATTCGCGATTACAGATATCATCACTGATAATGACTTCACCAAATTCTTTCAGAATAGAATCGACTTCCTCACGACCGAGTGAGCGCAGCATGGCGTAAATTTTTGCCAGATTTTCCTGGCAACCATAGTGAACGGTTTGTGCGTCAAAGACGCGTATGGTTTCTTCATAAAACAAGCGAGTCAGTATCTCTTTCGCAGTTAAACCTAATAAAGTCTGATCGAGGACTGTGGCAGCCAATGCCTCTGCGCGTGTCCAACCGTCAGGATCTTGCTGGTCGGCATCGGGTAACTTCTGCAATAGTAAACCAAAGATGGTCTGGTGAGTGGTGATCAGGAAAAGGCGCGAAGGTAATTGTTCCGATTGCTTGAAATAGTGTTCAAAAATTTCAGCAATATTATTGCCATCCAACGGTACGATACTTTGATAAGATTCGCGCATCGATGGCATATCTAATGTCAATAGCAGTTGGCCATGGCCGAGTAAATTCGGCACCGACTGTGGTTCAATGTGTTGCGCGCATTTTGCCATACCGCGTATGTACAAGCTTTCAGTGCAGTCAATAACCAACATGGAAACCGGGCCGCTACCATTCAATTGAATAGTCAAGCGTCCGGCTTGTTTCAGATTATCGCCCAAGAGTAATGTGGTTGCGCTCATTTCCCCCAATAATTGCGTCACGGGGTGTGGGTAATTGCGGCCGGCTAACATTTGTTGCCATACGGAATCGAGATGCACCACGGCACCGCGTATATCCAGGTTTTCCAACAAGAAGCGTTGTACGTAGTTATGCATTTTAAAACCTTCATTGAATTCATCGACTGACATGATCGTATTATAAATGATTGTGCTGCAATACTATCTATGCTTGCACTATCAGGGAGTAGGGGAGTGATGTTCATGCATGACTGCTATAATTACCATCTTGCTGAAAATTCAAAAGGCAGCAATCGAGACATGTGTTGAAAGCAGAGTGTTCCTTGGTTAGTATGCAATCGTTCGTGTTAAGCAATAGAATCAAATCCATATTTCTAGCCGGATAAACTTTATGCAGCAGCTATTGATTACACTGGGAATTATATTACTTTTACTGGGCGTGGCCTGGCCCTGGCTTTCGCAATTACCGCTGGGGCGGTTACTCGGCGATATTCATATTGAGCGCGAGAACTTCAGTTTTCATTTTCCATTAATGACTGGTTTGCTGATCTCTATCGTGTTGTCATTAATTCTATGGTGGACACGCAAATAACAAGTTTACGATGAGTTGTTGCATGATAATAAGCTTCATTCGGTACTTGGTTATCAAGATCTTGATGTGGAATAGTTCGGAACAATAGTACAAAATGCTTGAAATCGAGTGCGTTACCGAGTTTGATATGAGTTAGTACAGCTCAGATATATACCAGCAATCCAATTACCAAACATAAGCAGGATTATTCAATCTAACCGAAGCACTTCGATCGGTATCGATAAGTAATTTGCTCTTAGTTAAAATTCCGCATATATGCGCTCCATCATCTTATAAAATTCTCCTAACTATTTGAATGAAGTATAACTTCATGAAATCGCTTATCAATTGAATTGAAATAAATTTAATTGATATATAATTTTCCTAAGTAATTACTTAGGTAAAAACAAGTATTTTACCAATTTATTTATTGGGTTAATTTCCTTAGTATATTCAGCGACAATGAGTGACATTCCGGGTGGATTGCCGGTTAATTTAGTTAAAAATCGGATATAGGATTCATCAAAGAACCGGTAGAAGGCATCATCATCAGATGAATGATCGTTGCGGTTGATCAGTGGATTCAAGTAAAAACTTGAACACTCAGAATTATTTAATCAATTAAAATTGGATCGCGAGGCACATTAAATGGCAGATTTCAGTAGAACCGACCTTGATTTTTTACTTCAGCAAGTTTTGATTTCTGAAAGTGATTCTGCGGGACAGTTAGGAGGTACTTTTGATGCGTTGCCTACGTTGGTTGGCAGCGCATTACTGCCAAATGGTTTGCGCTATGTGAATGGTTCATACAACAATCTGCTGCCGGGTCAAAGCTTGTTTGGGGCAGCTGATCAAATATTTCCACGCTTGCTGGCACCGTCCTTTCATACTGGAGAAGCTGTTCCCGCTGGTTTTGGTACGCCGAATCAACCAGTGGGTAGTGCAACTTCTTATTCACAAACCAGCGGCTTTGTGTTCGACACACAGCCACGCATGGTGAGTAATCTGATTGTTGATCAAACAGCTACTAACCCGGCTGTCATCGCTGCAGCAGCGCAGACACCAGGCTCGGATCTAGTGGCCGGGACACGTATGGATGGCACGCCCTTTCAGACCTACTTTATCCCGAATGTCACCCCCAATGCGGGTGTGGATGCACCCTATAATTCCTGGTTTACGTTGTTTGGTCAGTTTTTCGATCATGGACTGGATCTCGTTAATAAGGGTCAAAGCGGTACGGTGTTTGTGCCGCTGCAACCTGATGATCCACTGTACAATCCGGCTCCTGGCGCTCCGAATTTTATGACGCTGACGCGAGCTAGCAATCTGCCAGGACCGGACGGCATCGTCGGTGATGATCCCACAACGCCATCAGTGGATGAAAGTGCGGATGATATTCACGAGCATCGCAACCAAACAACACCCTTTGTTGATCAGAATCAGACTTACACATCGCATCCTTCGCATCAAGTATTTCTGCGTGAATACCAATTCAATTTGGATGGCAAACCGGTAGCAACGGGGAAATTGCTCGATGGTGGCGGTGCTCACGGTGGTCTTGCGACCTGGGCCGATGTCAAACTGCAGGCACAGCAGAAACTAGGCATTAATCTGACGGATGCCGATGTCACCAATCTGCCGTTACTGCGGACCGATAGTTATGGCAAGTTTATTCCCGGTTCAAACGGTTTTGCGCAAATCATTACCGGAATTGGTGCCGATAATATTGCCAATACACCTGACGATAATGTCATTGAAGGCAATCCTGTTGCCAACGGCGGATTAGGTGTCGACATTCCGGTCAATGTGATTCGTACCGGACATGCTTTTTTGGATGATATTGCACATGCGGCCGCACCGCGCAGCTCCAGCGGTGCGATGAAACCTGCCGACAGTGATGGGGTCATCGGACTTTCAGAGCCGGGCAGTTATGACGATGAACTCCTGGATGCGCATTTCATTACCGGTGACGGCCGTGGCAACGAAAATATCGGTTTGACCACTGTACACACTGTTTTTCATGCGGAACACAATCGCACCGTTCAGTTCATCAAAGATTTTGTCGACGCCAGCAATGATCCTGCATTCCAAGCACAATGGCACTTGCCGGACGGCTCGTGGAACGGTGAACGTCTGTTTCAGGCAGCTCGTTTTGCTACTGAAATGCAGTACCAACACTTGGTGTTCGAAGAATTTGCACGCAAAGTGCAGCCCAATGTGGATGCCTTTGCCGGCTATAACAGCACGATTGATCCAGCCATCATGGCCGAATTTGCGCATGTTGTTTATCGCTTCGGCCATTCAATGTTAACCGAAACGGTGGCTAGAACCAATGCAGACGGATCGCTCAATGACATCGGTTTGATCCAGGCGTTTCTGAATCCGGTCGAATTTGGCGCTGACTATACCGACAATATTGAAGCCGCCGGTGCGGTTGTGCGGGGAATGACGCATCAAGTCGGTAATGAAATTGATGAATTTGTCACCGAAGCGTTACGCAACAATCTGGTTGGTTTGCCGCTTGATTTGGCCGCGATCAATATCACTCGTGGCCGCGATGCCGGTATTCCATCACTCAACGAGGCGCGCCGCATGTTTTACGAAGATACCGGACATAATAGCGCTTTGCTGCCGTACGAAAGTTGGGCTGACTTCGGACAAGGCATCAGACACCCCGAATCGTTGACCAATTTTGTTGCAGCCTATGGAACACACCCCAGCATTACGAGTGCAACGGTACTGGCTGATAAGCGTGCTGCGGCAGAGTTGCTTGTGAACGGTGGTGCGGGTGCGCCTGCAGATCGCGCAGATTTCATGAACAGCACGGGCGCTTATGCGAATTTGCCGTCCGGGGAGGTTATTACCGGCTTGGATGATGTTGATTTCTGGATCGGTGGTCTGGCCGAAGAACAAGCGCCATTTGGCGGATTATTAGGATCGACTTTTAATTTCGTTTTTGAAACGCAGATGGAGAAACTGCAAGATGCTGATCGTTTCTATTACCTGGAACGCACAGCCGGGCTTAATTTTCTCACCGAGTTAGAGCAAAGTTCATTTGCCGAACTGATCATGCGGAATTTACCCGATGTAAATCACTTGCCTGCCAACGTTTTTTCGACACCAACGTATACCTTTGAGACAGGCAATGTCGGCACGAGTGGTCCGATTCTGGATGATTCTGCGACACCATACAATGAAGCGGCACTGCTGGTGCGTGATACGACACTGGGCTCCAATACGATTCGTTACAATGGTCAAGGTCATGTCGTGATGGGAGGTACGAGTGGCAACGATCGAATGCGCTCAGACTCGGGCAGCGATACGCTGTGGGGAGATAATGGTGATGATCGTTTGGAAGGCGGCGTCGATAACGATTTTCTTAACGGCGGCGCCGGTAACGACATCATTACCGATGCTGCGGGTGATGACATCATCAAGGGCGGTGACGGTCACGATGTGATCAACGGTGGCCCCGGACTTAACACGCTCTTCGGCGGTTCAGGTAACGACTTCATCGTCACGGGCAACGATGTTTCAGAAGTTTTTGCGGGTACGGGGAATGATTTTCTCTTTGGCAACACGCCTAACGCCACCATGATGGGTGGTGAAGGCGATGATTGGCTCGAAAACGGCGCTGCTGCGGCTATGCCGGGTGACAATGCTGATCCGTTTGGACGTGACCCGATCCGCGGCAATGATGTGTTTATCGGTGGTGGCGGTGTCGATACTTTCAATGGTGAAGGTGGCGACGATGTCATGAATGGCATGGGCGGTGCGGATAGGGATGAGGGGGGCAGCGGTTTTGATTGGGCCATCAGCGATAGTAGTACTGTTGCTGCCGATATCGACTTGGCTTTGAATATTATACCAGGGCCGTTTGTACCGACTACCGATCGCTTCAATTTCGTAGAAGCTGCGTCGGGCTGGAATCTCAACGATACTATCCGCGGCGATGACCTTACCCGGATCGAATTGGAATTGGTCGATCCGATCACCGGACAGAACAACGCGCTGAACAACGTTAATAATCCGGCGAGTGGCGGACACAGTGCCGCTGACAGAATTGCACAGATCAACGGATTAAGCGCTATATTGGGCGGCGCAACTACGTTCAGCGCCGGTAATATTTTGCTGGGTGGCAGCGGTAGCGATCTCATCCAAGGGCGCGGCGGCGATGATATTATCGATGGTGACGCTTGGTTCAACACCCGAATCAGTATTCGGAATCTTAGTACCAATGCAGAGATTGCATCGTTCGAGAATATGAACAGTACATTGCGGACCGCGATGCAGAATGGTACTTACAGTCCTGAGCAACTCAAGATTGTGCGTGAGATTAAGACCGCACCTGCCGGTACGGATGTCGATACCGCCGTATACCAGGATATTTTTGCCAACTATGTATTGACATTCAGTTCCACTGGCACGCTATTCATTGACCACGCCAATCCTCCTAACGGCGGAGGTGGCGCGAAAGACGACGGGAGTGACATTGTGCGCAACGTCGAACGGTTACAATTTTTTGATAGGGTTGCATTTATCGGCACCCTGGGCGACGATAGTTTATCGGGTACAGCCAATAATGACTCACTTTACGGTTGGGCTGGCAATGACACACTGAATGGTCAGAGCGGTGTGGACACGCTCGTTGGCGGAACAGGCAACGATACTTATGTGGTGGATACGACCACTGATATTATTACTGAACTTGCGAGCGGAGGTACCGACACTGTCCAGAGCACTGTGACATTTACGCTGGGTGCTACTTCCAATCTTGAAAATCTTACGCTTACCGGAGTTGCACTTAACGGCACAGGCAATGCGGCAGCCAACGTTCTTACAGGTAATAGTAGCAATAACACACTGACTGGCTTGGGCGGCAATGATACATTGGATGGCCAAGGCGGCGTGGACACGCTCGTTGGCGGAACAGGCAACGATACCTATGTAGTGGACACAACTACCGATACCATTACCGAGCTTGCGGGCGGAGGTACCGACACTATTCAGAGTTCGGTGACGTTTTCACTGGCACTGGTGGCTCAAGTCGAGAATCTTACACTCACAGGTGGAATTTCGATCAATGGCACCGGCACGACCGCAAACAACACGCTGATCGGTAATAGCAGCAATAATACGCTTGATGGTTTGGGCGGTAACGATACACTCAATGGTCAAGATGGTGTGGATACACTGATTGGTGGCGTTGGTAACGACATTTACGTGGTTGACACTACTACTGATACGATCACTGAGCTTGCTGCCGGAGGTGCTGACACGGTACAAAGCTCGGTAACATTTACGCTGGTGGCCCAGCTTGAGAATCTGACACTGACGGGTGGAGATGCGATCAACGGTACCGGCACAAATGTGGCCAATGTGCTCGTTGGTAACAATAATGCCAATACGCTCATCGGTCTGAATGGCAATGATACGCTGAATGGTGGTAGTGGAAACGATACGTTGATTGGTGGAGTCGGTGCCGATATTTTAGCAGGTGGCACTGATGCAGATAGTTTCGTTTACACTGCTGTCATTCAGTCCACCAGTGCTAGTCGGGACATTATTAGTGGTTTCTTAAGTGGCACCGATAAGATTGATCTCAGCGCAATTGATGCCAATACGGGCTTGGCTGGCAACAATGCCTTTAGCTTTATTAATGCAGCTGCCTTCAGTGCTGCCGGGCAGGTGCGTTACAATCCTGTGACTGGCTTGTTGGAAGCGAATATAAATGCCGATCTTGCAGCCGATTTGCAAATCGACTTCGGAGTCAATACCACATTCGTTGTGACAGACTTAATTGCTTGATTTGGTTGCAGTTTGGATCATTGCGCAGTACTAACAAATAACAGCTACGCGCTCTGAAGATTAAGATGAAGTGAAATTGTATCTCTGTGGGTTTGATTCCTCGCCGCTTGCGGCGAGGTGCTTTATTTGGCTAACGTGAGGAAGTTGTGCAGGGGTCTTTTAAACTTTCTCATCTCAACTTAGTAAGCATTATCTTTTTGCACGACGATCCAGACGGTACGCAGGATGATCCAGAGGTCGAGCCAAATGGACCAG
>NZ_JAMWZS010000036.1 GCF_024282095.1 Nitrosomonas sp.
CAGCCAAGGACGCCGCATACCGCTGCAATCCCGCCATCGCGGTGGCCCGCCTTGGAGCCTTAGCACCGAATTGGAAAAACTCACCGCGGGGCAATATCGCGTGGTGGCGCACCGGGATGGCAAGCCTATCGCCTGTTATCCACTGATCATGAGTGAATCCAGCAAACAGGGAAACCCCAAAGTATGGAATCTTGCCACCGAAGCTTTCTACTCCGCCTGGATCGAAGCGTTATTTGGCGCACCACCCGGAGAAAATTTCAGTTTCCCTTCGCTGGAACCGGTGCTGCGTAACACCGAACGCAACTTTCTGCACAACCATCTCGGCCTCAACGAAGACAAAAACCTGCCGCTAACCCCCGATTGCGCTGACCTGCCCTACATGTTGCGCGCTTATTTTGCTTGGAAAGTCGGATTACCCGTCGCTTTTCGCGCCTGCGGGCGTGGTTCGGCCAAGGCACCGCCGCGTTGTGGCACAACCACCATCATGACCGAATTTACCCAAGGCATCAGCTCGCAAGCCAATTTCAGAAAATTCAGCAGACAGCTGGCAGATACCGTCCATTCCGGTTCGCTACGCACCGGACTTGCGGACGAATCCACCGATTTGTATCCCGTCCCGCTCAGCCGCGAGACGCTATGGCCGGGAACGGTCTATGCCGATCCCTATGGTCATGTGTTAGTACTGGTTGAATGGGTGCCGCAAACGATTGATCATCCGGGCATGTTGTTGGCCGTCGATGCGCAGCCGGACAACTCGGTCGCCCGCAAGCGGGTGTGGGAAGGCACCCTGCTGTTTGCCAATACCGCAAGCGCCGGACCGGGTTTCAAAGCTTTCCGGCCTTTGGCACGCATGCCTTCAGGCAAATGGCGCATGCTCTCCAACGATGAGCTGATCAACCAGCCTGACTTTGCACTGTTTTCTTTGGAGCAGGATCAACTCTCTCCCGATGATTTTTACGCCAGACTAGCCCAACTCATCAATCCTGGCGGGCTTGATCCCAAGCAAGTTTACGAAGCCACCTTAGCCGCGTTGGTCGAGCAAATCGAAACCCGCATCAACTCAGTAGACAATGGTGAAGCGTATTTCCGCAAGAATCCGCGCAGCGTCATCCCGATGCCCAGCGGTGCAGCGATTTTTCAAACCGTCGGCCCGTGGGAGGATTATTCCACACCTTCCCGCGACATGCGCCTCATCATCGCCATCAATGTACTGAACGATTTACCCGAAAAAATCGTGCGTCACCCCGGATTATTCGTGATGAACGACAAGAATCCTGAAGCCGCCAAAACCGAGATTGAGCAATACCACGCACAGCGCATTCAGGAACACAGCATCCGCTATACCCGCACGGACGGCAGTTCGTGGATGCTTTCTGTCGCCGAGGTATTGGCACGGAAGCCGGCCTATGAAATGGCTTACAATCCTAATGATTGCGTCGAAATTCGCTGGGGTGCAAAACCGGATACGGAGGAATACGCCACGTGCCGCCGCCACGCACCCGCAGAACAACGTGCAAAAATGGAGCAATATCGGATTTGGTTTCGAGAAATACGAAGACCCGTACAATAATTAACAGACCGTTGAAAAACGTTTTCGAGGCAGCCCCACCAAGCAAAAACAGGCGAGAAAGCGCAGTCTATACATGATAAATAAACAACTTGAACCTGTTTCTAGCACCGTAGCGGCAACGCAAATAGTTTGCAACGGTCTGTTAAAGATCATTACACCAGACTAATCAGATTATTGAAGCAGGATTTCAGCCTGATTCCGGATTATTGCCTGACAATGTTACGAACCGCCTAAACCACCTAAGCCGGTAATCGGCCTAGGTTAGTAGTTTAAAGACTAATTACACTTTCCTGTTTCGGAACCATCTTCTTTGGTTTCTTTGCCATCTGCTGTCACGCATGAATTCTGGCAAACACCCGATTTTTTACATGCTTTTCCAGCTGGAAGACTCTTTTTATCAATACAGGCGCCTTCAACCAAATAACAGACTTGATTAGCACCGCAGGCGCTTTTTCCATCTTTCTCGGTTTCCAAACTACAGGCTGCGAAAACATGGCTTGAGGCGAAAACCATTGCAATAACTAGTGCTAGTGCACTTACTGATTTCTTGAACATATTTTTCTCCATTTCTATTTTAATTGACACGCAAAAAGCTCTTTTTGCCCATTTAGAATAGCAGAAAAAATTTTTACTGAGTGGAGATTGTTACTAAATATTGATGAATCTCAAATCAACCTGAATCGCAACAAAATTCATCGTAATACGAAGCCATGTGTGTAGGAATATTCACCCGACCGCCACGCACCTATTTCACACCAATGACTCTTTGAAAACAGCCTGACTTATCAAAACTGTCAATCGAAGTCCGTTATCTTCATAGAAAGTCAGACTACCTTATACCCTGGCATTTCAAATCACGATCACAACCATAGCAATTCATTGAAAGAATAAAATTAGAAGCCGACAGAAAATCATAAATTGAGCCATAAAACTGTTACTGCTCATTAGAATCCATGCATTTATTTTGTTGTAAATTCTGAAATCATACAAGCCGATTCCTACTCAAAATAGTAATTACACGCCATCAATGCCGTCATATTATCTGGCTGCTTTTGATCATGTAGGAGAAGAAATAAGCCCAGTATGCGTCTTAACGACAATAGAAAAACTGAACGTAGCATGCGCAGTGTAAAGACAAGCCTTGTTGAGGGTAAATGTTACCGCGCAATTACACAGAAATCCTTGTACTAGTTTTTAAGTTTTAAATAAAAGGCTTCGTCGCATGACATTAAGTTTCAGATATCAATTTTTATATCCATTCACAAACATGATTGCTTGGAAACACCGCCTTATTTTCTTATGGATCGTACTGATTATTTCAGGTTGCGCCATACAGCCTAAAATCGTTACTGATGAGGAAAACAAACACCGGGTTTCTGCAGACCTTATTTCAATACAAAAAGATCATGACCCCATTTCAGGCTCGATCTCTTTGGAAGAGGCAACAGCACGTGCGTTAAAAAACAACCTGGAATTACAAATTGAGCTAACTCGTAAGACATTGGCGCAGAAGCAACTGGATCTGAAGAGTTATGACATGCTGCCTAAACTCGTAATTGATCTTAACTACACTTCTCGCAGTAATTATAGTGGTGCAAGTAGCCGATCACTGATTACCGGCAGAAGAACGCTCGAATCATCAACATCTTCTGAAAGAGATGTGTTTGCTTCGATGCTGGGCATGAGCCTGAATATTCTCGATTTCGGCGTGTCCTATTACCGGGCGCAGCAAGCTGCAGATAACGTACTGATTCAAGAAGAACAAAAACGTAATGTCATCAACCGAATCGTGCAGGATGTCCGATCAGCGTATTGGCGCGCTGTCAGCTATGAACGCCTGATATCACGCATGCAAAGCTTAAAAGCGGAGGTACGGGAATCGATTGATCAGGCGGATCAAATGAAACTGGAACAGCTCAATAATCCAAAAGTCAATTTCACTTATAAACGTGACATGCTGGGCATCGAACGTGAAATCGGTTTATTACAACGAAATCTATCCATCGCCAAATCACAATTAGCCGCCTTGATGAATATTAAGCCGGGCATGAATTTCACTTTAGTGATCCCCGAACGAGGCATATTCACAAGCAAGATTGATCTCGACATAGAAGAAATGGAGCAAATCGCGTTGGAAAGTCGCCCGGAATTACGGGAATTGTTCTATCAAAAACGCGCCAATGCAAAAGAAACACGGGCGGCTATCTTACAAATGCTGCCAGGCATCGAATTGGGAGCACGTTACAACTATAACTCCAATAATTTTCTATTTAACGGTGACTGGCTAAGCCTTGGATCACAGTTGTCCTGGAATCTGATCAGCATCATTTCTATGCCGGCAAAGATGGCAGAACTGGATACTAAAGAAAAACTATTAGATACCGAACGTCTGTCCATGAGTATGGCAGTGCTGGCGCAAGTTCATGTCAGTTTGGCGCAATTTGGCAATATCAATGAAGAATACCGGGCTGCCTATGAATTTTACCAAACCCAGAAACGCATCATTGAACAAACCCGAATCGAGGCTCGCCTGGGCAAGATCAGCAGACATGCATTGATCCGAGAAGAACTGAATACTCTATTGGCAGAAGCGCGTTGCGACAGCGTTTATTCCGATCTCGAAAATGCGTATGCGGGAATTTATGTTTCATTAGGTCTTGATCCGATCCCTGAAGATATTGATAGCAAAGATCTATCAAAACTCACGGCCAAACTAACCGAGCATTGGCAAAAACGCTGAAGTTTACACTGGGACTGCGTATTTACAGTAATTCCGTCAAAAACCGACGATAAAAGCACACATGTTGATTAATCAGAAAGATAAAACCAAAGCCGGGATAAATAATGCACTCGGTGTGATATGGCAGCTCGAACCGAGAATCATGTTCGATGGGGCAGCCATCAGCACGGCTGTGGAAATTGCTGATGCAACGATTCATGAATACCAAGGATCGGGAACCAGTTGGAATAATACGCAAGAGATTTCTCCTGCTGCCAAGGATTTAGTAAATAATCAATCGGATACTGAAGCAAATACGACAAGCACTTCAAGCAACACAAATGATTTAGCAGCATGGCTGGCTGACTATGTTGCACCGAGCGGCCCAATCAACGAAATCGTATTCGTCGATACCAGCGTCAATCATTATGCAGAAATTCTGTCAGGAATAGATCCCAACATACAGGTTGTACTACTGGATAGCCAACAAGATGGTGTCGAACAGATCGCCAAATATCTCGCCCAGTACCCATCTGCGGTAGATGCCATTCACCTTATCTCTCACGGAGACCAAGGCGAGCTGCGCTTAGGAACCGGCATGCTCAATCTCGAGTCCATGCAAAGCGAATACGGTGATGCACTCTCCATCATCAATCGGGCATTAACCGAAAACGCCGATTTTCTGATCTATGGATGTAATTTCGGGGAAGGTGAATCGGGCCATGAAGCCGCGACATTACTGTCGCAATTAACCGGTGCCGATATCGCTGCCAGTAACGATCTTACCGGCGCTGCGGCGCTAGGTGGCGACTGGGTGCTGGAAACCCAAATCGGTACCATTGAAACTCCCGTTATTATTGAAAAAATTACTCAAAATGCGTGGCAAGGATTATTAGCCACCTACACCGTCACCAACACCAACAACACTGGTGCAGGATCGCTACGGCAAGCGATCACCGACGCCAATGCCAGTGCCGTAACGGATAACATCGACTTCAACATCGCCGGTACCGGAACCCACACCATCACATTGGCATCTGCTCTGCCAACCATCACCGGGACGGTGATACTCGACGCAACCACCGACGACAGCTTTGCCGCCAACGGCAACAAACCGGCGATCACGCTGAACGGCAACAACCTCAATGTCGATGGTCTGTCGCTAAGCGCCGGTTCCGGAGGCTCGACGATCCGTGGCCTCGTGATCACCAATGTTCAGCTGCGCGGCATCGTGATCAACACCGGATCGGATGGCAACACCATCGCCGGCAATTACATCGGCAAACTCAACAGTGACGGCACCGCCGGCACCACCACCACCGGACAATCTGGCATTGCCACCTTCAACAGCAACAACAACGTGATCGGCGGCAGCAGCGCGGCCGACCGCAACGTGATCTCCGCCAGCAGCACCAACGCGATTTACATGAGCGGCGGCAGTGGCAACCACATCGTGGGCAACTACTTCGGCACCGATGCCAGCGGCAATACCGCGATCAGCAGCGGCAACAACCAGGTCTACCTGCTGTCCGGTGCCACAGGCAACTTCATCGGTGGTTCCGCCGCAGGCGAGCGCAACATCTTTGCCGGCGATGGCCGTGGCGTATACATGACCAATGTAGCCACGGGCAATAACACTATTCAGGGCAACTGGTTTGGACTGGGAGCCGATGGCAGCACCGTGCTGACCAAGACCACGGCAACGATCGAGATCGTTTCAGGCGGCGCCAACAATGTGATCGGCGGCTCGGCCGCCGGCCAGGGCAATGTGATCATGGGCTTCGCAGCCGGGCCGGGCATCTGGATCAACGGCGCGAGCAGCGGCACGGTGATCCGCGGCAACTTCATAGGCACCGACAGCACACTGACGGTGGCCGGCGGCAACCTGGACGGCATCTGGCTGGGCACCAACGCGCACGACAATCTGATCGGCGGCACTGGCGCTGGTGACGGCAACGTGATGGCCCACCAGGTCAACAGCGGCGTCTACGCCTAGTCGACGTCTGGCACCAACAACGCCATCCTCGGCAACCGGATGTGGGACAACGCCTTCGTCGGTATCGACCTCGCCAGCGGTGTGGGCGAGCCCTACGGCATCACTGACAACGATGCAGGCGATGCCGACACTGGCGCCAACGATCTGCAGAACTTTCCCGTACTGAGTAGCGCCGGCACCAGTGGCGGCGACACCACCATCAGCGGCACGCTGAACAGCAACACCAACACCAGCTACCGCATCGAATTCTTCTCGTCGCCTTCGGCCCATGACAGCGACCACGGCGAAGCAAGCACCTATCTGGGCTTCACGACGGTCACCCACCGACGGATCCGGAAACGCAAGCTTCAACGCCACTTTGACCGGCGTTACTGTCACTGCCGGCCATATCGTCACCGCCACTGCCACGGTCGATTTCGGTGGCGGCAGCTACGGTAGTACGTCGGAATTCTCAGTCAACGTGATGGCGAGCATCGCGGCCAACAATCCTCCGACAGCTAATGCAGCGGGACCATACGCCATTGCAGAGGGTGAGAACCTGACGCTGAACGCCGGAAGCTCGAGCGATCCCGAAGGCGATACACTGACGTATGCTTGGGATTTGGACAACGATGGCAGCTATGGTGAAGTGGATGAGCCGACGACGGTGAATCCCACCGTCACCTGGGCCACGCTACAAAGTTTCGGCATTGCTGACAATGGTAGTTATACGATCGGCCTGCGTGTCAGCGACGGGACGACTCCTGTAACCACTACCGCCACCGCCAACGTGAGCAATACCGCCCCCACTCTCACCGTTACAGGCAATGCTACTGCCAGCAATGGCGGTGTCTACACCTTGAATCTCAGTGCAGTCGACCCTGGCGCAGACACCATTTCTGGATGGACGATCAATTGGGGTGACGGCACGGTGCAAACCGTCACGGGGAGCCCGGCAACGATCACCCACAGCTATACCAAGGTCGGTTTTACCTATGACATTTTGGCCACGGCCACCGACGAAGACGGCACCGCCACCAATAGCGAAGTACTGGTCGCGAGCATGGGCAACGACAGCGTGCATCGGCTCGACGGCGTCACCGGCGCATTGATCGATGTATTACCGGCCAATGCCGCACTGGACGGTCCGGGGGGCAGCGTGATCGGCCCCGATGGCCGACTCTATGTCAGCGGGTACGTCTCCAACAATGTCGTGTGGTACGACCTCGATGGTGGAACGAGCGGCGTCTTCATTCCTGCGGGCACTGGTGGGCTTGCTACGGCCACGGATGTCGTCTTCGGCGGCGACGGCAATCTATACGTGACGAGTTATGACACGGATCAGGTCTTGCGCTACAACGGCACCACGGGAGCCTTCATCGATGTGTTTGCTTCGGGTCTCCTGGATGGGCCAACCGCGCTGGCTTTCGGCACAGACGGACACCTCTACGTCGGAGATTGGTTCGGCGGTAAGGTGTACAAGTTTGATGGCGTCAGCGGCGCACAGATCGGCGCCGGGGCGTTTGCCACTTCACCTTCCGGTTTCGGCGTGTCCTCAATGGGGTTTGGTCCGGACGGGCATCTCTATGTAGGAGACGCCCAACTCAATAACCTGTTGAAGTTCAATGGCACCACTGGCGCGTATTTGACGGCGATTGACACTTCAATCTCACCCTATGACATCGAAACGGGCCCGGATGGAACCCTGTACGTGACTGATTTCACGGCGAGTCGCATAGAACGCTTCGATACCGCCACCGGCACTTCGCTCGGCTTCTTCGATACGGGGATAACCGGGCTTACGAACCCCATCGGCTTGGCATTCACGCCGGAATTGCAAGTAACGGTCGTGGCCTCCGCCGCGCCGACCATCACGAATCTCACCGGCGATAGCCTCGCCGATGGCGAAGGCGACGGAATGGTGGTAATTGAGCAAGGTGCGAATGCTCTGGTATCCGATGCGGATAGCGCCAACTTTGATACCGGGACCCTGACTGTCAGCATTTCCTCCGGTCTGGAATCTACGGAAGATGTGCTCAGCATTCAAAACCAAGGGTCTGGCGCAGGTCAAATCGGCGTGAACGGCAGCGATGTGACCTATCAAGGCGTAATCATCGGTACTTTCACCGGCGGCAGCAACGGGAGTAACCTGGTCATCACCCTGAACGACAGCGCCACCCCGGTGGCGGTGACGGCGCTGGTCCAGAACATCGCCTATGAGAATGTGAATACCGCGACGCCGACGACCGGCACCCGTACCGTGCGCTATGTCTTGACGGACGGAGACGGCGGGACCAGTGCCAACTACGATACGATCGTCACCGTCAGCGATCTCAACAATGCACCCGTGGCCGCCGGGGGCAGCGTGACGGGCACCGAAGATACGCCTTATGTGTTCAGTTGGGCAGATTTCACTATCACCGACGTCGATTCCCCCATCACCGGTGAGACACCGCCATCCAAATCACGGCCTTGCCCGCAGACGGCGTTCTAGAGGTCTCCAATGGCTTCTCGTGGGAACCGGTCACCCTATCCCAGACGATCACCAAAACCACCATCGATGCCGGACTGCTTAGATTCGTTCCAGATACAGGCGAATCGGGCTACGATACCTACCCAACTCCGGGCGTGGGTGATTTGCGACAAGACTATGCCCAATTTGTTTATCGTCCCGTGCAGACGATTGAAATCACAAACCCGGATGCAGAGTTTGGAGTCACCTACGCGGAAGGCACTGGCAACAACGTCGCCACCGGCTGGACGATAACCGGAACAGTCTACACCTCGAATCTCACTGCTGCCGCGTATGCGACCGATCATGACCAAGTTTTTTCTCTCGGACAAGCCAGCGACATCAGCCAGGTGCTCATCAGTAACTTCTCGACGGAGCTTGATTACACTCTATCTGTGGATGTAGGCTGGGATCCTGCGTGGTTATCCCCGCAATTTCATGCAGAGCTGTGGGCCGGTGGTACGCGCCTGGGGTTCATCACGGAATCGTCGATCACGCCGATCGCTGGGGAATTCGTCCGCGCTACCCTGTCGGTAGACGGCAGCAGTTTCGGCGCCGTCGACGGACAGCCGCTCGAAGTGCGCCTGATAGAAACCAGCGGCACCTCAAGTGTCGTGCACTTCGACAATATCCAATTAACGGCCGTACCGGGCGGGATCGGCGCCACAGCCACGATGACGATCGACATTACCCCGGTCAACGACGCCCCAGTGAACACCGTACCGGGAGCGCAGACTATCGCTGAAAACACCTCATTCGCCTTGGTTGGCGTCAGTGTTACCGATACCGATGGAAATCTATCCACCGTACAGCTTTCTGTGGCCCATGGCAGCTTGACGGTCACTTTAAGTGGTGCGGCAAGCATCAGCGCCGGCGCCAACGGCACGAGGACCCTGACTTTGTCGGGAACGCAGGCGGATATCAATGCCACACTGGCGTCATTAAGCTACCGTGGTGATCTAGGTTTTAGTGGCACCGATACGTTGACTGTCACCAGTACTGATGCCAATAGCGCTACAGACACCGATACCGTAAACATTACGGTTATCCATCTGAATGCCGCGCCGGTCAATACCGTACCGGGAGCGCAGACTATCGCTGAAAACACCTCATTCGCCTTGGTTGGCGTCAGTGTTACCGATACCGATGGAAATCTATCCACCGTACAGCTTTCTGTGACCCATGGCAGCTTGACGGTCACTTTAAGTGGTGCGGCAAGCATCAGCGCCGGCGCCAACGGCACGAGTACCCTGACTTTGTCGGGAACGCAGGCGGATATCAATGCCACGCTGGCTTCATTACGTTACCGTGGCGATTTGGATTTTAGTGGTGCCGATACGTTGACCGTGACCAGTACCGATGCCAATAGCGCTACAGACACCGATACCGTAAACATTACGGTTATCCATCTGAATACCGCGCCGGTCAATACCGTACCGGGAGCACAGACTGTCGCTGAAAACACCTCATTCGCCTTGGGGGGTGTCAGTGTTACCGATACCGATGAAAATCTATCCACCGTACAGCTTTCTGTGGCCCATGGCAGCTTGACGGTCACTTTAAGTGGTGCGGCAAGCATCAGCGCCGGCGCCAATGGCACGAGTACTCTGACTTTGTCGGGAACGCAGGCGGATATCAATGCCACGCTGGCGTCATTACGTTACCGTGGCGATCTGGATTTTAGTGGCAGCGATACACTCACGATGATTAGCATCGACAGTAATGGCGCATCCGACGCTGACAAAGTGAAAATTACAATATCTGACTTGGATTTGGTTCCACCGCCTATTCCGGGAATCACTCCACCACCGCTCCCACCTTTTACTCCAGTTCCGATTCCAAACCCTATTGCGAATCCTATTTCGAATCCGATTGTAACATCACCAATTTCTGCACAACCTCTGCCATCGGCAGAAGTTGGCGGAAAGGAATCTATCAAGCCATTGAGTAGCTCCGATAAATCATCGGTCGGGCTAGAAAATAACCGAGAAAATAACTCAGGTTATTTACCTGATAAAGCGCTCACGAACAAAATCTCACCACTGATTGAGGAAAATGACTCCACTCCACAACAGGTCGCCCATGACTCCCTCTCGTCGCTACCATCACGTGACGCTGAGCCTGATGAAAACAATATTGCTTTGTGGCAAGAAATTGAACGAATTCAGGATGATCTGCAACAGGCATTTGATAAGGATCATACAGAAAAAGAATTGGTTATCAAGATGGTAGCCGGTACCGGTCTTTCACTGACGGCAGGCTTAGTGGCTTGGCTGCTGCGCGCAGGCACATTTCTTGCCGGCTTATTATCTATTTTTCCTACGGTAAAAAGTATTGATCCATTGATCATTCTCGCTACTACAAAAAATAATAAGCATAAACCAGAGACTGAAAAGAATATCCAGTCAGAAAAACTAGATTCTGAAGAAGAAATGTTTAATCGAACTCGTTCAGACAAATAATCACCATGACGAATAAACTCATGCACCCCACTTTTCGAATCAGTATCGCTCTCGTTGCATTAACGATCAGCGTGCTGCTCATTGGAGAATTACTAGGTATCGTGCCTGACAAATCACAAGCTACCCTCGATGCCAGAAAATCTTTCTCTGAAACACTGGCGGTACAACTGGTACTCGCCGCCGAGCGGAATGATTCGACGCAAGTCAAGACAACGTTAAATCTACTGGTGAAACGAAACCCTGAGGTACTTTCCGCTGCAGTACGCAGAAATGATGGCACATTCTATGCTGTTGCGGGGGATCATGACACTATCTGGCAACCCTCTACCGACGACAACTCATCATTAGACTATATTCAGGTCCCTATCATGCAAAATGATCAGCTCTGGGGAACCGTTGAATTGAGCTATGCACCGCCACCAGATTTTTATCATTGGCCTGGAATTAAAAATTCATTCTGGGGAATGTTGTTATATGTGGCCATAGTCAGTTTCTTAGGTTATCTGTTTTTTTTAAAACGAGTTTTGAAAGAATTGGATCCTTCCAGAGTTATTCCGGAACGGGTTAAGAAAGCATTCGACACATTGACGGAAGGCATACTCATATTGAACGACAAGGAACAAATCGTGCTTGCAAACACTGCTTTTTGCAAAAACGTAGGCCTACACGATACATATCTTCTGGGTAAAGAGGCCTCCAGCTTAGCTTGGAATAGCAGCGCGACCGAGCAATTAAAAGAAAATCGGGTGCTTCCATGGATAGCAACGCTGACGGATGGGAAAGCCCAGGCTGATATACGATTAAAATTTGAAGGCGAGAATTCGCACATTTTTATGGTCAATTGTTCAGAGATATTGGGAGATGATAATCAGCGTAGAGGTGCGCTGGTAACATTCGATGATGTGACGGAATTGGAAGCTAAAAATATCGAACTGGAGGTTATGCTTAAAGAAATTGAAATCTCAAGAAACGAAATATCCCGCCAGAATAATGAACTGAAAATTATCGCGGAAGTTGATCCACTCACACAGTGCTATAACCGTAGAGCATTTCACGCATACTTCGACAAAATTTTTAACAATGCGCGTAACCAGCATACAAATTTGGTTTGCATCATGCTCGACATTGATCATTTTAAATCCATTAATGATAATTACGGACATCCAGTGGGTGATGAAGTGATTAAACTTGTTGCGGATACCATCAGGGAAAATCTCCGTGAAGCAGATATTGTCGGACGTTATGGTGGTGAAGAGTTTTGCCTTATATTACCTAATCTTGATGATGCTATGGCTTTTGAAATTGCCGAGCGACTACGCATTAATATCATGAATTCTTCAAGGTACGATGTTCTCGGTATTAAACACGCCACCATTAGCTTGGGGCTTTCTTCAATCGCACACGCTACTCAGAATCCCAGTGAGCTAATTAATCTAGCAGACAAGGCATTGTATTACGCCAAGAAAAATGGTCGTAACCGTGTTGCCGTATGGAGCGACCAGCTTGATAGCAATGCTGATATCGCCATATCCGACAAAACCCCTGATAAATGACAAAAAGTAAGAAACATCAAGATGATTATTTGATTTAGAATTTCCAGATACTTAGTTCATCAGTCAAGGTCATTTAATTTTAACCGATTGGATCAAATGAAAAACCTTTCCTACACAACACGTATTATATTTTTGGCACTTTTTTTGCGCGTGACAGACGGTTTCGCAGAACCGCCTAAATTAATCCCCCCTCTCACAATAACACCTCTTGACAAGGAGATTTCCCGACCTACTTCAAAGGTGGAGATAAGAGGCCTGATTAAACCGTTACGTGAAGCGACCTTATCAACTAACCGAATTGCTAAGATTGCTCATATCAATTTCAAAGAAGGCGATTCCTTCAAGAAGGATGAGAAATTAGTACAATTTGATTGTCTGCAGCAAAGAGCGGAAGAAAAAGCCATGGAAGCAGAAGCTTCAGCCAAGGAATTGATACTCAAAAACAATCAGGATTTATCACAGTTTAACGCTGTCGGCTCTTTGGAACTTGAAGTTTCTAAAGCTCAATATGATAAGGCTATGGCGGATCTCAATGTGCTAAAAATTCGTAATTGGGAATGTACCATCAAAGCACCATGGGATGGGCGAGTCACTGAAGTAAAAGCGCATAAATTCGAAGTGATCGAACCTGGTCGCGAAATCATGAAAATTCTGGATGATAGCAGCCTTGAGATTGAAATGATTGTTCCGTCCAAATGGCTTGTTTGGATACAACCTGGCATTAACTGCCCTGTCATCATTGATGAAACAGGGAAGAGCTATGAAAGTTATATCACCAGAATAGGCGCCCGCGTTGATCCTGTATCGCAGACCATACGTATATTCGCAAGTTTTAAGGGTGATGCCTCTGATGTACTGGCTGGTATGAGCGGAAAGGTTATTTTTGATCTTCCTGATAATTAGATCATGAGTGATACACAACATAATGAAGCCAACAAAACTTTCTCTGCGCTACTCCAATTGGAATCTGATGCACGTAGCAGCGCAGATCTATTGTCGCTACATTATCTTATTGTTAACGAAACCAGGCGTCTGCTCCATTATCGCCATGCATTTCTTTTCAAAACAGTAGGTCAAAGAAATTCGCATTTCCAAGAAATACGAGCTTCGGGTGTTACTCTAGTCGATCGCTCCATACCCAAGATACATTGGATGGAACGTGTCATTAACGATCTAAAAGAAAAAAATATGGGTGACCAACCAGTCAGGGTCAGCGCCGAACAACTTCCTGAAGCACTCCAGCAAGACTGGCGCAACATGTCGTTAACCTATCCTGTTTGGACTCCTTTAAAACTACCCGATGGTTTCCTAATAGGCGCTTTATGGCTCGAAAGAGAAACTGCATGGAGCGAAAATGAACTCTTATTGATTAAACGATTAGCAGATACCTATGCACATGCTTGGGGATACTTTGATAAACATCGTCGCTTCAAATCATGGCTGCTTTCACGTAATACCACCTGGGCACTAGGGATGCTGTTTGTGCTGTTGCTTTTCTTACCGGTTCAGAATACTACCCTAGGACCAGTTAAAGTGATTGCTAAAGACCCTTTAATGATTAGTGCACCGATGGATGGTGTCATCACATCAATTCTCGTTGAGCCCAATCAAATGGTCACTCAGGGGCAAACACTATTCAGCTATGAAGACACCAATTATCGAAATGAATATACCGTCGCTGAACAATCTCTCGCTGTTGCCCAAGCTGAACTGAAAAGAGCTGCTCAAGGCGCATTTCAAAGCTCCAAAGATAATGCAGAAACAGCACTTCTGAAAGCAAAAATGGATTTGGCTGTTATCAAAAGAAACTATGCCAAAGAAATGCTGGATCGTGTCAATGTCATTGCAGAAAAAGACGGTCTGTTGCTTTTCAATGATAAATCGGAGCTGATCGGACGCCCCGTTACAACCGGCGAAAGACTGATGGAAATTGCAGAGACTGGCAAGTTGATGTTACGCATTGATTTACCTGTTGAAAATAACATTGACTTCCAACCAGGCGCACCAGTCAAAATATACCTGGATGTCGATCCCTTACATTCCATTGCTGCAAAAGTCACTTATACCAGTTTTCGTGCAGAAATCGCCCCTGGGGATATACTGGTTTATCGAGTAGAAGCCGAATTGACGGAAGCAGCGGAAAATCTACGCATTGGCTGGCAAGGCACCGCAAAGATCTACGGTGATTCAGTCAGTTTATTTTTTTATCTTTTTCGTCGTCCGCTCTCGGCAATTCGTCAATATTTAGGCTATTAAAGAAATATGCCCGCGGAAGATGTTCAACAGCTACCCTTACTACGAGAGGATTTACAGTTATTAAAGGCTCCGAATGCCTATGATGGATCGCAGGCTTGGACGCTCTATGATCCACTAAATAATCGTTTTTTTCGTATCGGCGTACTTGTTTATCATATGTTGACCAACTGGTCCGCAGGGAACGGCCAGGCGCTGATTAATCGAATAGCATCTGGAACAGTATTCAGCCCGACACTTGAAGATGTATCTGCCCTGATTAGTTTCTTACACTTAAATCAACTGACAATACAGTCGCATACTCAACAATCCGCCAATTATCTGGCACAACATAAAAAATATTATGCAAATCGTTTTCAGCGATTCCTGAGTCAGTATTTATTTTTTCGCGTACCGCTTTTTCGTCCGGATGACTTTCTAAGCAGAACCTATCCTTTTATTAAGAAGTTTTACTCCGCAACTTTTTTATACCTTGCTACCTTAATCGGAGTTACCGGAATTTATTTGGTTTCCCGACAATGGGATATTTTTGTAAACACATTTTTACACTTCTTTACACTACATGGCGCACTGGTCTATGCAGCAGCATTGATCGGTACAAAAATTTTTCATGAGCTTGGGCATGCTTATACCGCCAAGCATTACGGTTGTCGGGTTTCCAGTATGGGAATAGCGTTTATGGTCATGATGCCCATGTTGTATAGCGACACCTCGGATACCTGGCGTTTGCATTCAAAGCAACAAAGGATGCATGTAGCGGCCGCCGGCATCATCAATGAGTTGATACTCGCCGGCATTTGTCTATTCATATGGGCATTTCTACCGGAAGGTATACTGAAAAGCACTTGCTTCGTCATCGCGACAACCAGTCTGATCAGTAGTCTCGTGATTAATCTGACACCATTTATGCGCTTTGATGGCTATTATATTTTGTCAGATTGGTGGGGTGTTGATAACCTGCAGCAACGTTCATTTCAGCTTGCTCAATGGAAGCTGCGCCAATTGTTATTTGGTACAGTTGAAGAAAAGCCTGAACAGTTGTTTCCCAGCCTGGAATTCAAACTCATCTGCTATGCGTGGCTCACCTGGCTTTATCGCTTAACATTGTATTTGGGAATCGCCTTACTGGTTTATCACTTCTTTTTTAAGTTATTAGGCCTCATCCTCTTTATTGTTGAAATAGTCCTGCTGATCATTATGCCCATCTATAAAGAAATAAAACACTGGTGGTTTTTAAAAAGTGAAATTCGCCACAGCAATCGATTTCGGTTATGGCTTGCTTGCCTAATTATTTCAATTGGATCACTATTTTTTCCTTGGAATTCTCAAGTAACTATTCCGGGAGTATTGACATCAGCCAGCCATGCTTCCATTTATTCTCCTGAGTCCGCTCAAATTGTCTCAATTGATATCAAACGTGGGCAAAAGGTTGAACAGGACCAGGTATTAATGGTTTTAAGATCGCCCAATTTGGAAAGTGAAATTGCATTGACACGTAAGCAACTGGAATTTTTTAATCTGCGTGCCATGAGAGCAGTGGCTAATCGCCAAGACCAAGATGATTTACATGTCATCTTGGAACAAATTGCCGCAGAGTCCAGTAAGCTGGAGGGTTTAGAGAAAAGACAAACGAGATTGGTTTTACGTGCCTCATTTTCAGGCGTGATTGCCGAGATGGATGACACCTTGCGGATACATCAATGGGTTAATCATGTCACACTCCATTCTGCTTCATAATTGACCCCAATGTTGCAGAGATAAAAGGCATCATTGCTGGAAATGCGCTTAACAGAATTGAGGTGGGCCAGAAAGCGCTGTTCTATCCGGAGGATCCTTTTTTGCCTAAGTTGACAGCTTCAATCAGTAGAATCGACTGGGGTAATATCAAGAGTCTTGATTTGGCATACCTCGCTTCTCCATATGGAGGAGAAATTGCAGTAAAAGGTGATAGAGATGGCACAATCGTCCCAGAAACTACAGCTTACGCCATCAGATTAAATAACGTTTCATCTACCGTATCGAGACAAGAGATTAGAGAGACCATACTCGTCACAGGCAAACCAGTTTCTGTCGCCCAAAGAATTTATGAAACTGTATTTTCTGTCATCATAAGGGAAAGCGGCTTCTGATATCACTGGCATAAGAATCCAATTTTCTTTGTGCCCAACCAATAGGTTAGCGTTGACCGCCACACTTGCCCATCTCCCAAAGCAGGACATCTCGACTATTTATCCCATGGCACTTATCTCATTAATTTAATGACATTTTTCTCTATTAAAGTCAGTCAGCTTAATACATTATATGCCACGTAACTGATGTGCTTATGGCTTATGTAGTCATTAAAATTGAGGAGTTAAATGATGAAAAATTCTTTGCTATTGATAGCAGTCTTTGTTGCTCTGTGGCTTGGTTTGTTGTCGAGTACCAGAGCAGATGCAATCCCATATCCAACCTCCGGCACAGAGAATTCAACCCATTACACATTCACAGCAACAACAACAGGTGAGATTGGTGCTTATTTCTACAATCAATCAGCAAGCTATACCAATACCCTGTCGTTACTGGTAAATGGCGTGATTACTCCCGAATCATCTGCCGGGGTATTAAACAATCACACATCAAGTATGGGGGACTTTGTGAGTCTTGGCTTCGTACATGCAGGGGATGTACTTACATTTCAATTGAATGTCATCACCACAGGAAATACCTTGTATTCAGACAGCGCATTAAACGCTGATGGCGTAAATCATGTCTACTCTACGTCATTTTTTGGCGATGCAGCCCTTGGTATTCCGGCCGGAACCTATGTAGGATTTGAAGATATATATGACGGCGGGGATTTTGATTATAACGACGAAACATTTGTATTCACCAACATCAGTCCCGTTCCGGAACCGGAAACTTATGCCATGCTGTTGGCGGGATTGGGATTCATAGCTTTTACAATACGTCGTCGCAGAACCGCATAAGAAACAGAGATTCAGCACTATCTTCCCGATTACCTCCTGTACTATCTATAGGAGGTAAGACTAAGTAATTTTTATATCTAAAAAGAAAAAATAGAGTGAAGTGCACTTCCACGCCACCCTGCTTACCAAATCCAGAAAATCTGGCATTGGAGAACTTTAGCTATTTGGACCGCTTATCGGTTTATATATAGAGATCCTATCTTTCATATCACATTGATTCACATCAATTTTCGCACAAACCACATATCCACCCGCTATACGCATAAAAACCCGAATGTTTTAGCTGAGGCATGAATAGCCGTGCTTATCGGCCTTACAAATAGGACATCCAGCCTATTCACACTTGGGACATTCTAACTATTCACACCAACTCATTCTTAGTACATTTATCTTATTAATTTTATGACACTTTTCTCTATTAAGGCAAAAAAATTTAATGCATGATACGCCGCATAAATTCTTGATTTTTAGCTTATCGCTGCATTAAATTTTTAGGAGTTAAATAATGAAAAATTCTTTACGATTGATAGCGGTTTCTGTTGTTGTGTGCTTTGGTCTGAGCACAGGAGCTGCAAATGCTGGATTATTCGACGGACAAACAGTGAATTATCAATATTATTTTTCGGACTTGACCACCCCTTATTCTGCCGCTGCTAATGGTGATTACTTGGTAGATTCCAGCGTAGAAGTATCTAATGTCGTCGATGGTTATGGCACACTGGATTTCAGTGGCGATAGCTTCGTCATTTCATTTGCCCATGGATCCAGCTTCTCATCGGCACCGTTCAATGGATTTGTTGTTAGCGATATATTCTCGACAACAGATTCATTTACTTCGTTTAACCTCGTTTCAAACACCGGCATTTTAGGAACGCCTACTCTAAGCTTTGATGCAGATCACTTATACGTAAACTGGCAAGGCCTTAATTTTGGCGGGGGAGATCTAATGTTTACCGTTAACCCAAATACTGCGATCAGCCCAATCCCAGAGCCGGAAACTCATGCCATGTTAATAGTTGGACTTGGTTTGATGGGATATACCGTGCGCCGCAGAAGAATTTTACGTTAATCTGATAGTTACGATTACATTAAGTCGCGAGACATAGCAACTCGTGGAAATATCAAAACACTGCAAGTACGCGAATAAACAAAATTAAGAAAGCTTCATTAACAAAAAACCGCCTGATGAAGGCGGTTTTTTGTTTCATTGATCCATGAAAGAGATTATTTTTATCTGATTCTATGGTTATTAATGCCCTGGTTTGCTGTTACCACCAAATGGACGTGGATCCTGTCCTTCCTTGAGGCATTCACCATTACCACCTACTCCAAACTTACAGTCATCTGCACTAGCATTTGGATCGCCCATATTAGCATTTGAACAAGCAGCTAAGAATACTACTAAAGTTGCGGCAAAAATTGATAATTTCATCCTTTAAATTCCTTATTTAAATTAAATTCACCATATTATTGTGGATTTTGAGTATATAACAAAACTAATAAAAATTCCAAGTACCCAAATTACAACGTCATTTCAATTTGTGCCGGCGAGCCTCAAGAACTACGAAGAATCTCCATCAAATGATCGCCATATTTATCGAACTTACGCACACCGATACCCGTCACTTGACGCAATTCATCCTCCGTTTTAGGGCACAAACGCACCAATTCATGCAAGGTAGTGTCGTGAAAAATCACATATGCCGGAACACCATGTTCCTTAGCTGTTTTTGCTCGCCACGTGCGTAATTGTTCCCACAAATAACGCTCGGCTGAATCCAGGAGTGCGACATCATCAAGCCGTTTCTCGGATGATTTTCTTGATTTTGTTTGTAGTCGCAAATGTACAGTTTGTTGCCCCTTGAGTACTGCTCGACTGATCTCAGTTAAGCACAAGGCGCCATGACCTTCACTATCCGTCGTCAATAGCCCAAGTGCCACAATTTGGCGAAATACCGCACGCCAGGCTTTCTCCGGCAAATCTTTGCCAATACCGAAAGTACTGATTCTGTCGTGATGCCATTGCTGCACGCGCTCAGTCAGATTACCTCGCAGCACATCAATTAGATGCCCTGCCCCAAAATTCTGCCCGGTACGATAAACACAGGATAACGCCTTCTGTACCTCTATGGTGGCATCCCAGACTTGCGGCGGGTTTATACAAGTGTCACAGTTTCCGCATGGTGCAGTATCCGCTTCACCAAAATAACTTAACAGGCGTGAGCGACGACAACTAATTGTTTCGCATAGCGATAACATGGCTTCAAGTTTCCGGGTAGCAACTTGTTTAAATTTAAGTTGCGCTTCAGACTCCTCAATCATCCGCCGCTGCTGGATGACATCGCCGAGACCATACACCATCCAGGCATTGGCTGCCTGTCCATCACGACCAGCACGACCGGTTTCCTGATAATAACCTTCAATACTTTTCGGTAAATCCAGGTGTGCGACAAAACGCACATCGGGCTTATCGATTCCCATGCCAAAAGCAATCGTAGCGACCATGACGATGCCTTCTTCCCGCAGAAATTTTTCCTGATTGATGCTGCGCTGCTGCATGCTCATACCGGCATGATAGGCCACTGCACGCACCCCTTGATTTACGAGCCAAGCTGTTGTTTCATCGACTTTCTTACGTGACAGGCAATAAACAATACCGGCATCGCCTTGATGCTCCGCCTGTATAAAGGACAGTAATTGTGTCCGGCTATTGGTTTTATCAATAATTTGATAGCGAATGTTCGGACGATCAAAGCTGGAAATAAAGACTCTCGCCGTATCAAGCCCCAAACGCTCAATAATTTCTTTGCGAGTATCCATATCAGCCGTTGCCGTCAAAGCAATACAAGGTACTTTAGGAAAGCGCTCATGCAGCACAGACAACTGAATATATTCCGGGCGAAAGTCATGTCCCCATTGCGAAACGCAGTGCGCCTCATCAATCGCGAATAACGCAACCGGAATGCGTGCTATCAGACTCAGAAACCGCACGGTCAGTAAACGCTCCGGCGCAACATACAGCAAATCATACTCACCATTTTGCAATTTCTGTTCAACGACAATAGCTTCTTGCAGCGACAATGATGAATTTAAAACTGCTGCACGCACACCAATTTCGTGTAGTGCAGCTACTTGATTCTGCATTAATGCAATTAACGGAGACACGACGATAGCGGTACCACTGCGCAACAAAGCGGGAATCTGATAACACAGCGACTTGCCGCCGCCTGTCGGCATCAATACCAGACAATCGCCACCATTGGCGAGATGCGTGATCACTTCTGCTTGCTGGCCACGAAAGGCAGGATAGCCGAAAATTTCTTTGAGTATGTTAAGTGCGCTAGACATGCAAGATACAACTACTGCTTATTTTCAATTTTCTTCCATCTCAAAAATCACATTCTGACAATCATGTTGGCACAAATTTGACAATGATCACCAGCAGCCAAATTCCTAACCTGATCAATAGATCTAGCTTTTCGTCCTGAATAAAAACAGCGCGTTGCTATCGGCAATCAATCAGCACTGCAACCGCCATTTCGTAATTTTCACGAATCATAAAGACTTACTTTATGATAGTACAATAGAATACTGATTCCGGTATCTGCACGTTGATATCTAACCGGCCTGTTAGATCAATCATTCACATCGTTTCAAGTTATTCATTATATTGTGCTGGTATAATTCTATCTAAATGTATTTTTATTTTGCTTTATAAAATTTGTCACGCTAGTCTGGAGAGAAAAAAATGGTGGTAGCTGATGTTTTGAAATTGATTCAAGACAATGAAGTCAAATTTGTCGACTTACGTTTTACAGATACAAATGGAAAAGAACATCATGTAACCGTACCTGCGCATACTTTTGATGCCGATAAATTTGAAGATGGCCATCCTTTTGACGGTTCATCAATAGGCGGTTGGAAAAGTATCCAGGCCTCCGACATGTTATTAATACCGGATCCCGATACTGCCAATATGGATCCATTCATGGATGAGCCCACATTACTGATGACATGCGATGTGGTAGAACCGGCGGATGGAAAAGGTTATAGCCGGGATCCACGCTCACTGGCCAAACGGGCAGAAATCTACTTAAAATCAACGGGCATCGGCGATGTTGCTTATTTCGGCCCAGAACCGGAATTTTTCATTTTTGATTCCGTTCGTTGGCATACCGACATGTCTGGCTGCTCGGTTAAAATTGAATCTGAGGAAGCAGCCTGGAGTTCAGCTATCAAATATGAAAGCGGCAATATCGGTCACCGTCCCGCTATTAAAGGCGGCTACTTTCCAGTTCCACCGGTTGACGCACTGCAAGACATTCGCTCCGCCATGTGTATTACGCTGGAAGAGATGGGGATCGGCGTCGAAGTACATCACCATGAAGTCGCTACCGCCGGCCAATGCGAAATAGGCACACGTTTCAATAGCTTGGTTAAACGCGCAGACTGGAATCAGATACTCAAATATGTCATACACAATGTCGCGCATTCATATGGCAAAACAGCAACTTTTATGCCCAAACCCATCGTTGGCGATAACGGCTCAGGCATGCATGTACACCAATCCATCTGGAAAGATGGCAAAAATCTATTTTCCGGCAACGGTTATGCAGGACTATCTGAAATAGCACTCTACTATATCGGTGGCATCCTCAAGCATGCCCACGCGCTTAATGCGATCTGCAATCCCAGCACCAATTCCTATAAACGGTTGGTCGCCGGATTTGAAGCGCCCGTCAATCTCGCTTATTCAGCAAGTAACCGTTCGGCAGCAATCCGCATCCCACACACCAGCAGCCCGAAAGGACGGCGTATTGAAGTTCGTTTCCCTGATCCAACCGCCAACCCATACTTGGCATTTACTGCACTCATGATGGCAGGCCTCGATGGTATTCAGAACAAAATACATCCTGGCGATCCGATGGATAAGAACCTTTACGACTTACCACCGGAAGAGGCAGCTAAAGTACCCAATGCCTGCGCTTCACTCGATGAAGCTTTGGAATGCCTGGATAAAGATCGTGATTTTCTCATCCGTGGCGGCGTATTTTCTAATGATATGATTGACGCGTATATCCGCCTTAAAATGGATGAGGTAATATTATTACGCACGACTACACACCCGGTTGAATTTGATATGTACTACAGTCTATAAGGGCCATATAGATATAGGGTAATTTAGGATACTTCAATTCCATAAATAAGAATAAGCAGGAATTATTGGTTCTTCTTTTATCCTATACTGGAGAAATAATTGATAGACTGATCAAATAGTTGCAGTTATCATTAGATTTTTTCTATCAAAGATATGAAGATCAGAGCGCTATTTATCCTATTGATTTTAATTCTAGTAGATTCTTTATCGAATGCTATCGCTGGGACAAATATATACAAACATGTGGATAAAGATGGCAATATCACATTTACCAATCGTCGTATCAGTAATGCGCAAAAAATTTCAATCGCCTCTTTCTCCAGAAATACTGAGCAATCAGGGTCACAATCGAAATCCCGTGTAAAAGATACTACGCAGAAAGAACGTAATACCATGCGGCGCCAAATTCTGGAAAAAGAGTTAGTGACTGAAGAGAGACTTTTCTCCGATACACAAAATTCCCTTTTACAAATCAACAACAATGCAGAATCAAGCAATCATCAAGAAAAATCCGTGCAGCTCAAAAATAAGTTATTTTTGCACCAAAGAAATATAACAGCGCTCAAGAAAGAGCTTGCCAAGTTGTAGATATATTCAAAATTACAAACAGTTAAGACGGTGAACCATGAAAAGAAATTACCTTTTTTTTATTACCTTGGTTTCTTTTTCATGTCTAACACAAGCCGGTGTGTATAAACACATTGATGGACATGGCAACGTAACATATTCAAACATACCCTCCAATAATGCAAAACGCATTGATTTACCACCCATTGTTGTCGTTCCAGCTGTCAACCCTGAAGGGATAGAAGATAGAATTACAAAAAGAAGAGAATCCGCCAAAATCGAGGAACAGCGTGAACAACTACAAAGCAAAGTATCTGAAGAAGAAAAACGTCTCAATGAAGTAAAAGACGAATATAAAGAAGGTGTTCCAGACCGCTTGGGTAGTGAACGCAACTACCAGAGATACCTTAATCGAGTGGAACGGTTAAAAGAAGAAATCAGTGTGCGCGAAAAGAATCTGAATGTGCTCAGAAACGAGCTTCAGAAGCTACCTGAGAAAAGCAAATAACCGGGAAATTTCTTGCATCATATCGATAACTCCACCATCACCGGTGCATGATCCGAAGGGCGCTCCCTTTTACGCATCGTCTTATCTATCTTGCACGTTTGGCAAGTTCTGGCAAGTTCATGGCTTAGCAAAATATGATCAATACGCAACCCCCGATTCAGACGAAAAGCCATCATACGATAATCCCACCACGTATAAGATTTCTCGGGTTGTTCAAATAAGCGAAAGCTGTCCACAAACCCTAAATTAAGCAGATTACTGAAAGCATCACGTTCCGGTTGACTGCACAATACCTTGCCCTCCCAGATTTTTGGATCATGAACATCACGATCTTCCGGCGCAATATTAAAATCACCCAGCAATGCCAGTTTTGCATGTCTCTTCAATTCCTGTTGTAGCCATCTGTTTAAGGCTGGCAACCACTTTAATTTGTAATCATATTTCTCAGATTCAACGGTATCACCATTAGGTACATAAATGGAAATAACGCGCAAATCCCCATAGGTCGCGGCGATGATCCTTTTTTGTTCATCAGCAAAATCAGGTATCGCGGTTACTATCTCGCTGCCTTTTTGTTTGCTCAGTATCGCGACACCATTGTAGGTTTTCTGTCCAATAAAAGCAGACTGATAACCCATTGCAGTGATTTCACTCTCTGGAAAATTATCGTCGGATAATTTCGTTTCCTGTAAGCACAACATATCAGGTTGATTCGCTCCCAGCCAATCAATTACTTGCGGCAATCGCACTTTTAGTGAATTTACATTCCAGGTTGCTAGTTTCATGTTGATTGATCACGTACTGATGGTTCTGTTTTAACTAAAATTCTGCTGCATGACAGTTATATCGAGAAATTATGCTTTTTATTGGCTTTTATTTTTCCAACAATTCACTCGGGTTTATTTCATGATGCGCTGCAACCAACGGCTGATATCTGCTATTTCTTGTTGGCATACGGTATGCGCCATAGGATATTCATGCCATTCAGGTGCATAATTTGCAGCCAGTAATTTTTCTTTTGAAGCAACAGCATGCGATATAGGTATCACAGCATCATAAGTGCCGTGTGCCATAAATATTGGTATTGCGGCATTAGCAGCACAAGCTTCGAATGAAAGCGTTTCTGCAAGGGGCAAATAGCATGACAGCGCTATAATCCCCGCTAGCGGATTAATCTGGCACAATCCAGCGTGCAGTGCCATCGCACCACCTTGAGAAAATCCCGCCAGCAGAATATGTGCTGAGGCTATACCGCGCTGCATCTCTCGTATAATCAAAGCATCAATTGCTTTTTGCGAACCACAAATACCGGATTCATCTTGATGATAATTAAAATCAGGATGAAAAATATCATACCATGCGCGCATTACGTAACCATTATTTATACTGACAGACCGTTCTGGTGCATGCGGAAAAATAAACCGAATAGGTTTATCAGAACACAACTTCAGCTCATTGATTATCGGTACAAAATCATTCCCATCAGCGCCTAGCCCATGTAACCACACAATTGCATGAGTAGGATTTTCACCTGTTTCAATTTCAATGGATTGCAAATCAATGGGTTCAGTAATCATATAATCGGCAGAGTACTTAGTGCTGACATCAATGATTGATAAAACAGAATTTATGAAATCTAAACTTTAAAGAAAAAAACAGGCTTGAGAAAAACATTTTATCTGAAAATATATTGACTTAGAGTCATAAAAAAAGCCGGTACACCGGCTGTCTTCCGACAGTGGTGTACCGGCGTTGATACTAACCTAGCTTATAGCTTGGTGAAGACTGGTATAACTGCTCCAGCAATACTGTTAATATAACGATTGCCACTTGCATCCCAGGTCATCAACAAACCACCAAAG
>NZ_JAMWZS010000037.1 GCF_024282095.1 Nitrosomonas sp.
AATAATGCAACCCCTTATGAAATACTCAACGCTTATTTTAATCAACCTCTCTGTAAACAACCCTGAGATTTCTTACACCTAAATCACCACAAACTCCGCATTGGTCATGGCTAGTCCCGTGCCAACGGCAGCAATTTGCACCGCAGCACCCGCGCCATTGCCATCCACGTCATATAACAGCGTACCCGCCGCATTGTTATAGATAATGAAATCATTGGCATCCAGCGCTTTTGTACCGATCCTGAACTGCCCGGCAGCCAATGTGCCAGTTGCCATCAACGCAGTAAATACCGCATTCTCAAGCTGAATGGTGTCATTGGCTACGCTATAGTCAGTGATCGCATCAATGTGGGCGGCCGTGGCAAACCGAAAAATATCGCTGCCTGTTCCGCCGGTTAACGTGTTGGTGCCTGCACCGCCATTCAACATATCATTGCCGCTGCCACCGTTGAGCGTATCGTTACCCGCCAATCCATTTAACTGATTGGCAGCTAAATTGCCAGTGATCACATTCGCTTGACCATTACCTGTGCCATTCACCGCGGATGTGCCGGTCAACGTAAGATTTTCCACATCGACGGGTAGCGTGTAAGTCAATCGACTGCTGACCGTATCCGTGCCCTCGTTAAGTTTTTCAGTAACGATATCGCCCGCATTCTCAACCAAATAAGTGTCATTCCCCGATCCTCCCGCCATCGTATCCGCTCCCGACCACCCGATAAGAATGTCGTCACCCGCTCCACCATTAAGCGCATCATTACCGGCATCGCCATTGAGTTGATTGGCGGCATTGTTGCCGGTGATGACGTTGTTCAAACTATTGCCTGTACCATTGATCGCCGCTGTGCCGGTCAGTATCAGATTTTCCACATTGATGGGCAATATGTAAGTCAACCGGCTGCTGACGATATCCGTACCTTCGTTGGATTTTTCGTAGACGACATCACCGGCATTCTCAACAAAATAACTGTCATTGCCTGGCCCGCCGATCATGGTATCCGCGCCGGACCAGCCGACCAGCATGTCGTTACCTGCCTTACCATTCAACACGTTATTGGCATCATTACCTGTCAAACTATCATTGAAGCCGCTGCCAATTACATTCTCGATCTTGGTGATGGTATCCAATCCCGCACTGCCGGTATTCTGCTGTGCGGTAATGTTCAGTGAAACGGTTACCGCACCAGTAGCAGAGTCGTAAGTAACGGTATCGTTGTTGGATAGTGTGCCTGTCAACACATTGTTGCCCGCCGTGCTGGCAACCAGCACTCCCGCACCGCCGGAGAAATTTTTACTACCGGTAAGCGGTGCCGCCACGCCATCGGAAATGCTGGCTTCCACCGTAAAAGCGCCGGTGAAATTCGCCGCCAGGATGAAAATCACATTCGCCAACAATGCATTGACATCGGCCAGCGCACCGCTCGCCATCCATATCCCCTTACTCGCATCATAGGTCGATGCCACAGCGCCCGACGCACCGGTACTCAAAGCACCCGCCGCAACATTCGACAACTTCAGCGTTACCGTCACGTTGGCGCTATCCGGATCGCTCACAACGATATCCTGCAGGTTCAGTGGCGTGTTTTTGGTATATTTCTCGGCTACCGTCACACTGTTGACGTTCGGTGCGTTGTTGTTGAGGTAGAAACTTTCACCCCCAGAATAAGCACCCCCATACGAATAAAGATCGGAGACAAAGGCATCCAAATCACCATCTCCGTCGATATCTGCAAAGGTATCAACAGAAAAACTTGTGCGCTGAACTTTCCCTGGCAAACCAAATGGGCTATTGCCTTCAAAAGAAAACACCGGGGTATCCGCTGTCCCCATGTTTCGGTAAAAAAATGTGCCACTAAAGGCATCCTGATCACCATCATGGTCGACATCAATAAAAGTAGGAGAACTTGTTAAGCCAAATGCGTCGGCTTGAGGAGCGGCAAATACCGGATTATTCACGGTTCCAGTATTTTTAAAAAACAAATCATTGACAAAAATATCCAGATCGTTGTCGTTGTCGATATCAACAAAAATAGGACGTGCATAATAGCCTACATCAGTCAAACCAAATGGATTGGTTTGCGGTGCAGCAAACACCGAATTACTTACTGTTCCGGTATTTCTATAAAATAGCGTATTGCCGCTGGAATCACCGACAAAGGCATCCAGATCGTTATCATGATCGATATCAACAAATGCGGGACTAGCAAAATTGCCAACATCGGTCAAGCCAAATGGATTGGTGACAGCAGTGGTGCTGAAATTCCAGATATTGGCTGTTCCGGTATTTTCGATAAACAACACATCACCGCCTTCAACACCATCAATACCGCCAAAATAAGATTGGCCTATGAAAGCGTCCAAATCGCCATCCCCGTCAATATCGACAAAGGTAGGACTGAGACCGAAGCCCAAATTGGCTGCATTACCAAGCCCACCATGTGAAGTAAAGAATGGATTAATGCCAGTTCCCGTATTTTCAAAATACAGATTGTTCTCAAAGGCGTCCAGATCGCCATCGCCATCGATATCGACAAAGTTGGTGAAAGGATCGCCTGCAACCAAACCAAACGGACTACCACCGACACGGTAAAATTTGGGATTGCTGGCTGTTCCGATATTTCTAAAAAACAAATTACCGCTGCCCGTATAATGGGACCAACCCACGAATGCATCCAAGTCGCCGTCGCCGTCGATATCAACCAAGGTGGGAGAAGCCGAGCTTCCCATGTTGATCAAACCGAACGGATTGACTACCGGGGCAGCGAATGCTGGATTGGTGGCCGTTCCGGTATTGCTAAAAAACACCGTATCACCACCATAATTTCCAACGAAAGCATCCAGATCGTCATCGCCGTCGATATCCGCAAAAATAGGAGCAGTATTATAATAGGCCCCTCCCACATTACTTAAACCAAATGGGTTTGTGATTGATGCCGCAAAGACAGGGTTGCTCGCCGTACCAGTATTCCTCGAAAACAACACATCTCCACCAGAATTAATCATGAAGGCATCCATATCGCCATCATCATCAATATCAAGAAATTCCGGGAACTCACTCAAACCAAATGGATTATTGACGGCAATTGAAAAAACAGGATGATTGATCGTACCGGTATTCCTGGAAAACAATACATTGCCAGTATAGTTTTCCATAAAGGCATCTAAATCGCCATCGCCATCGATATCAACAAACGATGAGAAATTATCCAAACCAAACGGTTTAAAAGCCTTGAAATCAAAAACTGGATCGGCCATATCATTTCTCCCTAAGATAAGTATTAACGTTTAACCCTATGCAATGTATTACTGACCGCTCGCTGCAAATGCTGATGGAGTTGTTTTTCAATCGGCTGATGATGATAGGAGGGTGACACATAGGATGAAATCAATTCCACTTGGGTTTGCTCACCATCCTGCCACGACTCTGCCACCGCAAAACCGATCATCTGTCCTTCAACTGATGCAGATATGCCAATCAATTCGCCGCGTTGCGGCTGGGTTTGCCAGCGTTTTTGCAAACTGGGGTTCGTCATTGCTTCATAAGGAAGCAGGCTTTCCGGGGTGAGATGAAGGACTTTCTGATACTTGATCGCCGGCTCGTCCGATTGACCCAATTGTGAAGCACGCGGCACGCCGGGCACCTGCACCGGTTGACTCAAACCGGGACGCTTTACCGTCGGTTTAGTCACAATCAATCCTCCTGAGCCGGGAAAAGAAATCATGCGGTCAATGTCATCATCCTGGAAACCCAGCGCCCTGGGTTTACGGACATTCGGCAGCACCACGACATCGAACAATTCCTGCACGACGCCTTCAATGGTCAGCGTGTGGATGATATTGCCGGACTTGAGATCAATAATCATCAGGCCGCATTGCGACGTCATGTTATCCGCCGCAAGCCGCTGCTCCAATGACAAGCCGGAAAAAACTTTTGAACGCAGTTTTGATAAGCCAACCAAGGCATAATTTTTCCAGAAGGCCAAACCCCGCACGAAACCTGGGCAGAATAGCACCGGCACAAATGTATCGCCATCCAAATAACCAAACTCGCCGGTACCGGAATTGAGCAACCACAATTTGCCTTGATACCAGCGCGGGGAATGCGGCATGGACAAGCCGGTGGCGATAATTGCATCGCTGGGCATGTGCATCACCACGCCGCCATCCAGGCGATGATTGCGCCAGCCCGCCGCTTCGTCTGTGGCGCTGCACGCGGTCACATACGCGGGTTTTCCATCCTGCATGGCCAAGCCATTCAAGTGACAACGATCTTCGGCTGCAAGTTTGGTGATAAATGGCGGTTTCCACACAGGGGCGAAACTGAATCCTGGTTGCAAGGTGGCGACACAACTGAAATCAGTGTTAATAAACAATAGCTTTTGTTCTTCAGTGACTACGATATCATGCACATTCAGATCACCCGTGGTATGGGATTGGCTGGGCACATACAAACGATCGCAGCCATGCTGTTGCTCGTCTTGTGCCAAACGATTTTCCAGTTGCCAAATCTGGTAACGGGTCGCCATGTAGAGATTCTCATCGCTGGCATACAAACCCATCGGCTTGTCAAACAGGCGCTCATTCACGGCCAAATGGCCATTTTCCTTCCTTCCGACTAAAAACAACCGATTGGCTTGATAGGTCGTGAAAGCAAAACTGATATGTTCATTTTCCAACCACTGATACAGCTGATCGGAAGCCTGCATGGTGACAGCAGGCGGATTGTTGGGCGCCGATGGTTGGGTCATGGATTGATCCAGGCTAGTGGTTGATGTGAACGCAAAGCTAAGAGCCCGTCTCTTCGCTTCGGTAACACATTGGCTACAAAATTTCCGTCATTATTTCAACGACAGGCTCTCCAATGCTTTTTGATGATCCCATTTGCCATGAAACAGTTGACCTTTTTTCTCGAGTGTGCGATCGCTGGTCCAAGTCAGATAATTGCCGTCCGGTGTAAATACCGGCAACCCGTCAAAGCCTTCTTTATCCGTCACACGCACCGGCTCTTTCTGGCCGTCGATATCGACGATGTACAGTTCAAAATTGCGGTGTCCATGCACGTTCGTCGCAAAAATGACATATTTTCCGGACGGATGATAAAAAGGCGCCCACGACATGACATTCAAGCGCGTGATTTGCTTCTGGTCGGTGCCATCGATGTTCATGGTAAAAATCTCAGCGTCCCGGCCATTCTCAGAAAAACGCCGCCACACGATTCGCTTCCCATCCGGACTGAAAAACGGGCCGCCGTCGTAGGTTTTGGTGTGCGTTAATCGTTTCACGCTGGAACCATCCGCGTCCATGATGTAAATATCGATCATGGCGGACGGATTGGCTTTGAAAAGCGCCGCTTCCTCAGCGGATAACTCTTCTGTATACGCCCGGCGGTTGGAAGCGAAAGCAATTAATTTGCCATCGGGTGACCAGGAGGCTTCGGCATCGTAACCCAGCGTTTTGGTAAGATTTCTGATGTTTCCACCGGTAAAATCGGTTTCATAGATATCATAAAACTCATCGTAATCCCACGCATACGATTGCCGCTCACCGGATTTCCTGCGCTCAATTTCCGCATCCATCTTGGCTTTTGCGCCGGCATCTTCGTGGGTCGATGAAAACAGCACTTTTTCCTGCGCAGGATGAACCCACGCGCACGTGGTTTTGCCATTTCCCGGTGAAACCTGTTGCACGGTACCGCTGGCAATATTTTTCAGGAAAATCTGATAAAAAGGATTGTCATCCGACAGTTCCGCCTGATAAACCATCCACTTCATGTCTTGGCGGTAATACGCTTCGCCGGCTCTTTTCTCCTTGACGGAAAGCTGCTGCTCACCGGTGATGAAATCCGCCGCACCGGCATGGCTGACCGCCAGGAAAGTCAGCGGTAATAAAAAGCTGCTCATGACAGCAGAATCAGTAAAAAAGGAGGTTTGCATATAATTTTTCATTGGTTTCATTTGACTTACAAGCCCTGTTGCTAAATGGAAAACATTTAAACATAGCTGCAAAAGGAAAGTAAACATTATGTATTATAGAATGCGTTTGGTGATGATCGTCGGCATCTGCCACAATGCCTCGAATAAATAACTTATCCCTATAAAAAAAGAATGCGAAAATTAATAAACCTCAGTGCGACGTGGGTTGCCGTCATCTATTGCGTGCTCTTTAGCATGGTTGTATCAGCCAACAACCAAACATTTCATCATCAGATGAAAATTGTGCTGGCACCCGACACTTCTAATATTCGTGTCGAAGATCATATCACTGTGCCGGAGCAATTCCAGCAGCACAACACACCGATTGCACTTGATTTCAGCCTGCACGCCGGTTTAACAATTACTGAGGTTCAAGGCGCGAAAATTACGCTGCGAGGGAGTGATGCTGCTGCGGGCAGATCCATCCCATTAAAGCATTACACACTCGCATTACCGCCCCAGCAGAAAGCGTTCACCCTGCATTTCAATGGCAGCATCAATCACCCGGTACAAGGCCCCGGCCAGGAATACGCGCGCAGTTTCAGTTATACCCCTGGGGTCATTTGGAATGAAGGGATTTTTCTGGCGAATTCCACTGCCTGGTATCCGCAGTTTGACGATGCCATGGTGTCGTTCCGGCTGGATATTCAGGTACCCGCCGATTGGGATGTCGTCAGCCAAGGTACTTTAGTGCGTGAGCACAAAACACCGACAGCCCGGCAGGTGGCTTGGGAAGAAAAACAACCGCAGGATGACATTTACATCGTTGCCGGGCGCTATCAACGTTACACACAATCCGCCGGAGCGGTGGACGCGCTGGTTTACCTGCGCAGCGCCGATGAAGCGCTCGCGCAGAAATATCTGGATACCACGGCGCAATATATCGCCATGTACAACAAGCTGCTCGGCCCCTACCCGTATACGAAATTCGCGCTCGTTGAAAATTTTTGGGAAACCGGCTACGGCATGCCTTCTTTTACGCTGCTGGGCCCCAAGGTGATTCGCTTCCCATTCATTCTGCATTCCTCATATCCGCATGAGATTTTGCATAATTATTGGGGCAACGGCGTGTTTGTCGATTATGCCAGGGGAAACTGGGCGGAAGGATTGACCGCCTATCTCGCCGACCATCTGGTCAACGAGCAACGCGGCAAAGGCGAAGAATATCGCCGTGACGTGCTGCAAAAATACGCAGATTTTGTCAACAAGGAAAAGGATTTCCCAATTATTCAGTTTGTGTCGCGGCATAGTGCCAGCTCGGAAGCCGTCGGTTATGGAAAAACCATGATGTTTTTCCATATGCTGCGCCAGGAATTGGGTGATGAAGATTTTGTGCGCGCGTTGCGGCAATTTTATAAACAGTTTACCTTCAAGCAGGCAACTTTTGACGACTTGAAGGCCACATTCGGCGCAGCGACAGGCAAGGATTTCTCCCGGCAATTTGACCAATGGGTGCACCGCAGCGGTGCTCCCAATCTATTACTGCGCCATGCGGAGGCCGAACCCACCGCGCAAGGATTCAGGCTCAAAGCGCAGCTCGAACAAACCCAGCCCGGCGAGTTGTATCAGTTGACGATCCCCATCTCGGTCACTTTGGAAGGAGAAGCGCAAGCGCATTCATCACAAATCACTTTCGATGGCAAGACGCACCAGATCGAAATGGATTTTCACGCGCGCCCCGTGCGCATCGACATCGACCCGCAATTCGATGTGTTCAGACGCCTGGATAGCCGCGAAATTCCTTCCGCGTTATCGCAAGGCTTCGGTGCTGAAAAGCCATTACTGGTGCTACCGGCAAAGGCTGACAAGGAAATACTGCAAGCATACCGCTCATTGGCGATGCAATGGCAAAAAACCCAATCGGCCGTGCTGGAAGTCATCACCGACGATCAATTAACTGTTTTACCCACAGACCGAACGGTTTGGATCATGGGCTGGCAAAACAAATTCAGCAACGCGCTACTCACCACCTTAGCGGAACAGGGTGTCGCTCATCAGCATGAAAAATTGCAACTCGATCAGCAAACATACCAACAGACTGAACACGCCATTGTATTGACGGTCAGGCAACCCTCCAAGCCAGATAACACGCTGTTATGGGTCGCCTCCGATCAGCCCAAAGCGATTGCAGAATTAGCCAACAAACTGCCGCACTACCGCAAATACAGCTATTTGGTATTTAAAAACGGCGATGAGCTGGCCAATGTGCATAAAGGCCAATGGCCTGTCACGCAATCGCCGCTCACCCGATGGGTACAGCAAAAAGACCATGCAACAGTGACTGCTGCTCACGCTGGCACCACAAAACCGCGCCGCGCATTGGCAGAGCTGCCACCGGTATTCTCCGAAGCTCGCATGCTGGCCGATATCACGCATCTATCCAGCGCCGCATTCAAGGGGCGTGAACTGGGCAGCCCGGAACTGGATACCGCGGCAGCCTATATCGCCAAACAATTTCAGCAGATTGGCCTAGTGCCGGGCGGTGATGGCAACAGTTATCTTCAGAACTGGCAACAGGATGTCGGTGCACCGAAAGGCAACATCGCGTTACGCAATGTCATCGGCATTTTACCGGGCACCAATCCGCAACTCGCCGAACAGAGCCTCATCATCGGCGCGCATTATGACCATCTCGGCATGGGTTGGCCGGATGTCCGCGCGGCACACCAAGGGAAGATCCATCACGGCGCGGATGATAATGCCAGCGGCATCGCCGTCATGCTGGAGCTGGCGCGGCAAATCGTTCCCAAATGGCAACCGGAACGCACCATCATTTTTGTAGCTTTTACCGGTGAAGAAGCCGGCCTGCTCGGCTCCAAGCATTACATCAGCAACACCAAAGACTTCCCAGCGGAAAAAATTGTGGCCATGCTGAATCTGGATACCGTCGGGCGGCTGAAAAAAAATCCAATCACTCTGTTTGGCACCGGAAGCGCGCGCGAACTGGTGCATGTTTTCCGCGGCGCAGGCTTTGTCACCGGCATTCCCGTTAATACCGTGCAAGACGATTTCGGCTCCAGCGACCAAGCCGCTTTCATCCAAGCCGGCATCCCCGCCGTGCAGTTTTTCGCCAGCGCACACGAGGATTACCATGCTCCCGGCGACACTGTGGATAAGATTGATTCCGCCGGATTGGTCAAAGTCGCTGCCATCCTAAAAGAAGCCACCGAATATCTGGCCAACCGCATCGAACCCCTGACTGTCACGTTGCAATCGCAAAACACACAAACCGAGCCCACACAAGCAAAAACCAAAGAAAAACGCAAAGCCAGCCTCGGCACCGTACCGGATTTTTCGTACCAGGGAGACGGTGTGCGCGTAGATAACGTCATCCCCGGCTCCCCGGCGCAACAAGCGCAGTTACAGGCGGGCGACATCCTGATTCAATTAGCGGGGCAACCAATCAGTGATTTGACGTCGTATGCTAATATTTTACGAACGCTTAAGGCGGGAGAGAAAACTGAACTGCGATATCGGCGGGATGGTGAGGTGAAGACAGTTGAAGTAGTGTTGGTTGAGCGGTAACTGGGTTCACGCAGATCGTTTTCCAACGACCTGCTAGGATTATCATGACTCAAAAAATTTCGGCGACTTGAATGAGTAATCAAAAAACCTACCAGCCACCCTACACGCTGACACCAGCCATTCTGAATCTAGTCGCCGAGATCAGCGAGCTCATCGGGCGTTATACCGTGCTGTCAGAACAAAATCTGACACCGCGTCTGCGCCGGGGAAACCGCATCCGTTCCATTCAGGCCTCGCTAGCCATTGAGAACAATACGCTGACGATTGAACAAGTTACGGCGGTCATTGAGGGCAAGCGGGTACTGGGACATCCACGTGAAATTCAGGAAGTGCGTAACGCCTTTGCTGCTTATGAAGCTATGGATAGCTGGGAAGCTGGCTCGCAAGATGATCTGCTGACCGCGCACGGCTTATTGATGTCCACATTGATGGATGAGTCTGGCGTTTATCGCTCCGGTGGTGTCGGGATATTTCAGGACAGACAATTGATCCACATGGCACCACCTGCCGACCGAGTGCCGCATTTAATGGCCGATTTGTTCTATTGGTTAAAGCATGCTGAAGAGCATCCGCTGGTGGCCAGTTGCGTATTTCACTATGAACTGGAATTCATCCATCCTTTTGCAGATGGCAATGGCCGCATAGGACGGTTGTGGCAAACCTTAATCCTGCGCAATTGGCAACCGCTGCTGGCTTATCTGCCGGTGGAAGCTATGATTCGCGATCGGCAGGATGTCTATTACCGGGTACTGGCAGAAGCGGATCAGCGCGCTGATGCCACGCTTTTTATTGAGTTCATGCTAAGTGCCTTGCGCGATGCAATCCGCGAAACTGTTCCGACCGACCAAGTAAGCGACCATGTAACCGATCAAGTAGCGCTACTGATTGAAGTGATTGGTATCTACGAACTAGGCAGCGCCGAATTGCTCAAGGCGTTGGCGCTTTCTCATCGGCCCACTTTTCGGAAAAATTACCTTGATCCTGCGTTGCAAGGCGGCTGGATTGAGCGCACACAACCTGATTCTCCGCGCAGCCCAACGCAACGCTATCGCTTGACTCACAGCGGCAAGCACTGGTTACAACAGCGGAAAAATTGAAAACAGGAAATCGGGTATAGCAACCCAGCTCTGCTTTGAATGCGCTGACTACCCGTCAGTTTCCCCTGATCTTGATATTGATTTCCGGTGCGCGGCGTTGAGCCGGTGGAAGTATGCGATTTAGCCCCAGCACCGTGATGCGGTGCGCGGCATTAAAGCTGGGTGCGCCGTCCTGGTCGCGCAGAATCGACGACACTTTATATTCCATGCTGCTGGCGTTGGGGTCAAAACGGATGTCGTGGATCCAGATGCCTGCCCGTTGCACCAGCTGATTTTCGCATTCGTAGGAAAGGTCCCAGCCTGTCAGCATCGGTACTGCATAATCATACGGTAAGTCATTGATGCGGAATGTTTGGGTGCGGACAATGCCGTCGGCGTTTTTGCGGCAGTTGCCGGTATTTGCTGTGCGCGGATTCAGCGCCAGAAAATCCGGGCGCAGTTTGACGCTGCTGCCGCGAATCAGCGCAGTACGTGTTTTAATTCGGTGTGTGCGTATGGTGTTATCTTTAAAAATGGTCTGAGTGACCCAGTGCGGACTGCCGTCCGAATTGGGTGAAATGCCGGTTTGAGATAGGCTGTAAGCCGCTTGCAGCAAACGGTAATCGGCACGATCCGCCCATTTGCAGGGAGGGAAACGCAATTCACACTCAAAGGTGTCATCGAATTGAAAATCAAATCCGCGCGGCATGATCGCAATCGCATCATTGCCTTTGAGCGTACCTTTGCTTCCGGTATTTTCCAGCGTGGCAACCGCGCCTTGATTTTTATTTTGCAGTGTCGAGGTATCTATACCGCTGTAATCACCCTCTACCGTGGCATCAAACCAGGCTGAGTGATAGCCGAATGCGCTATAAAACACACAAAATTCGTAGGCATCGTTACGGTTCTGATCGTCCAGCTTGCCTTGCACTTCAAACATCAGCATGGCAGACCCCGTATTCCTCACCAGCTTGCTGTGCGTAATGTCAGCACGCATCGAATTGACTTCTTGTTCGCTTTGCAGATAACGCAAATCCCAGCCATTTAGCACGACCGTGCCGCTATCCACATAGCCGGGCATTTCGATCCATTGTAGAATGGTTGCAACCTCCGCGCCATTTTCGCGCTGCATGCACTTGCTGCCTTCAATCAGGATGAATTTGCCAGCATCCTCAAAAACCGTTTTTCCCGATGATTTCAAGGATAATTGCTCAAACGGTGTGGCAATTTTTGATCCAGTCGCTGAATCTGCAGGTTTCTTCTCCTGAGTTTTGGATGCACATGCAACTAGTAGCAGCAGCATGCCTAGTGCAAGTAACATCAGTGTATGGCGAATCATTCATTTTCTCCAAAAATCAGTGTTGTGTGACAAAAAAACACCTGCAAATTGATTCCGCATCACCGCAAATCATACCTGCTCAATCAACTTTTAATCCGGCTGATTCTGGCGACATCCTTGATGCGCCTCAGGCTGCGCAGGATTTGTGCGAGATGGTGCCGATTATTCACTTGCAAAATAAAGCGCATTCGCGTGTAATCCCCATCACTTTCCATCGCAATGTCGTCGATATTCGATTCCGCTTTGGCTATTTCGGCGGCAACCCGGGCTAATACCCCCTGTTTGTTTACTGCCGTTACTTTGATGCTGGCTTCAAAGGTTCTGGCGACATCTTTTCCCCATGCCACATCCAGGTAATTCTCCGAGCTTTTCTGACTATTGGCGATGACTGCGCAATCATGCGCATGAATGACGAGGCCGTGATCCTTTTTAATCATCCCCACAATGGCATCGCCTGGAATGGGGCGGCAGCATTTGGCAAATTGCACCGTCAATCCTTCAGTTCCCAATATCGTAATCGGTCCTGCTGTCTGCTCACTGGACACTGATTCCAGCGGCATGGTCAGACGTTTTGCCACGACAGCAGGAAACTGCTTGCCCAGCGCCATTTCAGCCAGCAATTCATCTTTTGATTTGACGCCGCTGTCGCGTACTAATTTTTCCCACTGCGCTTCATTAATCGTATCCGGATTGATATTAAAAGACAGCAGCGCCTGGTTGAGCATACGTTCACCCAACTTGACCGATTCGTCGTATTGGATGTTTTTCAGGAAGTAACGAATATGTGAGCGCGCCCTTCCCGTTGCCACATAACTGAGCCACGAGGGATTGGGCTTGGCGTAAGGCGCAGTGACGATTTCCACCCGGTCACCCGTTTTTAATAGGGTGCGCAACGGCGCATTCTCACCGTTGATCTTCGCGGCTACACAGCAATTACCCACATCGGAATGCACGGCATAGGCAAAATCGACCGCCGTCGATCCTCTTGGCAGCGTCAGGATTTTTCCCTGTGGCGTAAACACATACACATCACCGGGAAACAAATCAATTTTGAGGTGCTCCAGAAACTCCAAAGAATCTGTCGAGCCACTCAGTGCTTCCACTAGGCTCTGCAACCACTGACTGGTTTCCGGGTGCAGATCATTAAAATCATCATCCGAGCTTTTATACAGCCAATGCGAAGCCACACCGTTTTCGGCGATCCGATGCATCTCGGCGGTACGAATCTGCATTTCGATCGGTATGCCGAACGGCCCCAGCAAAGTGCTGTGCAGTGATTGATAACCATTGTTCTTAGGGATGGCAATGTAGTCCTTGAATTTTCCCGGAATCGGCTTGTATAAACTATGCAGCATGCCTAATGCGACATAACATGAAGGAATATCTTTGACAATGACACGAAATCCATAAATATCCAGCACTTCTGAAAACGACAAATGCTTATCCACCATCTTCATATAAATGCTGTACAAGTGCTTTTCGCGTCCGGTCACTTCCGCATCCAGTCCCACCTCTTTTAATTTGAGATTTATGGCGTCAAGAATTTTGCCAACAACCTCACGACGATTGCCACGCGCCGCTTTAGTCGCCTTCACCAGCACTTTATACCGCATGGGATAGGAATATCGAAAACCCAGCTCCTGCAATTCCTGGTAGATATTATTAAGTCCTAAGCGATGCGCAATGGGTGCATAAATTTCCAGCGTTTCACGGGCAATGCGGCGTTGTTTTTCGTGATTCATCACATCAAGCGTTCGCATATTATGCAACCGATCAGCCAGCTTGATGAGTATCACACGGACATCCCGCGCCATCGCTAACAGCATCTTACGGAAATTCTCAGCCTGGGCTTCTTCCTGTGTCTGGAATTCAATTTTGGTCAGTTTGGAGACGCCATCCACCAGTTCTGCCACGGGCTCACCAAACCGTTCGCTGATTTCAGCTTTGGAGATATCCGTATCTTCTACGACGTCATGCAATAAAGCGGCTGTCAGGGTGGGTGCATCCAAATGTAGCTTGCCAAGAATTCTGGCCACCGCCAAAGGATGCGAGATATAAGGTTCGCCCGATTTGCGAAATTGCCCGGAATGAGCGCCTTGGCCAAATAAATAGGCATTTCTAAGCTGAGCAACATCTTCGGATTTAAGATATTGGGATGTCTCGGAAAATAGAAGTTCTGCTTCAGGCATAGACTTTGATGTGCTGTCAGTATTTTTCAATGTGAATCACAAATCAGAGTCTGCTTAAGGAAAACTCTAAGCGGCCCCTTTAAGCTGAACTCTGATAGGGATTATATGCCGGGATTTACTTGGAATGAAAGCAAGTAATTTTTGCTTATTTCTGAAACCAAGTTCTAGTAGTGCGGTGTGGTGATATGATGCCTCGAATAGCTTGATTGATCACAGGCTTAACAGCCTGTGATCAATCAACGCATAGATCAAATCAATGCATACCGTATTCAAAAATGCTGAATGCGCAATTACATGTTTTTCGGATTGAGAATATCCAACCCTATTTTGCCTTGTGCCAGTTCACGCAGTGCGATAACTGTCGGCTTATCGCGTGCGGGCTCGACCAAAGGTGCCGACCCGATCGCCAATTGCCTGGCTCGTGTCGTAGCAACCAGCGTCATATCAAAGCGATTAGGAATTCTCTTTAAACAATCATCTACAGTAATTCGTGCCATGGTTTTTATCTCGAATATAGGAATATACAACTGGATTTTACAATCAAGAATTAGCAAACTACGCCATTCTTTATAAGAACTTACAACAACTGGGTAATGAGTGATTGATATTTTATCACTTGCCGATCCCGACTCAGGCGTTCCGCGCTGATGATGCAAGTCAGATCATTCAGTGCTTCTTCCAGTTTACTGTTAATAATAACATAATCGAACTCACCGATATGACTGACTTCTTCACGTGCTGCAGCGAGCCGTTTCTGAATCACTTCTGAATTATCTTGTGCCCGCGTTTTTAATCGCGTTGCCAAGGCATCAATGGATGGAGGAAGAATGAAGATGGCCGCTGATTGAGGAAAAATGTGACGTACTTGTTTTGCACCCTGGCAGTCTATTTCAAGCAATATATCTTGCCCGGATGCTATGGCTTCATTTATCCATTGTTGCGAAGTGCCATACAGATTGCCATACACTTCCGCACTTTCCAGAAACTCTCCATTGACCAGCATCTTCTGGAATGCATCTTTACTCACAAAATGATAATCCCTGCCATCAACTTCTCCCGAGCGGGGCGGGCGTGTGGTATGCGAAACCGATAGACTGAGATGGGGATCCGATTGGAGCAATGCTCTAACCAGACTGGTTTTTCCAGCACCGGAAGGTGCGCTAATGATAAATAAGCAACCTGCAGTTTTAATCATTTTGTATCGATATCGAGTCAGTATTTATTTCAAGTTTAATGCTGTCAATATTTGCCCTTTTAGCGTCTTGATGAGTCTTGTCTCTTCGGATGTTATTCCTTCGGGTGCTGCAAATTCACGATCCGCATAGATGAAACCAATAGGCTTTTTATTGAAAACCAAAGGAAGCACAATAAAACTGCATGTATCCGGCAATAAATTTTGATGCCAGCGCGGCAATAACTCACGCACTTTGGGTGCTGCAGCATTTGAAATGAATAAATCGGTATCTCTTGCCATCGCAAGATAAAACAAATCCGTTGACAGAATAGCCGGGAAACAGAAGGCTTTTTGATACTCAGGATCATTCCTCCCTACGGAGCTACGCGCCCGATATTGATGTTTCTGATCGTCCCTTAAACAGAGTGTGACAAAGCGAAAACCCAGGCTATTATAGTAATGCTCAAGAATCAACATGACCAACTCACTCAGTTTGTAATTATTGGCGACCATCATTTCTGCAACATCCTGAACCGCTGCCAACAATAATACAGAGGCGTTATGCGGCTTACCGCTGGGATAGCGTTGAACAACCTGTGCATCATCGGCAGTGGTATCCGCAAGTATCAGTTCAGTTAGCACATCTTCATCAGCATTTAAATGCAGCCCTGTATCTTTCATATCCGCGCTGATTTTGCCCTTTTTCACAACCGGCAATAGATTCACATTGACTTGTAGTGCAGAAGTTTCTTCCGTTGCATCGTTGATCAATATGTCCAGTTTAGATTTGTTCAGATCAAGCGCTTTGCCAAACCGAGCAAGTAATTTATTTTCCAGCTCCAAATTTCCTGATGCACAGGACTTGATGATCAGCGGCACTGCTTTATCACTCAATTCCGTAGCTTGTTGCATCCATTCCTGTTTGTTCTTTGGAGAACTTAAGGTACCCGCAGGCTTACTCTTAATTGCTTGAATAATGCTGGCCGGAATATTCCATTTTTCCAGAATCGTTTCTGTAAAATCATTCAGACTGAATCCCAATACTTGCATCGATGCCTGTTCTGGTGTGTGCGCGCCTTGTTCGATACAAGCTATCATCTCTTCATATTTGTCGTGATCATGTGCGGCAAGTAGTAGACGACCGGTATTCTTAAATAATGCAGCCACTGCAATTTCTTCGCCATCCTTAAATTGACTATGCTTGGCGAGTTCCCGGCCTATCATACTGGCCGCCAGCGCATGGATCAATTCAGTACGCACATACTCTGCGCGCTTACCCGACATCATACCATCAACCAATAATATGGCTAACGCACACGTCCTGACAGTGTCAAAACCGAGCAAAAAGATTGCCTTAGTGATGCTGGTAACTGCTTGGGTAGAACTGGAACGAAAAGTTATCGAATTGGATAAGCACAGAATTTTCTGCGCCAATGAAACATCTGACAATATAAAGTGTGACAGTTGTCGTATAGACTCATCCTCTGACGAAGATAATTGAATAATATAAGAGATGGATCCACCCAGTGACGGAAGATTGGGGTCGTCACTAATAGCCCTTAACAGCTTTTCTTTAGTGGAGGCCGTTGGTCTTTTTTTTGTCGATGAAATGTCATCAGTTCCTGATGAATTCTCTTTATAAAGTAGTTCCGTAGCCATAATCATCTATGAAAGAAAGTGGTCGTATATGTCGCAAGAAATCCCATCGCATCTACTACAAAACAATTACTTATGGTTATCATTCTGTAAAGAGTTACTTACAAACATAGCAAAAACCTTATCATCGGCACGGCCAAATATTAGTTGACAATAAATTAACCAATCCCGCGTTTCTTAAAATAATTCTGATGATATGCTTCAGCCACGTAAAATCGAGTGACCGGTAGAATCTGAGTGACAACCGGATCTTGCCAGCGACCACTATGCTGCAGTCTATTCTTGGATTCTTGAGCGATGAGTTCTTGTTCTGGTGTGAAAAAAAAGATAACTGAACGGTATTGCGAACCCATATCAGGACCTTGACGATCCTGCGTGGTCGGATTATGGCAATTCCAGAAACATTCCAGCAGCGCTTCAAAGCCTACTGCCCCCGGATCATACTCCACCAAAACCACTTCAATATGGCCTGTCGTATCGGTACACACTGCCTCATATGTTGGATTGTCAGTGTGTCCGCCGGAATATCCGCAAGTGGCGTTGACGACCCCTTTGATATTGCGAAAGGCTGCCTCGACTCCCCAAAAGCAGCCCGCTCCGAAAATGATCTTGCTTGTTGCCATGAATATTTTACTCAACTTGGAAAATTAACAATTTCATCTTCTTATCTTTCTTTGCGTGCCTTCTCAATCAACAGTTCCAGAGTTTTGATCGTATCTTGTGGTGTACCACCCATTCTTCCACTGGTCAGGTATTTCCCATTTACAACCAAGGCAGGGACACCATTCAGCTGATACTGCCGGGTCATCTGTGTTGATCTTGCTACCTGATTCTGTACACCGAAAGACTTATAAGTGGTTTCAAATTTTTTCCTATCGACGCCCTGCTTCTCAATCCAATCAAACAGCACTGATTCATTATTCAAATCAATTTTGTCACGATGCATGGCGTCATAAGCTTTATCGTGTAACACATCCGCTATTCCCATGGCCTCAATCGCATAATATATTTTTGCAGCCGCTACCCAGTTGGCGCGGAGAATCGCCGGTACATACCGAAAACTGACATCACCGGGAATGTTCGGTAGCCATGTTTTGAGATGCGGATGCAAACTATAGCAATGCGGACAGCCATACCAGAAAAACTCCAACACCTCGATTTTATTAGCATCCTGCGTCGGCTGCGGGTTAGTCAAAACCGTGTAGTCCTTACCCTCAACGATATCGGCGCGCGCACTCAAGCTATTGATCAAGCCAAAACTCAGTAATAAAAAGAAAACTGCAAACGATTGACGATAATTCATCTTAACTCCTTAAGCAAATGATCTAATTGACTATTTCATTTCGTCTTATACGAAATTCTGGAAAACTGCAAACCGATAAGTAATAAAATTAGGGCGTTTTAATAAATTGCGTGGCGATTCCATTTTCTCTTAAGGAAGCGCTGGTTTGATCAACATCTTCCTTTTTAGTAAAAGGCCCGACACGCACCCTATACCAAACCCCTTTATCCGCCAAATCAATTGGTTGTACGGATGCCAATACACCCAGCAATGCGAGTCTTGCTTTCAGGTTTTCTGCTTCATCATTTTTCTTGAATGATCCCGCCTGCAGAAAGTATTTTTCTGTCGATTTAGCCTGCTTGACTTGCGGCGGCGCTACAGGCTGTTGCACAGTTTCTGGGAGAATGCGCGGATGAACTGACGCAGATTGTTGTTTGGTTTCAATCGGACTGATGACGGGAGGTGTCGGAGCAGGTTGCCGCGCAATCTCAGCCAGTTTGCTGCTGCTTTCCGGAATTTTAGCAGTAACCGGTGGCTGAGCGGGCCGCGCATCAGCTTGCCTGCTCGTTTGATCGACTTCCGGTTCATCGATGCCTGGCAGTATCTTATAAAAATCAAAACGGGGTTTTTCTTCGACCGCACTTAACAGCTCTTCTTGAACTGGTTTTGCGGGCGTTTTGAGTTGCTCAGCAGGTGCTGCTTGCGGCTCGCTTTTCGCAGATGAACCAGCAACTTTCTCAGTGGATAAAAAAGGACTGGGCGCGTAGTTAAGATACAACCATATGCCGATCGCACTCATAAGACCTAACGCATAACCAACGAATCCTCCAAAAAATGCTGAACCGCCTTTTTCATCCGCGGATTTTGAAGATTTTCGGGCTTTGTAATCTCGACTCATGAATGTCCTTGTATGTTAACTCGACTACATTTTATCAGGTGCGCTAACACCCAGTAACCCAAGACCATTATTCAGTATCTGCCGAATGGATGCAATGAGTGCCAGGCGTGCATGCAGCAGTGGAATTTCAGGTACCAGGAAACGCGTTGAATTATAATAACTATGAAATTCACTGGCCAGTTCTCTGAGGTAGAAGGCGATCAGATGCGGTGAAAATTCCTTGGCAGCCATCTCCACAGTATCCGGAAAATCGATCAATTTCTGCAGCAAAGCCAATTCGACCGGGCTGGATAATGCTTGCATATCGGCTTCAGCCAGATCGTCCACATCGCCATCCCATTGCGCCAGAACGCTGCACACGCGGGCATGTGCATACTGGACATAATAAACCGGATTGTCGTTGCTTTGCGATTTGGCCAGATCCAAATCAAAATCCAAATGCTGATCGCTTTTACGCATCACATAAAAAAATCGTGCGGCATCCTTGCCAACTTCCTGGCGTAATTCCCGTAGCGTGACAAATTCGCCGGAGCGTGTCGACATGGACGCTTTTTTGCCGTCCCGATAGAGTACCGCAAATTGCACCAGCGCGATTTCCAGTCTTGCAGGATCCAATCCCAGCGCCTGCAAGGCACCTTTTACCCGCGCAATATAACCATGATGGTCCGCGCCCCAGACATTGATGACCTGATCAAAACCCCGCTCAAATTTATTCAGGTGGTAAGCGATGTCCGAAGCAAAATAGGTGAACTGCCCGTTTTCTCGTTGCACAACCCGGTCTTTCTCATCGCCGAAATCCGTTGAACGAAACCAGGTGGCGCCATCTTGCTGATACAAGTAATGTTTCTTGTTAAGCAATTGAATGGTATGCGCGACAAGACCACTATCAAACAATGATTGTTCGGAGAACCAAGTATCGAATTCCACACCGAATTCCATTAAATCATTGCGGCAATCCCCTAATTGTTCTGTCAGGACAAAATTGTGCAGATAAGCATAATCCTGGCCAAGGATTTTTTTTGCATTTGCAATCAACTGATCCAATTGCTCGTCGGTATCGACCGCCGTAGTGTGGGCCGTTTCCGGCAAGCCATCCAACAGTAAGGCCGACTGATGTACGTAGCGATCAGTATGTGCCTGGAAGATCAGTTGCGCCATGGTTTTCACATACTCACCCTGATAAGCATTCGCCGGAAATGGCATATGCACATGATTCAGTTCCAGATAGCGCAACCAGGTAGACAACGTCAGGATATCCATCTGCCGCCCCGCATCATTGACGTAAAATTCACGCGACACGTTAAAACCCGCTGCTGCCAATATATTAGAAAGGCTGGCACCGATGGCCGCCCCACGCCCATGACCGACATGCAGCGGCCCGGTCGGATTGGCTGAAACAAACTCCACTTGAATCTTTTTCCCCTGACCAAAACCACTATGACCGAACGCATTTTTGCTTTGTAAAATATGATGCAAATATTGCTGCTTGGCGGAATTTTTCAAAAACAGGTTGATAAACCCTGCACCTGCTATCTCCACTTTCTCTAAATAAGGCGAAGGTGGCAGCGCAGCAATTAACAAATTGGCGATCTCACGCGGATTTTTATGCAAAGGTTTGGCTAGTTGCATGGCCAGATTGCACGAATAATCCCCATGACTGGCTTGTTTGGTGCGCGTCAGTTCAATACGCAGGGTGTCATCCGGTGTCGTAATGGCGCTGGATGCCTCACGGAAAAGTTCGATAAAATGTGTTTTAAAGTTTGGGTAATCAGATGAAGTCATGGTTGAGAATAAGCGATTCAGTGGTTTGATCGAGCTGAATTACAGCACATAATGTGGATTGCCATTGTCTGAAAATTCGATGTATTTTATCAGGTACACAGATCAGACCGCAGATTGCTGGCGATGCGTTTCAAAAAGACAAATTCCCGCGCTGACGGCAACATTCAAGCTTTCGATACTGCCTTGCATCGGAATTCGCACCAATTGATCGCAGCTCTCGCGAGTCAGGCGCCGCAGTCCTTTTTCTTCGGAACCGAACACCCAGGCGACAGCGCCTTTGATCTGGAAGTGCGTCAAGTCATGTTCAGCATCTTCCGCGGTGCCAAAAATCCACACGCCTTGCTCTTTCAACTGCTTCAGTGTACGTGCCAAGTTGGTGACAGCAATGTAAGGCACAGTGTCTGCGGCACCGCTGGCAACTTTATACACAGCCGCAGTCAATCCGACCGCCCGGTCTTTCGGCGCAATCACAGCATGCACGCCAAACGCATCGGCGACGCGCAAACAGGCACCTAAATTGTGCGGATCCTGGATTCCATCCAATACCAACAGCCGTGCAGGTTCGGTCAATGTATCCAGCACATCGTTGATATCGACGTAACTGCGGTTACTATCGATATTGGCCACGACCCCTTGATGACGGTCGCCACCGGCCATGTTGGTGAGTTTTGATCCGTCACAGGAGACCCAATGAATTTTCCGGCTTTCAGCTAGCTTGATTAAGTCGCGCGCACGCTGATCACCGCGCATGGCATCGATAAATATCTCTTTGATGCTATCCGGATTCTGCCGCAAACGACTGGTAACCGCATGAAAACCAAAAATAAGGCGAGTGCTGGACATAATCCTTTCTTAACAAACCTGGGAACTCTGCTAAACAATACTTCCTGGCTGCGTATTGTAAAACAATTTAAGCATTAGAGCGATTTCTTGCTTTTGGATGAAGCCTTTACTTTCGATCGAACCGGTTTTTTATCCGGATCAGCCAACACAAAATCGATTTTGCTGGTTTCCAGATCGACGCGAACCAATTTGACGCGTAACCGGTCGCCAAGGCGGTATTGTTTGCCGCTACGTTCACCCAGCAGGCTATGTTTGGTGGCGTCGAAATGAAAATAATCACTCGGCAGTTCTGAAATGTGCACAAGCCCTTCCACATACACGTTATCCAAAGCCACAAACAAGCCGAACCCCGTCACGCTGCTGATTACGCCGTCGAAACATTCACCGATTTTATCCTGCATATAAAAACACTTGAGCCAGGATTCGACATCACGCGTTGCGTCATCGGCACGCCGCTCGGTCATTGAGCAATGCTTACCCAGCTCCTGCCAATCTCCAGGTTGATAGGTTTCACCGGCGAGCACCGCTTTAATCGCACGATGTACCAGTAAATCAGGGTAGCGGCGGATTGGCGAAGTAAAATGTGTATAGGACTCGTACGCAAGTCCGAAATGCCCGGTGACATCGGGGCTATAAACAGCTTGCTGTAAAGATCTCAGCATGACCGTTTGCAACAACTGCGCATCCGGTCTACCGCATATTTTAAGCAGCGTCTGCGCATAATCTTTGGCACTGGGTTTTGTTTTTCCACCCAATTGAATGCCGAATTCCTTGAGAAAATTGCGCAAAGTGACAACTTTTTCGGGTGTTGGGTCTTCATGAATGCGATACAGCGTCGTCTGACCGTGTTTTTGCAGAAAATCTGCGGCGCAAACGTTCGCTGCCAGCATGCATTCTTCAATCAGACGATGTGCTTCGGTACGCTGTACCGGCTCAATCTTCTCGATTTTTCCGTGCTCATTGAAAAACATTTGCGTTTCAATGGTCTCAAAATCAATCGCCCCGCGTTTCTTACGCGCTTTCAGTAATGCCTTGAATAGCTTATAGATAAGCTGCAAATGCGGTAACAGCGCCGCATGTTCCCTGGCTTCCGCACCTTTGGGATCAGCCAGCATTGCAGCCACTTTCGTATAGGTCAGCCGTGCATGCGAGCACATCACAGCCGGATAAAATGAATAATCCAGTATGTCGCCATTCGTCTCAAACTGAATTTCACACACCATGCAGAGGCGTTTTTTGTCCGGATTGAGCGAACATAATTCGTTCGACAAAACCTCGGGCAGCATCGGGATGACGCGGCGTGGGAAATAAACGGAATTGCCGCGATTCAACGCTTCCTCATCAATCACATCATGTGGTTTGACATAGTGGCTGACATCCGCAATCGCCACATACAGCCGGTATCCCTTGTCTTCTTTTTCGCAAAAAACGGCATCGTCAAAATCCCGTGCAGTTTCGCCGTCAATGGTCACCAGCGGCAGGTGGCAAATATCTTTGCGCCCTGCCAATTCTTTCTTTAATACATTCTTGGGAAATTTTGCTGACAGCTTCTCAAGTTCGGGAGAAAACACATGCGGAAGATCATGTTTACGCAGCGCAATTTCAATCTCCATGCCAGGCGCCGTGTAATCGCCAAGAATTTCAATAATCTTACCGATGGGTTGTGTTTGTTTATTGGGCTGCTGGATAATTTCCACCATCACAACCTGACCCGCTTTGGCTTTGAGCGAATGCTCCTGGGCGATCAGAATATCCTGGCTGATGCGTTTGTTTTCCGCCTCCACAAACAGAATACCGTGATCGATATGTAACCGGCCTACCAACTGTGAATTGGTAGATTCCAGCACTTCCACAATGACGGCCTCCCGGCGTCCGCGCCGATCCAACCCGATTTCACGCACTAAAACCCGATCACCGTGCAGCGCTTTGTGCATCTCCTTGGCGCTCAGGTACAGATCCGGGCTACCGTCATCCGGAATCAGGAAGCCAAACTCGTCTGCATGCCCCTGGATTCTGCCTTTGATCAAATCCAGTTTTTCCATGACGCAAATATCGCCTTTGCGGTTGCGGAAAATCTGACCTTCGCGAATCATCGCCGTCAACCGACGGTTGAACAACGCTTCTTCTTCTTTAGTAATCGCCAGTATTTTCTGCAATGCGTGCTCGGCAGTCGGGATTCCTTGCTGTTGCAAAATCTGCAAAATATATTCCCGGCTTGGCAATGGATGCTCATAGCGTTCTTTTTCACGCTGATAATGCGGATCCAGGTTACGCAGCTTTTGCTTCTTCTTATTTGACAAAACAGTGGTTTCCTATAGAATTACGCGTTCTTTCGCAGCCTGACTAGGCTGCTGTATTGCCCAGATGGCGGAATTGGTAGACGCGCATGGTTCAGGTCCATGTGCCTTCGGGTGTGGAGGTTCGAGTCCTCTTCTGGGCACCATCAAGCATCATCAAGTTGTTAAGTATTAATAAAGTTATTTTTTATTAAAAACTTCCATGACTTAAACTCTGCCAAAATAAATTTACCGCACAAACTTTAAGTAGTCAATTAAGCCACTCAATCTCAATTTTGATCTTATATCACATTCTCCGGCATTGTTTCCTAAAAATAGAATCAATCCAGCAAACTCAATACCCGCCTCACACGCCAACACATGACACGAATCTCTGTTAATTGTTTATTGATGGGCATCAATAATCGATTGCATGGATGCAGCAATAATCACAACAAGTTGTATGTTGGTGAGATAGAACAACCACTTAGCATAAGTCTCCGTTGAGATACGCAACCAATTCATAAAAAAATCTCTAAAAGCAATGTGAGATAGAACAACCACTTAGCATAAGTCTCCGTTGAGATACGCAACCAATTCATAAAAAAATCTCTAAAAGCAATTTGCACCATGATCACGGTGCTTGTAATCAATAGAAATATTGACAGCTCATATTCGATCATTTTGATCATTTTCCCTATTTGTTATTGACCGGCCACGACAGAACAACAGCATGGTAAATATCTCCGCATGGTCATCGTGCGAACACCAGCAAGCCAGATTCTTTCCGGTCAATTCAACACGGACATCCGCCACCGGTTCTTCATATGATCACAGTATGCCGGAATTGCGGTCAAAATTGGCGATGCTGTTCTTCGATCTTGTTTTATTAGGGAATGTGCCTGAATTGCACTGTTCGGTGGGGTAACCCTGGCAGAATTTGAGCGGAAGCCACCACAAAACGCAACGTTTGCGTCAGCTGATGCGACTAAACGTTGCGTTCCTTACAATCTGTAAGGATGAAATGATGACTATTGTTTCACGAAAGCGCCATTCTGTTTGATCCAGAATTCGTTGGTGACTGTATTGAAGATAGTATCAGCATCGGTAGCAAAACAATCCGGCACGGTCTGGCTGGTCGTGGTATCTTTTCTCACCATAGTAATCGGCGGAGTAATCGTAATTCCCTGAATATTTTCAAATTCACTGCCAAATTGTGCAGTCATGTCATAACAGACATCGGAGTTTATAATCAGGTTAGCTCCT
>NZ_JAMWZS010000003.1 GCF_024282095.1 Nitrosomonas sp.
GAGCAATAGGTGCCGCGCTTACTTTAGGATTACGAGGCGGAGGTGTGCTGGTTTCGTTACTGGTATTACCGTTATATATACCTGTGCTGATTTTCGGTGCGGGTGCAGTTGAAGCTAATATGGCAGGTGTAGGATATGATGCGCATTTGTCATTAATAGGTGCGTTTCTTCTTATGTCACTAGTTTTTGCGCCTTGGGCCGCGGCATCTTCCTTGCGGGTTTCATTAGAATAAAGCAGATTCCGAAAAAACTATTGGTAATAAATCCACTGCATTCATTTCATAAATTTTGTTTTCTGAAACTTTCAATACTCTGAATTTGCTAATAAGAAAGCAATTCTTGATTTTGTATTTTTAGTATAGAATTGGCGACTACAAAATTTAGGGTTCGGTTCTGGACTCAAACTTAATTTGAAGAATTATAAAATTTAATATGTCGATTAATTGGTTCAAATATTCTTCTCCTGCAAGTTTTTATTCATTAGCGGGAAAAATGACCCCAATATTTGCTTTTGCTGCGGTGATATTGCTGGTGGCAGGTCTTTATATTGGTTTTTTTGTAGCACCTACTGATTTTCAACAAGGTGAAGCCTATCGGATTATTTTTATTCATGTTCCCGCTGCATGGATGTCGATGTTTCTGTATGTCGTAATGGCTTTTTGGGCAGGTATTGGTTTGGCTTTCAATACACGACTTTCCTCCATGTTCGCTACAGCCATTGCGCCAACAGGTGCCATGTTTACCTTTATTGCATTATGGACGGGAGCGTTATGGGGAAAACCAATGTGGGGGACATGGTGGGTATGGGATGCACGATTGACTTCTGAACTGATTTTGTTGTTTCTTTATATTGGTTTCATGTCCTTACAGGCAGCTATTGATGACCCACGGCGTGCAGATAAAGCAGGTGCAATTATTGCATTGGTTGGGGTAGTCAATATTCCAATCATTTACTTTTCAGTACAATGGTGGAATACCTTGCATCAAGGTGCATCAGTGAGTGTAAATCAAGCGCCTTCGATGGCTACCACGATGTTAGTGGGTATGCTAGTCATGGTACTTGCAAGTTGGATGTATTCCATTGCAGTAATACTAAAGCGTACACGTGTCATTATTCTTGAGCGTGAAAGCCATACAGCATGGGTGGCAGAGTTACAAAAGAAAGGAACTGTATAATGAACTGGTCAGATTTATCAGAGTTTTTTTCAATGGGTGGATATGGCTTCTATGTTTGGGGCTCGTATGTCGTGACATTGGTTTGTATTGTGGGAGAAATTTTGTTGATTTCGAATCGCCACCGAACTTTAGAGAGACAACATGGTCTCATTTTTGATATAAATAGAAAAAGAGACAACAAATGAAACCACGTCATAAGAAACTTGTAATTATTGCCTCAGCAGTTACTGCGTTGGGTGTAGCTTCAATTCTGGTGCTGAATGCTTTTCAAAGTAATCTGGTTTTTTTCTTTAGTCCATCACAGGTTATAGCGAAAGAGGCACCAATAGGAAAGAGCTTCCGGATTGGCGGACTAGTTGCAGAAGGGAGTGTGCAACGTGATGATAGGAGTACAACAGTTCGCTTTGCAGTGACTGACACAGCACAAACCATTCCTGTTGTATATACAGGTATTCTTCCAGATTTGTTTAGAGAAGGTAAAGGTGTCGTTGCACAGGGAAAAATATCAGCAAATGGTATTTTTGAAGCTGATGAGGTATTGGCAAAACATGATGAAAATTACATGCCGCCTGAAGCAGCAGAAGCTTTAGAACAAGCAGCCAAAGCGCAAAAAGCCTCTTTGGTGCAATAGTAGTTTCATAGCATCATCTCAATGCATATACGCGATGTAAATCTATAATCATTAACTTATATATAAAATTATGATTCCAGAAATTGGTAACTTTTCCCTAATTCTTGCTTTACTCTTAGCCATCACACAAGGAACGCTGCCTATTATTGGCGCTGCGCGAGGTATTCCGTCATGGATCGCGTTGGCCAAGCCGGTGGTTCAAGGGCAATTTATTTTTGTTTTAATTGCGTTTTTATGTCTGGGGTATTCGTTTGTCAGTAGCGATTTCTCAGTAATGAATGTGGCAAAAAACTCTAATTCAGAATTACCTCTTCATTTTCGAGTGGCTGCTACATGGGGTTCTCATGAGGGTTCTTTATTGTTATGGGTTTTGATGCTGGCAAGCTGGTCTGTGGCTGTGAGTGTTTTTAGTAAGCAATTACCAGATGATATCGTGGCAAGAGTTTTGGGTGTTCTTGGGCTTGTAAGTGTGGGCTTCTTACTATTTATGCTATTTACTTCAAACCCATTTGATCGATTATTACCTGCAGCACTAGAGGGTAGTGATTTAAATCCATTACTGCAGGATGCCGGTATGGTGATACATCCTCCGATGCTATATATGGGTTATGTGGGTTTTTCAGTTGCTTTTGCTTTTGCCATTGCGGCTTTGCTCAGTGGAAAACTGGATGCAACTTGGGCGCGTTGGTCACGCCCTTGGACAATAGTTGCCTGGGTATTTTTGACCATTGGGATTATGCTGGGCAGCTGGTGGGCTTATTATGAACTGGGTTGGGGTGGTTGGTGGTTCTGGGATCCGGTAGAAAATGCATCATTCATGCCATGGTTAGTCGGCACGGCATTAGTCCACTCACTAGCTGTCACTGAGAAACGAGGTAGCTTCAAAAGTTGGACAGTATTACTGGCAATAAGCACATTCGCATTAAGCCTACTTGGAACATTTTTAGTTCGATCAGGTGTACTGACCTCTGTGCATGCTTTTGCAACAGATCCGGCACGTGGTGTATTTATTCTCGCATTCTTAGTTATAGTGATGAGTTGCTCTTTATTATTATTTGCCTGGCGGGCGCCTAAAGTTGGTTTGGGTGGAAAATTTGAGCTAGTGTCGAGAGAGTCATTATTACTTGCAAACAATATACTTCTATTGGTGGCGGCAGGTAGTATTTTGTTAGGCACATTATACCCATTGATTATTGACGCACTGGGTCTTGGAAAGCTGTCGGTAGGTCCCCCTTATTTCGAAGCAGTGTTTGTTCCTGTTATGACACCGGCAATCTTTCTGATTGGCATCGGACCTATTTCTCGCTGGAAGCAGATGAGCTTGCCTACACTGGTAGTTCGCTTACGTTGGGCTTTTGCTGTGAGCGTCATCTCTGCTCTCATGACTCCATATTTAATGGGAGAATGGAAACCGTTAGTGAGCTTTGGTTTATTATTGGCATTTTGGATTGTTGCATGTGCATTTGTTAATTTGAAGCATCGCTTAAGTAATAGTGGGCAAGGCAGTATATTCGCTAGATTAGCTAGGCAATCCAGAAGCTATTACGGAATGCATTGTGCACATATCGGTGTAGCTGTATTTATTATTGGTGTAACACTGGTAAATAGCTATGAAACTGAAAAAGATGTTCGTATGGACATTGGTAGCAAGGTAACCGTTGGAGGTTATACATTCCAGTTTAATGGGACAAGTGATGTCGTTGGCCCTAACTATAAAGCAGTTCGTGGTGATATTGATGTAATTCAAGATGATAAGATTATTCGTGCTATGCATCCTGAGAAACGTACTTACAATGCGTCTGGTATGGCAATGACCGAAGCAGCAATTGATACCGGTTTATTCCGAGATCTTTATGTGGCTTTGGGTGAGCCGTTAGCTAATAATGCCTGGGTAGTTCGTGCTTATCATAAACCATTCGTCGACTGGATTTGGTTGGGATGCTTTTTGATGGCGATCGGAGGTATTCTTTCTGTAACTGATCGTCGTTATCGTTTGAAAATTAGCAAGGCAAGCAATGTTGTGGTTAATAATGTAGAAACAGAGAGTTCACAATCAGAGGTTCCTCCAGTAGCAGTTACTCCTGCGATAAGTAATCCTGTGTTATCCACAGAGACCAGAAAAGTATGATGCGATATTTAATTCCATTATTTGCTTTTATGGTACTCGCAGCATTTTTGCTGGTTGGCCTTACATTGAATCCACGCCAAGTTCCATCGCCACTTATCGATAAACCCGCTCCTGTATTCCAGCTTAACCATTTACATGAGCCCGATAAGGTGATGGCATCAGGCGACAATCTTGGTAAAGTTTGGTTGTTGAATGTATGGGCATCGTGGTGTGTTGCATGTCGTGATGAACATCCATTGCTAGTTCAGTTGGCTAACTCGGGTATCGTGCCAATATATGGACTTAATTATAAAGACGAGCGTACTACTGCGATGCAATGGTTGAAACGATATGGTGATCCTTATACGATCAGTATCGTTGATTCGGATGGAAAGGTTGGAATTAATTATGGCGTTTATGGTGTTCCTGAGACATATGTTATTGATAAGAAGGGAATCATTAGGCATAAACAAATCGGACCAGTAACTGTGGAATCATTAGAAAAAACAATCATTCCTCTTATTATTGAATTGCAAAAACAAGCCTAGAGAATTTAATAAATATGTTTAAAGATCATAATCAGCATGATTTGGCTTTATGTCAATTAAAGAGAGTAAACGGGATTGTCATTTTTCTTTTTTTGATATTGATTATTCCTTCATTGGCGTGGGCTAAAGAAGCGATACCCGTTGCAGAAGATCCTGAGGTTGAGAAGAGAATGCTGGCATTAACAATGGATTTACGTTGTTTGGTTTGTCAGAACGAGTCAATCGCTGATTCCCGCGCTGAGTTTTCTAATGATATAAGACGCGAAATTCGTGAGCAAATTAAGGCGAATAAAAATGATCAGGAAATTATTCAGTTTTTAGTTGATCGGTATGGTGATTTTGTTCTTTATAATCCGCCCATGAAGCCTACGACAATATTGTTATGGTTTGGTCCTGTTGCTCTGTTTATTATCGGATTTGGATCACTGATAATTTATTTACGGCGTCGGCGCAGACAAATAGAGGATGTGCCATTATCTGAGGCACAGCTCAAAAAAGCTGAGGCATTACTGAACGAGAATAAAGGTAAGAACGTATGACGTCATTCTGGGTTATCTCTGGTGTTTTTATTGTAACAGCCTTGTTATTTGTAGTGCCTACACTATTGCGAAATAGAAATATACAACAAGAAAATTCAGAACATGATGCAGTGAATATCACTGTTTATCGTGATCAATTGGCTGAGCTCGATAATGACTTGCAAAATGATATTTTGACTCGCGAGCAATATAACAAAAGTAAACAAGAACTTCAGCAACGTATGTTACAAGACGTTCCTGAAGGAGAGAAAGTGATTATCAAGAAAAACAAGAAAATTTATAGTATTGCAACCTCAGTTGTTATTACATTAACGTTGCCACTTGCAGCAGTTTTTCTGTATTTGGTAATTGGAGATACAAGAGGCCTGTTACCGCAAGCACAACTTGCCAATGCGACACAAATGAATCGTGATGGCGGTAATAATTCTCCGGCTGGACATGATTTCTCATCTGTTTTGGACAATCTTGTCGCACGATTAAATAAAAATCCTGAAGACATCGAAGGGTGGGTAATGTTAGGTCGTACGTATGCGATCATGGAACGTTATACTGATGCGAGTAATACCTATGCTAAATTGGCAGAATTAGTTCCCAATAATCCTCAGATACTAAGCGATTATGCTGATGTACTGGCAATGAAGAATCAAGGAAATTTGGCAGGAAAACCTACTGAATTGATTTATCAAGCTTTGAGTATTGATCCACAATATCCAAAAGCGCTAGCTCTGGCGGGAACAGCTGAATTTGAACAAGAGAAATTTGAACAAGCAGCAATTCATTGGGAGAAGTTACTGGAAGTAATTCCCGCTGACTCTCAATTAGCTAAGTCAGTAAAAGATAGTATTGACGAAGCTAAATCACTGGCAGCAGGTGGTGATAAAAAAGTTTTGTTAGCACAACAAACCACTGTTTCTGAACCACAATCACAACAGAATCCCAGCGTTCAATCCCAACCTGAGAAGAGCGCAAATGTAGTTGCATCAAATTCGATTTCAATTTCTGGACAAGTGACTATTAGTAAAGAGCTAGCGTCAAAAGCTTCTCCTAATGACACATTATTCATTTACGCCCGTGCTAAAACAGGACCGAAAATGCCCTTGGCTATTTTACGTCTGAAAGCAAGTGATCTTCCCGCTACCTTTACATTAACAGATGATATGGCGATGATGCCTACTATGAAAATATCGAGCTTTCCGGAAGTGGTGATTGAAGCCAGAGTCTCGAAATCCGGGCAAGCTGTTACCGCTAGCGGGGATCTGCTAGGATTTAGCGAACCAGTCAAACTTGGCAACAATAATATATCGATCGTGATTAATAAACAGGCGCCATAAACAGAATGTTAGCGATTAATCATCCTGTTGAAGATTTTGTTTTACCCTCAACTGATAATAAAGAGTTCTCGTTGTCAGCCAATATGGGTAAGAATCTGATTATTTATTTTTATCCTAAAGACGATACGCCAGGATGTACCTTGGAAGGTCAGGATTTTCGTGATCACTGGCATGAATTTATTGAGAAAAATTGCATCGTTTGGGGCGTTTCAAGGGACAGTGTTAAATCGCACCAGGATTTTAAGGAAAAAATGCAGTTTCCTTTTGAATTATTGAGTGATGAAGATGAGAAAGTCTGTAACCTGTTTGATGTCATGAAAATGAAAAACATGTACGGTAAGCAAGTTCGTGGCATTGAACGCAGTACGTTTGTTATAGATACTAAAGGCGTATTAAAAAAAGAATGGCGTGGTGTCAAAGTAGAAGGTCATGTTCAAGAAGTTCTAGACTTTGTTTCCACTATGTAGCAGCAAAAAAGCTGATGACAAGAGAATTGTTCGTAGTGGCGAGAACAATGTTTGTTCAGTTCTCTGTTTTTGTACTTATCTGATAATTTATTTTCTTCTACAGTACTGTAATCTGTTTTCAGATATGATAATTGAGATTCCCCTCACGTATCAGACATTGATATTTTCAACATTTAACCCATATTTCCCATTAGAGGAATTTCTAATAGAAAATATGGGTTAAATTCTTCGCTATACTCAGGATGATAAAAATGAGTATCCCAATAGCCTATCGTGTCAATCCTGCATAAAGTATTGGTAGTTTTTCAGGTAGCCGTTCCACATGATCGACTACCAGATAATTGCGTTCGCCGAAAATGCGTGACACATATTGATCCGCACGCGGGTCGAGGCTCATGCAGTAGGTGAGGATACCGGATCGGCCGGCTTCTTCCACCGCTTTTTTGGTGTCGTGGCGCAGGTATTGCGGATCGCGTACGTCGACGTCGGCGGGTTCACCATCGGTGATGACGAGCAGCAGTTTTTTCGCGGATTTCTGCAGTCTCAAATAATGACTGGCGTGGCGCATTGCGGCACCCATGCGGGTGGAAAGCTGTCCGGTCATGCCGGCTAGGCGGGCTTTGGGGATTTCGTTGTAGGGTTGGTCGAAATCCTTGAAGCGATAATATTCTACGTCATGCCGTCCATCCGAGCAGAAACCGTGGATTGCAAACGGATCGCCGATTTTGTTGATGGCGTTCGCAAGCAATACGGTGGCCTGGCGGGTCAGATCCAGCACGGAGTAGTCATGTCCGGTGACTTTTTCGTTGGTGGATTCGGATAAATCCAGCAACACCAGCACCGAGATATCACGAACTTTGCGTACCGAGCGCATCATGATGCGTGGGTCGGGTTGCATGCCCATGCGGATATCAATCATCGAACGGATGGCGGCGTTGATGTCGATCTCATCGCCATCTTCCAGCTTGCGGATGCGGCGGGTACCTTGTGGTTGCATGGCATCGAGCAAAAATTTCATACGTGCGATTTCACGTTTGTATTGTTGGGCGATATCGTCAATACATTGCATGTCGCCCAGCTTGGCGCGTTTTTCCTGCACCGTTGCCCAATCAGGGCGTTCCAATTGAATCTGGTAGTCCCATTCGGAATAGTGATAGGGTGCTGAAACCGGTTCTTTGCCTTCCAGTTCATTGTAGGAAACACCGGTATCTTCATAGGGGAAGAATTCAGTACCCATGACCCAGATTTCCTGGGCATCATCTCCGGCTGATTCCACTTCGACTTCGTTGGCGAATTCCATCACATTGACGTATTTGCGCACTTGTTTCGGCGCATCATAGCCAGCTGATAATGATTTATTTAAATCAAATTCCTCGAATTCCCAGAAATAACGGTTGTCATCGCGATAAGGTGCGGTGAGGTGATCCGTCAGCATGGCGAAAGGAATGTTTTTTTCTCTAAAACTATGCGTCAGTTGAACACCGATATCCCATGAGATCTGATAGCTGTCCAGTTTGTTCTGTGCGGCTGCAAAAAGACGACGACCTTCGGTAATCCAGCGATCTGTATCCTGATGATAATCCGGGTCGAGTAAAGCGCGTGCTAGGCGATTAAGGTAATCTCCCATCGTGACGGCCATGTCCGGTGTGGCGGTATGCAACGCTGCCCAGGTTTTGCGTAAACCGGGAAAGCGGCGAATGGCCAGTTCTTCGATACGTGCATCTTCAAGCACGGAGATTACCGCCATTTGCATCGGATTTAACCCTTCCGCAGAAATGGGCTGCTTGGTTTCCACCAGATGCGCGGCGGCATGCGCGGCGGCGGCTCGATAGATTTCTGTGGCGGTGACATCGCCATGACTGTCATAGGCATCGGGTAAGTAGATGAAATAATTTTCAATATAGGGTTTGTAGCCTTCACGCGTTTCAAAATCACCGGAAGTGGGCTTCATGAAAAAGTCACGTCCCCAAAGTGCCCGGAGATACATATTGATGCGGCGCTGCACATCCACAAACAGCGTGCCTTTACGTTCTTTTTGCAGAACTGCGAGTGATTCCTTGGATTCCAATCCAAAATACTTTATTTGCTCTTCGTAATCCGTGCGATGCGCATGCGCTCCCCACATGGCCCAGCGACGCAGGCCACCCAGCGTCAATTGCCCGAACAGGATGTCCAGTTTGTTGAGCATGGGGCGCATACCGCGAGGTGCTTGTGCAATCAATGTATTCAGGAATTGCAGATAATTCTGGAATAACTGCGCATCACCCAGGCGTTTGGCGGCTGTGGGGGAGGTGGCCAATACCAATTCAATCACCGCGCCTGAAGTTCTTGAAGCGAGTGAAAGCACGGAAGTCGCCAGATCGCTGATGACATCCTCACCAATTTCTTTGGTAACCAGTGGGATTTCATCAATCCAGCAATCCACCAGGCTGCGTCCACGGCCCAGTCCACGCAGTGCTGAGACGCCTTTCAGATAATTATCCAGTCCACGCGCTGAAAAAGTTTTCACTACCTCAGGCCAGGCATGACTGAGTAATTCAATCGATTCCGGTTCCAGGTCTTCCAGTAATTCTTTGTAGTCATCCAGATTAATACTCATCGTGACACACTCTTATAAAAGATTATTGAGCAACTGTATGCAATGGACCAGCCAAGTGTTAATTAAAGAAAGTTGACACAGCGGCATCCAATGCATCGCGCATATCAGGGTCATCGGTAATGGGGCGCACCAGGGCAACGCGGCAGGCGGCATGGGCATCTACCTTTTTGACGATGAGGCTGCCGGCGTAAATCAGCATACGTGTTGAGATGCCTTCGTCCAATCCATGGCCTTTCAGATTACGTGCACGTTCGGCTATCGACACCAGTTTTTCTGCAATTTCAGTGGATACGCCCGTTTCATGCGCGATAATTTCACTTTCAATGTCATGGCTGGGATAATTAAAATCCAGCGCGCCAAAACGTTGTTTGGTCGATTGCTTGAGGTCTTTCATCAAACTTTGATACCCTGGATTGTAGGAAATGACAATCTGAAAATCCGCATGCGCATGAATGAGTTCGCCTTTTTTCTCCAGCGGCAAGACACGCCGATTATCGGTTAATGGGTGGATCACCACGGTGGTATCCTGACGTGCTTCAACGACTTCATCCAGATAGCAGATAGCGCCGTACCGTGCGGCGACAGCCAGCGGGCCATCTTGCCAGCGTGTGCCATTGGCATCCAGCAAAAAGCGCCCCACCAAGTCGGATGCAGTCATATCTTCGTTGCAGGCGACGGTAATCAGCGGTTTTTTTAATTTCCACGCCATGTGTTCGACAAAACGGGTTTTGCCGCACCCGGTAGGACCTTTCAGCATCATAGGCATGCGCACTGAATAGGCCGCTTCAAATAATTCCACTTCATCAGCTACGGGATGGTAATAGGGCTCTGCGGTCACGCGGTATTGATCAATGATTTTGCTCATGATGAACTCCTGTTATAGCGATCTGATAAGTATTTTATTTTGATCAAAAAAAACCCCCGATCCTGTTGCAGGTAAAGGGGGTTCCAGGGTACGAAACCCGTTGTGTCTTACACAGTCTTGCCGCGGTATATCACCATGGCGGTACCTTGTGACTGGTTGAAATTGTTGTAACCAATCAAACGGACGTGATTATTTGGATTGGCTTTATGACAAGCGGCGGCTTCTGCCAGCACGCGGTCTACATCAGTTTCACCAAACATAGGCAGCTTCCACATATACCAGTAGGAGTCCATGACATACTCAGGTTCCGTATGTTCAATGGCCGGATTCCAGCCTTTGCTGATTAAATACTGCACTTGCTTTTTGATATCCTTGTCAGCCATCGCAGGCAGGTAGGAAAATGTCTCAAATTTACGGCTTGCTGGATCACTGACACGTGATTTGTAATCGATTACTTCACTCATTATTTATTCCTCATTTTTAGAGAGATGAAGAAGAAAAGCAATGTTAGTCATCCGCTCTTCTTCTTTAATTATATATTGCTTACTTGTGGGCTACGTCGAGCTTATCAACAGTATCAAACTCGAACTTGATCTCTTTCCATGTTTCCATGGCGATTTTTAGTTCGGGGCTGCTTTTCGCTGCCTTGGTCAGAATCGCTTTGCCTTCCTTCTCGATTTCAACACCTTGGTTACGTGCTTCTACGCAGGCTTCCAATGCAACACGGTTAGCAGCAGCGCCGGCAGCATTACCCCATGGATGACCCAGCGTACCACCACCAAACTGCAGGCAGGCATCATCACCGAAAATTGCGACCAGCGCCGGCATATGCCAAACGTGAATACCACCCGAAGCGACCGGGAATACACCTGGCATGGAACCCCAGTCTTGATCGAAGAACAGGCCGCGGCTGCGGTCTTCTTTGATGAATTTGTCGCGCATGGTATCGATCCAGCCGAGGGTTGCTGCACGGTCACCTTCCAGTTTGCCGACCACGGTACCGGAGTGCAGGTGATCGCCACCTGATAAACGGAGCACTTTGGTTAAAACACGGAAATGAATACCATGGTGCGGGTTACGATCGAGCACGGCGTGCATAGCACGGTGGATATGCAACAAAATTCCGTTGTTGCGGCACCAGTTAGCCAGGCCCGTATTGGCAGTTAGACCACCTGTCAAGTAGTCATGCATAATGATCGGTGCGTTCAATTCTTTAGCAAACTCTGCGCGTTTATACATTTCTTCTGGAGTCGGTGCGGTTACGTTCAGGTAGTGGCCTTTACGTTCACCTGTTTCGCGTTCTGCCTTGTGTACGGCTTCCATAACGAATTCGAAACGATCGCGCCAACGCATGAAAGGCTGGCTGTTAACGTTCTCATCGTCCTTGGTCAGATCCAGACCACCGCGCAGACATTCATATACGGCACGACCATAGTTTTTGGCGGACAAACCCAGTTTAGGTTTAATGGTGCAACCTAACAGCGCGCGGCCATATTTGTTCAAACGATCGCGTTCCACTTGAATACCGGCAGGTGGCCCGCCACAGGTTTTGACGTAAGCAATCGGGAAGCGAACATCTTCCAGACGCAGTGCACGTAACGCTTTAAAACCAAACACGTTACCTACCAACGAGGTCAATACGTTAACGACAGAACCTTCTTCAAAAAGATCGATTGGGTATGCTACGAAAGCATAGAAACAGGTGTCATCCCCAGGTACGTCTTCAATCTTATACGCACGTCCTTTGTAGTAATCCAGATCGGTAAGCAGATCAGTCCACACTGTGGTCCAAGTACCGGTGGAAGATTCTGCAGCCACCGCAGCAGCGACTTCTTCACGAGGTACGCCGGGTTGTGGCGTAATTTTGAAACATGCCAAAAGATCGGTATCCAGTGGCGTGTAATCAGGGGTCCAGTAAGTTTGTCGATATTCTTTTACACCAGCGTTATATATTTTTACGGCCATAGTTTCTTCTCCAGTTAAATTCCACTCGACTCCAGCCAGCAATAACAGACAGAAAAGAGAGGATATTGCGTTACAAACATCAAACATGACTACTCAAATCTATGAAATGTACTATAGCGTTATTTATCTATAAGAACAAATCAGTAATTTTGATATTTATGATAAGGTTATACTTATGAAAATTTTACTGAGATGATACATGCTACATCTTACTTTGCGACAGTTAAAAGTGTTTGAATCGGTTGCGCGGCATTTAAGCTACTCGCGTGCCGCTGATGAGCTTCATTTAACTCAACCTGCTGTTTCCATGCAAATTAAGCAATTGGAAGACAACGTTAGTTTACCGCTATTTGAGCAATTGGGTAAACGAATTTATCTGACCGAGGCGGGGCGTGAGTTATACCAATATAGTCGTGCAATCTCCCAGCAATTGTCGGACATGGAAGTTGCCCTGGACGAATTGAAAGGCATGGAGCGCGGTAAATTAAACATTTCAGTGGTGACAACGGCCAATTATTTTGCACCGCATTTGTTGGCGAAGTTTTGTCAAAGATACAGTGGTGTCACCGTCAGTTTGAATGTTTCCAATCGTGAAGCGGTATTGAAACAATTGGCGGATAATCTGATTGATCTTGCGATCATGGGGCAGCCGCCGGAGGATCTCGATATTGATAGCGAATCGTTTATGGAGAATCCACTGGTGGTAATAGCGCCACCCGATCATCCGTTGTGTCAAGAGCATCAAATACCTGTCAAGCGACTGGAAAAAGAGATTTTCCTGGTGCGCGAATCGGGTTCCGGAACGCGCGGTGCCATGGAACGTTTTTTCACCGAGCATAACATCAAGATCAATAAAGGCATGGAAACGGATACGACTGAAGCCATTAAACAAGCCGTACAAGCCGGAATGGGGCTGGGGATTATGTCGCAACATACTGCTGAATTGGAACTGGAAATGAATCGTTTGAAAATCCTGGATGTACAGGATTTCCCTATTATTCGATATTGGCATGTAGTCAATAGGAAGAACAAACGGTTGTCGAGCGTTGCCAATGCCTTCAGGGAATTCTTGTTAAAAGAAGCTGCCACATTGATGGTTGAATCAAAAAAATAAATGTGATTGTGGTCATAGTAATTTGGTATAGTTGAGTAGGAATAGTCTTACGGGTGTTGTTTGGTAAAAGCAGCATAAATAATTCAACAAGATTAAGAAAGAAATGGCAGAGGATATGGGTGATATCGTTATCGATTATGCGCATTCTATCAACGTTGAAGGTACAATTAGCAAATAATGTATTTGTAACAATACAATATCGAGAGAGGGAGAACAATGTCAGGGCAGGGATCTGGTGGAAATGTACTTGCAGCGATTTGTAGTTTTTTTTTCCCGGGTTTGGGGCAGTTGGTGCAAGGGCGGATATTAGCGGCAATTTTATTTTTTGCCATCGCCGGGATAGGTTATTTTTTCGCGGTACTAATCATTCCTGCAGTCATTGGCGGAATTTTTCATCTGTGGTCGATCATTGACGCAGCAAGGTTTGCTGGCGCTGATTAGATGGGCCTTAATTCATACATAGTTGTCATTTATTTTGCTGACCAGCGATGTATTCCTGCCATGACTGTACTGCCGCTTTAAATGTAGCCAGTGGGATTTTCTCAAGTTTACCGCCTTCTTCCGCAAAATCCTCTTCAATTTCGACATAATCCGGGAATAGTCGCAGGCAGTATGCATTACCAATCCGCTCCCATTCAGGAAGTTGTCCGGAGTGAACAGCATGTATTTTCTGTAGCAGTTCACTCGCATCTTCCGGGCTTCTTTGTATGTCGATCGTCAAATAGGCAATGATCAGGCGATGCGTGGGTTCAGCGGGATGATGCCCTGACCAGGTAAAAGGATAATTATTCATTCGAAAATTGGAAATGCTGTATTGATTTTGCCTTGTTTGGCGGGTGCGAAGCCGATGGTGAAAAATTTTCCATCTTTGCTGCAGTATTGGAGGTTTTCGTCTTGCTCTGCTGCAGATTTGTTTTCAGGTTTGTTTTTACCGCATTGCGTCCAATCAGGAGAACCGGATGGGCACTTTGTGCCTAAACTTGCCGTTGCGTGACTGATGGAGTTTAGCACTTGTGAAAGGGTGCAATTGTCCGGAAACATGGATGAGAATTTGTTTTTATCCGGATGATCTTTATATGACCAACGACTGGTATAAACGCCAGCTGCATTGGGTTTGCTTTGGATGGTCAGGTGTGCGACGGTCGAAGGATTGTTGCCGCCCGGTCGTGAATGAAAACCTTTAGGTCGATTGTGACTCCATTCACCACAAAAAATATGCTGTTGATTAACCTGTAGTCCATTGTTCAATGTTGCCCAATGCGGCAGTGACGCGCAATCAATCTGAGCGAATACTGGCGCTGGTATGAGCATAAGCATGTATAAAAGTACTTTCGATGCATACCGGATTTGCAAATAGTCCATGTTTTTCCCTTTTTGCCAATTGCCAATGTATTAGAAGATAAAAAAATGTAACAGGCAGTTATCAGATAAAATTCAATATTTGCTCAATAGCTGCATCATATTCTTATTTAATTATTTTTACATGTCATCTAAACATACTGCACAAAAAGTTGGTTTTATTTCACTGGGTTGTCCAAAAGCGCTGGTAGATTCCGAGCAAATTCTGACACAGTTACGCGCTGAAGGTTATGAAATATCGCCTTCGTACGAAGACGCCGATCTGGTTGTTGTTAATACATGCGGATTTATCGATAGCGCGGTGGAAGAGTCGCTGGATGCTATCGGCGAAGCGTTGGCAGAAAACGGCAAAGTCATTGTCACAGGCTGTTTGGGCGCCAAAGAGGATGGCGATGTCGTTAAAAAAGCCCACCCGCAAGTGTTGGCGGTTACCGGACCGCATGCGCTGCCGGAAGTAATGTCCGCGATCCACACGCATTTGCCGCAGCCGCATGATCCCTATACCAGCCTGATACCGCCCCAGGGAATCCGTTTGACGCCCAAGCACTATGCTTATGTGAAAATTTCCGAAGGCTGCAATCATCGCTGCACATTTTGCATCATTCCTTCAATGCGCGGTGATCTGGTAAGTCGGCCGATTCATCAAGTGATGCAGGAAGCGGAACATCTCGTGAATGCCGGTGTTAAGGAGCTTTTGATTATTTCGCAAGATACCAGCGCGTATGGTGTTGACGTGAAATATCGCACCGGTTTCTGGCAAGGTAGGCCGGTTAAAACCCGGCTGACTGAACTTGCGCAGGCGCTGGGCACATTAGGGGTGTGGGTACGTTTGCATTATGTTTATCCTTATCCGCACGTGGATGAGGTGATTCCATTGATGGCGGAAGGCAAAATATTGCCTTATTTGGATGTGCCGTTTCAGCACGCTAATGCACGCATCCTGAAAGCCATGAAGCGTCCGGCAAATGCTGAGAATAATCTGGCGCGCATCCAGCAATGGCGCAAAGTTTGCCCCGATATTGCCTTGCGCAGTACCTTTATCGTGGGTTTTCCGGGTGAGACTGAGGCGGAGTTTGAGGAATTATTAGCGTTCTTGCGGGAAGCGCAATTGGATCGTGTGGGATGTTTCGCTTATTCGCCGGTAGCGGGTGCAACGGCTAATCAGTTATCCGATCCTGTGCCGGAGGATATCAAGGAAGATCGTCGTGCGCGTTTCATGCAACTGCAGGAAGAAATCAGTCGTCAACGTTTGGCAACGAAAATAGGCCGAAGGATGACCGTGATGATTGACGAATTGACTGAAGATGGCGTTGTTGCCAGAAGTAGTGCGGATGCGCCGGAAATTGATGGTCTGGTATACGTGGATCAAGTGAATCATGGTCAGCCGGGTGATTTCATTGAGGTTGAAATTACAGATTCGGATACGCACGATCTTTTCGCCACGATGATTAATACGTAGCGTAAATTCACTGTTCGCGCAATCTTTCCTATATTGCCATGCAGCGCCGTTGGGATATTTTCTGCAGAGTCGTTGATAATTTTGGTGATATTGGCGTCTGCTGGCGTCTGGCCAAACAATTAGCGCATGAGCATCACCAAAGCGTGCGGCTATGGGTTGATGATCTGGCTAGTTTTGCCTGTATAACGCCGACTGTCGATCCAAATGCCCGATACCAAGTAGTACACGGTGTTGAGATTGGTCACTGGCAAGCGGTATTTGTCGCCGTTGAGCCTGCTGAAGTGGTGATTGAAGCGTTTGCCTGTGAGCTGCCGGATGTTTATGTGGCGGCATTGTTGCAGAAAATAAAGCAGTCTGTCTGGATCAATCTGGAATATCTCAGTGCCGAGCCGTGGGTCGCTCAATACCACGCGCTGCCGTCACCGCATCCACGTCTTTCTTTAACCAAGACATTCTTTTTCCCCGGTTTTGTGCAAGGTACCGGCGGGTTACTGCGCGAAAGAGATTTGATCGCGCAAAGGGAAGCTTTTAGCACGGCAGCAGAACATGCATTTTTGCAGCGACAAGGTTTGCTCGAGCGCAAATCTGATGAAATACGTATTTCACTGTTTTGCTACGACACTGCGCCAGTCGAGAAACTGATCCAACTATTGTCAGAATCGGTAGTGCCGGTTTTATTAATTGTGCCGCAGGGAAAGGTGGCTGAGAGCATCATGGCATTATTGGGACGCAAAGCGGCATTGATAACGCATGGGCAATTAACTGTGCAGGTCATCCCGTTTATGGAACAGACTGATTATGATCGGCTACTCTGGAGTTGTGATGTTAATTTTGTGCGTGGTGAAGACTCTTTCGTGCGCGCCCAGTGGGGAGCGAATACTTTTATCTGGAATATTTACCCGCAGGCGGAAGGTGTGCATTGGAGAAAACTGGATGCATTTCTTGAGTTATATACCACCGGTATGTCGATCGAAATGGCTGCGGCTGCGTGCGAAATGTGGCATTGTTGGAATGGCAGGGGGGAAATAAATAGCGTAGTCTGGATGAACTTCTTGTTCTTCCGCAAGTCTCTTGCGTACCATAATAAAAACTGGGTTAAGCAATTACTGAAACAGAATGATTTGACATCCAGTCTGGTGCAGTTTGCTGAAAATCGGCTATAATCCGCTGCTTATAAATTTGGTGTTGGGTTTTATTCAACCACATCAGTCTTTGCTTTTAACTAAAATTCTGGAATTGAACTATGAAAACCGCAATGGAACTACGCTCAGGTAACGTCGTAATGGTTGGTAATGATCCCATGGTCGTGCAACGGGCGGAATTTACCAAATCTGGCCGTAATGCATCTGTGGTCAAAATGAAACTTAAAAGCTTATTTTCCAACACGACAACGGAAAGTGTTTATAAAGCCGATGAAAAATTCGACTTGGTTGTATTGGATCGCAAAGACTGCACGTACAGCTATTTTGCCGATCCATTGTATGTTTTTATGGATGCCGACTATAATCAAATTGAAGTAGAAGCTGATAATATGCCGGACGTCCTGAATTATTTGATTGATGGTATGGAAGATGTTTGCCAGGTGACTTTTTATGACGGCAAAGCCATTTCCGTTGAATTGCCCAACACGATTGTGCGCGAAGTTGAATACACAGAACCTGCGGTAAGAGGGGATACCACGGGAAAAATCATGAAACCGGCGCGTCTTGTCGGGACAGGATTTGAAATCCCGGTAGCTGGTTTTGTGGAAATTGGCGACAAGATTGAGATCGATCCGCATAATAATGAATTCAGAAAACGAGTTTGATGCATGTTCGGGTCTAAAAAAGCGGCGTTAGCCGCTTTTTTTATTGGATCATGAGTAAGCGCAAGCACTTCTGCGCATTATGTGGCTGTATTTAGCTTTTCCCGAATGAATCATCCAGTGCGGCTGATAATTGAGTGAATTTGAATTCAAAGCCATATGTCTGCAGCAACTGGGTGGGTACGACGTGATAGCTGTTGAGCGCCAGCGCAGCGGCTTCCCCTAATGCCAGTTTCAAAATAAAAGCCGGGGTTGGAAGAAATGCGGGCCGATGGAGTGCTTTGCCGAGTGCGGCCGCAAAGTCTCTGTATCGTACCGGATTGGGTGAAACGACATTCACCGCACCGTGATAACGCGTATCCACAGCAGCGGCTACGTATGCTGAAACCAGGTCGTCAATATGAATCCACGGCAACCATTGGCGTCCATCGCCGACAGGTCCGCCTAATCCCAGTTTGAATATGGGCGAGAGTTTTGCCAGCATGCCGCCATCGCCCAATACAATGCCGGTACGGATGCTCACTCGACGCACCCCTTTGCTTCCAATAGTCGCGGCTTCTTTTTCCCAGTCACGACAGATGGTTTGCATGAAATTTCCATGTTCAGGCACTGCATAGGATTCATCATAAATTTCATCGCCCTGGCCGGGATAAATGCCGATCGCTGAAGGGCAGATAAAACATTCCAGACTGGAAGACGCTGCTGCCACCAGTTTGCGGGTGCTTACAATGCGCGAATCATAGATCTCGCGTTTGCGTTGATTCGTCCACCGGCCATTACCCAGATTTTCACCCATCAAGTGAATGATTACCTGGATATTTTTCAGCGCCTCGGTGGGCACTTCCGCTGTGGCATAGTCCCAATCATATGCTGGTACTCCCAGCTTTTGGCTAGCATGTACAGCATTCCGGCTCAATACCTTGATCGTATGACGATCTTGTTTTAGACGCTGCACAAGGTGCCGACCAACGAACCCTGTCGCGCCAGTTATGAGTATGTTCATTTTTTCTATGATTCATTGCAAAGCTGATCGGTTAATATTCAACAACACTCCGCATTTTGTGCAGACAGGCCGTTATCAGTGTGCACTTTTCAGTCAAAATAGTAAATAAATTTAGGTTATGGCCGCATTCCAGTGGGTTTGCAGCGATGAGCGTATTTCTCACTTAAAGTGGTAAACTCTCGGCATTATTGTGGGATTGGTCAAAGCCGGATTTGCACATATTTTCGATTGTCACCTCGAGAAAGAAGATTCACAATGACTAAAACTCGTCGAGTTCATGCTCGCTGGAATTGATTACGTGTTGGAGGAATTTTTCTATGCTGATTTTAAGATTATTTATTATTCTTTTTCTTACTTTAATTCATATCAGTCCGGCACTTGCTGATGTTTCCAAAGGAACATGGGCAGCGGCTGCACCGGCGCCTGCGCCGCGCACAGAGGTAGCCGCAGCGGCTATTGACGGTAAAATTTATGTGGTGGGAGGTTTTAATAAACCCAGTTTGAACAATGCCTTGAAATTTGCCATTAGTAGCGAAGTACAAGTATACGATACTGCTGCAGATTCCTGGTCGCTCACCACGCCGCTGCCACAAGGCCGGCATCATGCGGGAATTGCTGCAATTGACGGATTGTTGTATATCGTGGGCGGGTTTACAAGATCTTATTTGTCGGTCTGGCATGCGGTTGCCACAGTGTATCAATATAATCCCGTGACTCAGGCATGGCGTGAACTTGCGCCGATGCCAACCGCACGCGGAGCACTCGGCGTCGCAGTGCATCAGAATCGCTTATATGCAATAGGTGGGTATGATGGCAAACACAATTCCGGTGCCGTGGAAATTTTTGATCCGCAAACGAATACCTGGTCATCCGGCGCCTCTATGCCGACTCCACGGGACCATCTGTCAGTCGTAATGACTGGAAACCGGATCTATGCCATCGGCGGCCGGCCTAAGCTGAATTATCACCGCAATATGGGAACTGTTGAAGAATATGATCCGGGTACTGATCAATGGCGATCCCGTGCGCATCTGCCGACGCCCCGCAGCGGCATTACTGGAGGCGTCATCAACGATTGGATTTATGTCGTCGGCGGTGAAGCGAAAGAGGGCACGTTTGCCACCAATGAAGCCTATCATCCTGCGACTGATCAGTGGCGCACCATGGCTCCGATGCCTACCGCGCGCCATGGACTGGGGTCAGCTGTTGTTGCCGGACGGTTGTATGTAATCAGCGGCGGCCCAGCGCCGGGCGGCTCTTTTAGTCAAATCAATGAAGTCTTTACACCACCCGCGATGGAGTAGTTCTAAGAAACCCTGGCTGATCGATAAGTCTGCGACAGCAACCATTCTGTTTCAGTGCTTGATCAAAGGGAGTTGATAATGAAGAAAGAAAAGCAAAAAATCACTGTCTATTATGATGGCGCGTGCCCCAGTTGCATCAAGGACCGGAAAAACTACGAGAAGCTGGCAGGGAAAAATGGAGAAGATGTGTGCTGGTTCGATATCAGCGGACAGGATGCCTATCTGCGCGACATCGGTATTGATCCTCACAAGGCCCTATCCGAATTACATGTTCGCGATGAACGCCAACAGATAGTTTCCGAACTCGATGCTTATATCTTATTGATGTCGCGGGTATACCTACTAAAACCGCTGGCCTGGTTGATCGGTCTGCCGGTGATTCGGCCATTGCTGGCGTCGCTCTACCACCGCATGGTCAATCGGCGTTTGAAAAGAAGCGGGCGCCTGTAAATCAATATTTATGACGGTTATTGCCCTGGCATTGTCAGCACCGAAGTGTATATCCAGAAACATTGTGGTATTGTGAAAGTAACGAGTGTCCCATTGATCCTTTCCCTACGCGCAAGGAGATCAACATGAAAAATCCCATAAAGCAATTCATCTTGTTGTTCTGCACACTGATTTTTGTCGGCAGTATCAATGTGGCATCCGCTGATACTGCTGGTGATGCTGAAATATTGTTTAACTGGGCTGAGAATAATTACTCACAGTATTTTCCCAGTCACCAGGTAACACAAAGTAGCGCGCCATGGTTGTTTCGGTTTTATCCGGAAACAAATACTTATGCGGGTGTTAACACAACGGATAACGGTGTTTATGTATTGGGCGGTACTTGGGGGAATGTCAATCCGACGTATATTGATAGTTTGCCTAATTTATTGCTGACAGCAATCAATGCCGCGATTGTTGTCCTTGGTCACCCCGAGCATGTCACTGCAGCAAAGCCGTTGCTCGCAGGACTGCCGGTGCAATACGGCGGTACCCCGAAGCCGGCAGACACGGTATTGTTCGTTGTTTCCGCGCAGGATGGCCCTATGCCGCAGACACGTCTCGATGCAGAAGCAGTGGCTTTACTGCCTCGCGCGATGGATGCCATCCTCGTGACGAGAACGGCTGATGTTGATGCGGAGTTACTCCAACTCGTGATCGTTGAAATACGGGAGGTGTTGGAACAAGCGGGTGATCCACGTTGGAGCGCTATGCCGTTGATCAAAGAGACGGATCCAAACATTCGCCTGACACTGCGCGGGCTTCAACCGTTACCTACCGGACGTGCGCTCGTCGTGCTCGGTCAGTCGAGCGCTGTGGACCTCACCACGCCGTTGCTGGCGGGATTGCCGTCCAGGCTCGGACCACCGTCAATTGTGGGTGATGGACTGCTATTCGTTGTCTCAGCTCAGGATGGACCGATGCCTCAGACTCGCCAACAGATCGAGGCGATTGTCGGGAGTCCGCACGCAGCTGACGCTATCTTCCTTGTCAACGCCAAGGCTCAGCCTGATCGGGAGTTGCAGGAGCTGGTGATCGTCGAAATGCGCGATCTATTGGGTGCGATGAGTGAGCCACACTGGGATTCGATGCCGGTGCTCCGGGATACCGATCCAAATGTGGGGCTGACGCTACGTGGCCTATTGCTTCCGGCACCGTAAGTTAGCAACCCAAAAATCTTAGGTGATGGCAGCTACCTTGAATAGAAACGCAAAAACATTGGTGTCAGCATCATTTTCCAGATAATTGATTAGAAGGCTTCGATTAACTGGCAATGACTTGTATATCAGGCTCGATGGTTTTCAGCATATTTTCAATACCTCTCAGGGTGCCTGATATGGAACTGGGGCAAGTGCCGCAGGCGCCTTGGTAGTGGATACGTAAGATGTTGCCTTCGAGTCCTAAAATATGTAAATCGCCGCCATCATGTTGCAAATAGGGACGAACTTCTTCATCCAGCAGGACATTGATCCTTTCCAACCGTAGCTGATCTTCCGGACTTAAGTCGGAAAGTGCATTGTTAGCGGCAGCAACTGTCTCAGCGGATTGCGCTGAGGCGGCGGGCGCTGCACGGATGGGGTCGGCAATTTCACGTGCAAGGTCTTGCCAGTTGGCATCGCCATCCTGGGTGACGGTGATCCAATGGTCAATGTAAAACACATTGGTGACATGGTCGATATCAAAGAGTGCAGACGCCAGCGGGTCATCTTTGGCGGCTTCGGCATTGTCGTACGATCGCGCAATTCCCCAGGTCAAAGGTTCCTTGAGGATGAACTTCAAAGCGTTTTTATTCGGTGTTCCTTCAATATCAGCAATTTTTGGCATTTTAGTTTTAATACTGAATTATGAAATAGTTATCAGGAAAATGGTTATTTACATATAAAACTGAATGGATAAATAGATATGCGCAAATCCACTGTTGGGTGTTACTTTTCGTAAACTAGGAATTATCTGGTACTACTGTCTGTACCGGATCATTATTGGCTTCAGTCGATGCGCTGGCGATAGAGTTGAGCGCGGCATGCAGGGTATGCCACGGCAAAATCGCACATTTAACGCGTGTTGGCAGATCACGTATGCCGGAGAAAACCGTCAAGCGCCCAAGGTGATGCGGATGATTGACATCCAATTTTCCGGTGGCCAATTCACGAAACTCATGAATCAGTGTTTCCGCATCCAAACGAGATTTACCTTTGACAGCGGCTGTCATCATGGATGCCGATGCCTTGCAGATCGCGCAGGACTCGCCCTGAAATGCGATGTTATCGATCTGATCGTTTTGAAGTTGTAATGTGATGTCCAGGCGATCGCCGCATAGCGGGTTATGACCTACTGCATGATGACTGGCGCAATCCAGTTTGCCATAATTACGCGGTTTTCGATTATGGTCGAGTATGACTTCCTGATAGAGTGAATTGGTGTGCATTATAAAAAAACCTTTTGGACAGTTTTAATGCCGGCGACCAAGGCGTCCACTTCTGTTTTTTTATTGTAAAAGGCAAATGAGGCCCGGGAAGTGGCCGGGACATTAAAACGCTGCATGACAGGTTGTGCACAATGGTGCCCGGTGCGAACTGCAATGCCATCCTGGTTCAGGATGGTGCCGATATCATGCGGATGGATGCCGTCGATGGTGAACGAGATGACAGCCGTTTTTTCTGCCGCCGTACCAATGATTCTGACACCCGGGATCGCATTCAAACATTCTGTTGCGTAATCAAGCAGGGTGGATTCATACGCAGCAATATTCTCGATACCGATCGCCGTCAAATAATCAACGGCAGCGCCAAAACCAATGGCTGCGGCGATAGGCGGCGTACCGGCCTCAAATTTGTGTGGGATGGTATTGTAGATCGTTTTTTCAAAAGTAACGGAAGCAATCATGTCGCCACCGCCTTTGAAGGGTTGCATGGCTTCAAGTAAAGCAGCTTTGCCATAGAGTATGCCTACTCCGGTTGGGCCGCAGAGTTTATGCGCAGAAAAGGTATAGAAATCGCAATCCAGTGCTTGCACATCAATCGCAATATGCGGCGCTGCCTGTGCGCCATCAATCAGAACAGGAACGCCATGTTGGTGAGCAAAATCAATCATGCGTTTGATGGGATTGATGGTACCCAACGCATTCGATACATGAATTAAACCAACAAATTTAGTACGTTCATTGAACAATTTCTCATATTCATCCACTTCCAGTTCGCCCTTGTCATTGATCGGGACAACGCGAATTTTTGCACCTTTCTCAGTAGCCAGCATTTGCCACGGTACGATATTGGAATGATGTTCCAAAGTGGTTAGAATAATTTCATCGCCAGCTTTGATAAATTTACGTCCATAACCGTGCATGACCAAATTGATGGAATCGGTTGTGCCGCTGGTAAAAATGACTTCTCTATCTTCGCGCGCATTGATGAATTGCTGCAGTGTGCAACGCGCACGGTGATACTCCAGCGTAGCAACTTCGGATAAATAATGGACAGCACGATTGATATTGGCGTGCTGCGTGGTCTGATAGCGTACCAGACGATCAATGACTTGTTGCGGCATTTGACTGGATGCAGCATTGTCAAGAAAAACAAGCGGCTTGTTGTCTATTTTGAGTTTAAGAATCGGGAAATCAGCGCGAATCTTTTCCCAATCAAAACCGGAAGATATTTCAGATTTCAGAGAAACATTAACTGGATTCATGATTAGTTACTCTGGGTTTGATTAAGAACAGTCTGTTCCAATTGTTGCCTGAGCGAAGTAACAGGGATACGGCTGATGATTTCTGCACCAAATGCGTAAGTTAATAAATTGCGCGCAGCTACTTCTGATAAGCCACGGCTTTCCAGATAGAAAATCTCTTCTTGATCCAACTGCCCGACTGTTGCGCCGTGTGCGCATTTAACGTCATCGGCAAAAATTTCCAATTGCGGTTTAGTATTCACTTGTGCTGTTTTGCTGAGTAACAGGTTGCGGCTGGATTGCGACGAGTTGGTATGTTGCGCATGTGGGCGCACCATGATTTTTCCATTAAACACAGCATGTGCTGCGTCATCGACGATGCATTTATGCTGCTGGCGGCTGGTGCCGTTAGGTTTAAGATGGTCGATGCAGGTGTGCGTGTCGGCCAGTTGACGATCCGCAATCAGCGTTAATCCGTCAATAGTACATTCTGCCGCTTCATCCGTTAATCGAACATCCAGGTTGTAGCGGGAAATCTGCGATCCCAGTGAAATGCTGACAGATTGATAATTACTGGCATGAGCCAGTGACACTGCACAGTTTGCCAAATGAAAAGCTTGCGTGCTTTCTCGTTGAATGCGAATGTGCTTGGCGTGTGCATTAGCAGCCAGATTGATTTCTGTTACTGAGTTGGTGATGTAGGTTCCTTGCTGAAGCGCTACATAATCTTCAATCAGTGTTACATTGCTTCCGGTTTCGCCAATCAATAAACAGCGTGGATAGCTGGTGACTTCATTTTGTGTGGCGATGAATAACAGGTGAACAGGTTCAGCAATGGCGGTATGCTTCGGGATCAATATCAATGCGCCATCCCGTAGAAATGCTGTGTTCAACGCGGTAAATACATTGTTGTCAAATTTGGCGTATTGTCCCAAGTGGGACTCCAGAATTGATGCATGCGTGGATAAGAATGCCGGCAAGTTACCAATTACAAGTGCTGCGGAGTCGATAATGGTTGATAATTGCGATGAATAATGACCATCAACAAACACCAGACGGTTTTTTACTTCTTTCACGCATAGATGCGCAATATCCTGCACCTGTAGGTTGCTGTCAGGTTGTGACGGCTGATAGGGCAGATCAGCTAACGATGAAATGTCCGTAAAGCGCCACTCTTCATCACGTTTAGTGGGTAGTCTCTGCGTACTGACACGATCAATGGCTCGAGCGCGTAATTGACTCAACCAGGACAGCGATTCGGTTGGTTTTGTCGACCACGATTTCAGCAAGCACTCAAGATAATTGGTATGGGTTGTTTCACTCATACGATGACCCCGGCAACGGATTGTTTATTTGCGCTGATCCAGTCATAACCCCGTGTTTCCAGCTCCAATGCCAATTCCTTGCCACCCGTCATGACGATGCGACCTGCCTGCATGACATGTACAAAATCGGGCACGATATAATCCAGCAAGCGTTGATAATGCGTCACCAGAATCATTGCGTTATTTGGGTTGGCGATCTGATTGACGCCATTGGCTACAATTTTAAGTGCGTCAATGTCCAATCCTGAATCTGTTTCATCCAGAATACTGAGTTTAGGTTCCAGTAATGCCATCTGCAAAATTTCATTACGTTTTTTCTCGCCGCCGGAAAAGCCTTCATTGACACTGCGATCCAGGAAATCAGGTTTCATGTCCAGTAATTTCATTTTTTCACGCACAAAATCATCAAATTCAAGTGGATCCAGCTCTGCTTTACCGCGCTGCCCTTGTACGGTATTGTAGGCGAGGCGAAGAAATTGCGTGTTAGCGACACCAGGAATTTCAATAGGATATTGGAAAGCTAAAAATAGCCCAGCGCGAGCGCGTTCTTCGGGGGGCAGTTCCAATAGGTTTTTACCTTCAAATTGAATCGATCCTCCGGTGACTTCATACGCTGAATGACCGGCAAGTACCTTTGCAAAAGTGCTTTTTCCAGATCCATTGAGACCCATAATGGCGTGTATTTCTCCACGCTTAACTGTGAGATCAATGCCTTTCAGAATTTCTGTACCGTTGATACTGGCGCGCAGCCCTTGAACAGAAAGAATGGTAGTACTATTTTTATTAATCATCCGACACTTCCTTCCAATTTGAAGCTCAGAAGTTTTGTGGCTTCAACAGCAAATTCCATCGGTAATTGTTGAAATACATCTTTACAAAACCCATTAATAATCATTGAAACTGCTTCCTCTGCATCAATACCGCGTTGAGAGAAATAAAAAAGCTGATCTTCACCGATCTTGGAAGTGGATGCTTCATGTTCAACTTTTGCACTGTTGTTATGCACCTGAATATATGGAAAGGTATGTGCGCCGCATTGATCGCCGATCAGCATGGAATCACATTGTGAATAGTTGCGTGCATTCTCTGCAGTCGGAGCAATGCGCACAAGACCACGATAGCTGCTGTTCGAGTGTCCCGATGAAATACCTTTGCTGACGATGGTGCTGCGCGTGTTTTTTCCAAGATGAATCATTTTGGTACCGGTATCCGCCTGTTGATAATTGTTTGTGACGGCCACAGAATAAAACTCACCGACCGAGTTATCGCCACGCAAAATACACGATGGATATTTCCAGGTGATGGCCGAACCGGTTTCCACTTGTGTCCAGGAAATTCGGGAATTAATGCCTTTTGCTAATCCCCGTTTAGTGACAAAATTGAATATGCCGCCAACACCATTTTCATCGCCAGCATACCAATTCTGAACGGTTGAGTATTTAATGTCAGCGTTATCCAATGCGATTAATTCAACCACTGCCGCATGCAATTGATTCGTGTCAAATCTAGGCGCGGTACAACCTTCGAGATAGGAAACCGATGCGCCTTCTTCGGCAATGATCAATGTGCGCTCAAACTGCCCGGATCCTTCCGTATTGATACGGAAATAAGTGGATAAATCCATTGGGCATTTAACGCCTTTGGGAATGAAACAAAAAGAACCATCGGTAAACACTGCAGAATTCAATGCTGCAAAGTAGTTATCACCGACTGGAACAACAGATCCTAAGTATTTCTGGATAAGCTCAGGGTGCGTTTGTACCGCTTCCGAAATAGAGCAGAAAATAATACCTACTTCAGCGAGTTTTTCCTTATAGGTGGTTGCTACTGAAACACTATCAAAGATGACGTCAACAGCCACACCGGCAAGTGCTGCACGTTCGTGCATAGGTACGCCAAGCTTCTCGAATGTGCGTAATAATTCAGGATCAACTTCATCCATGCTGGCCAATTTTTTCTTTGGTTTTGGCGCTGAGTAATAACTGATGGCCTGAAAATCAATTTTTGGATAATGTACATTCTGCCATTCAGGTTCAGTCATTGTCAGCCATTTCTGATAGGCTTTCAGGCGAAATGACAAAAGCCACTCGGGCTCATTTTTTTTGGTCGAGATTAATCGGATAATATCTTCATTGAGTCCTTTAGGTGCGATGTCAGACTCAATTTCAGTCACGAAGCCATGTTTATACGGTTGATTAACCAGACTTTGCAATACTGCGCTCATTTGGTTTATTCCTTTATTTTAGTATCTTTAATTTGGAACAGATATCTTATAATCTTAATTGTCCGACAATCGGATTATTTCATTTGTAAACAGAGAGTATGCCGCAAAAGAACCTGCGATTGATTAGATCTTAGCAGATTCTTTTACGCTGAAACTATCACCACAGCCGCATGTATTATCAATATTAGGATTGATAAACTTGAAAACGCTGTTGAGGCCTTCCTTGGCGAAATCAATTTGCGATCCATCCACGTAAGGCAGGCTGTTTATATCTACAACAATTTTAGTTTTATGGGACTCAAATAATTGATCATCAGGAAGAATCTCATCAGCATAATCAAATACATAAGAAAATCCTGAGCAGCCTGATTTCTTGATTCCGATCCGGAATGCACTTCCTTTACCTCGTTTTGCGAGTTGCTGTTGGATATGCTTTGCGGCATTTTCAGTTAACGTAATTGGCATGACATTAATCCACCGCGATATTTTTCATACGTATAAAATTATCAAGATCCCTGACCATTATTCTATATGAGTTTTTAATTAATCTATGCAGCAGTCGATTCGCGCATATCAAGAAGCGGCACAACTGATTCATTTTGTTGATTGATTTGATTATCAACCAATTCCTTCAGTGTTACCGCACCGAGATATTCAAAAATCAGATCATTTAATTTTGCCCACAAGTCATGTGTCATACACTTGCCGTCGTTATGGCAATTCTCTTTACCGCCACATTGTGTTGCATCGATTGGTTCGTCGACGGCGAGGATAATGTCTGCTATCGATACTTTATCCAAATCTTTCGCAAGACAATAACCACCGCCAGGACCACGCACGCTATCAACAAGTTCAGATTGGCGCAGTTTTGCAAATAATTGTTCTAAATAAGATAAAGAAATTTTTTGCCGCTGGCTGATATCCGCTAACGTTACCGGATGACTACTTTGTTGCAAAGCAAGGTCAAGTAGTGCTGTTACTGCAAATCTACCTTTTGTTGTTAATCGCATTATTGGCTCCTATTAAAAATCGAGTAGGGTTGGTTGTAAAAAAGGATTGGAATACCCGATTAATTCAGTCAACTATACAATACCCGATTGATTTGGTCAACTAATATAATAAACTGTGCTGTAAAGGCTACTGAATAAATAAGAGAAGAGTATCTGATGTGATGGTTTGTATTATAGCCAATTGATTTAACGTGAAATATATGGATATGCGTATGGTGAGATTGTACCGCACCAGCGGTTGTATCGGAGCGCTCTGCCTGATTAGCATAAGAGGCATTGATTTTATTTTTCGTATGAGGTGTAGATCTAGATGGGAAATTGGCACTGGGAGAACGCGCCAATAGGAGCACAATCTGGTTATTTCTTCCGATGGGAAAGGAATGGAATTACCAAATTAATTGATGAAAATTTAAACTAACGGAACACATGGATTGGCCACTATAACACTCGAAAAACGTAACGTATTCATACAACCGTTGGTGATATGTGGCCTATAGCAACTGCAAAAATCCTTAGCAAAATACCCGATTTGGTTTGATCACGACAATTTCACTTGGTCAACGGCCAACCGATCAACAGTACCGTAATGGTAACAATGGCCGTTACGATATTCATCGGTATTCCTACCTTCAGGAAGTCTGTAAAACGATATTCGCCGGGACCATAAACCATCATGTTGGTCTGGTAGCCCAAGGGGGTTGCGAAGCTGGCGGAAGCAGCCATCATGATGGCAAATACAAAGGGTACGTTATTTAAATCGGCTTTTTCAGTGATCTCCAATACAATGGGTAGCATTAAAAGCGCCGCTGCGTTATTAGTAATGACTTCTGTGAGTATTGAGATGGTGATATAGGTCAGAATCAGCAGAAGCCAAGGTGTGCCGCCACTCAAATCGACGATATTCTCCGCCAGGTATTTGGCAACACCGGTTTTTTCCAATGCCATACCTAAAGCAAATGATGCTGCAATGGTAATAATGACTGTCAAATCAAGGCTTTTTTCTGCCTGATTGGCCGAACAGCAGCCCGTAATGATCATTAAACCAGCCCCAACGAGTGCGCCATTCAACATAGTGATTACTTCAAAGCTGGCTGCTGTAATGATGCCCAGAAGAATAGCCCAAGCGAGATATGCCCGTTCATGACGCGGTGCTTCGGTGTTCAGGTCATTAATGAGCAAAAAATCCTTGTTATAGCGCTGGCGGGTAACAAAAGCCGGCCGTGCCTCCAACAATAACGTATCACCCGCTTGCAGTATGATGCTGCCGAGATTGCCCTTGATACGCTCGCCATTTCTCGCCACAGCGAGTACCGCTGCACCATAGCGGGCACGAAAACGTGCATCGCGAATGGCAAATCCCACTGCGGTACAATGCGGTGATACGACAGCTTCAACCAAACGCCTCTCAGGATGCCGCTCAGTGAATGTCTGTGCTTGTCCTTCCTCAGCTGACGGCACAATACCATTAATGCGCAGCAAATCCGAAATTGCATCGGTATCGCCGGCAAACACCAGCCTATCGCCTCCTTGTAGCACGTCTTCGGGAGAAACGGCCGTAAGTACGGTACCATTCCTCTCAATTTCAATCAGATAAACGCGTTGCAAATGTCTTAATCCGGCTTTTTCGATCGTTTTGCCGACCAAAGGACCATTGGGTGCGATGGAAACTTCCAGCGTAAATTCGCGTAGATTGGAAAAAACCTGGCCTTGTGTCCGATCCGGCAGCAATTTAGGGAATAATAGCCACATTAATATAAAACCGGCAATGGCAACGGGTAAACCGACAGCCGTTATCGAAAACAGAGAGAAACCGGGCTCGCCGGTAAGCACTTGATATTGACCATTGACGATCAAATTGGTGCTGGTTCCAATCAATGTCACTGTGCCGCCCAGAATAGCCGTATAACTCAGCGGGATCATCAACTTGGAAGGAGAAATTCCAATTTTGCGCGACCAACTATAAATGGCCGGAATCATTGTAGCGACAACCGGGGTATTATTAAGAAAGCTGCTTAAAAATGCCACTGGCCAGAACATTCGAGAAAGTGCAGCACGCGGCGTTTTAGGTCTGCCTAATAACGTGTTTACCAGCAAATCGATCGCGCCTGAGGCATGCATGCCCGCGGCAACGACAAACATGCCTGCAACGGTAATCAAGCCCGAGTTACTGAAACCGCTTAACGCGTCGGCGCTACTCAGAATTCCGGTGACACTGAGTATCGTCAGTGCCCCGATCATGATCAAGTGAGGGCCAATCCGTGTAAAAATGAGTGTTGCCAGTACTCCAACACATAAACTCAGCGTAAACCAGCCTTGCCATCCCATAGTTTTATATTCCGGACAAAAACTTAAATATACAGTAGTTATGCGCGTAACAGAAAATAATAAAAGCCGTTTTATGGCGCCATATCGGCGGATTATGGTTCAATGAGTATCATCAAAGAACCCTCTTAGTTCCGATTGATCAATTCATCGGTATGACTCGTATCACACGCGGGTCATCGGAAAATTCCAGCAATAATCGCCGTACGCGATCCTGCCAGGCATCGGCGAAAGCAGCTTGTTGAGAAGCGTCAGCGCAATCCTGCAGGATCGCCATCAAGCGTTCTCCCTGAGCAGGGTCGGCGGGTACCCAAGAAACATCGAGCGTCACAGCCACACGTGCGTTATTGTCGAGGCGCTTGAAAATGATCGCCTCGCCTTCGCGACGTTGTGCAAAGCTGAGCAAACCTTGGCGCTTGAAACGCCCACGCATGCCCTGGAAGCCATTGTCGGCAGCAGCGCCGGTGAGCAGCGTCAGCACCTGCGCCATGACACCAGTCACTCCCTCATTTTCCGGGGCCGGCATATGCACAGCAATATTGCCGCGCTCCGCGGGTCCGTCCGGATAAAGTGCAGTCAGTGCCGCGCGTCCGATCAGAAATGCACCGGCGACAGTAGGACAAGAATGCCCAGCCAGACGCACGGCATCCACATAATGATAGTCGAACAGGCCATCATGGACAGCACCCAGCGTAGCGGCAAATGCGTCGTAGGTATGCACGACCGGAGCTTGTTCGTAAAAATCAGGAAAATTCACACGCATTACCTCTCTGAATTAATCGGGTTAAATATGTCCGCAGATTCAATGCAAGGATGCAATTGCAGCTGTGGAAAGAGTACGCGCTCCTCATAGCGCACATGAGCAACGACGAGATCGGCAAACCGGCGTAAACGTTCGGTGGGTTCAAACATACAGGGCCCGCAGGCAAGCGTGCGCAGTTCCGCATGGTCGGCAAGAATGCGCGCGACGGACTCAGGATCAAGCATCTCTGCCGCAAGCCGAATGAGCTGCTCCTCCTGCTCAAAATGCGCAGCCATCAGCGCATGCCAATGCGCTTCGATACGTGCTATTGCCGCCGCACAAGTAGCACTGTCATTGCTGCCCGCCGCTTTCCGGGCGGCGCGTGCCATCACCAATGATGTATGGTGTTCACGCGATAGCGGGAGTAAAGCGCCAGTTCGAGGCATAATAAATAGTCGTTCCTGAAAAATCATTAAACGGCTGTTGAAAACCCACTACTTCGATCAAATTGTATAAAAGCCACGCACCTCATAAATTATGCGCGAAATTGAACACTTTCAACAACAGCTTTTTAGTTGAGTCTATCTTTGAAGAACGGATTCCTAAGACTCCTGCACAACCTCGCCTGCCAGTGCAATAACCAACTAAAATAGAGGCAGTTGGAGCAAAAGATGCAAATGAGTTTTGGAACACTTGAATTGGCAGAGCGATTGAAGCGAGAAAATGTTCTGATGAAGATATGCCCTGATTGCCTGGGAGGAATTACGTCCGAATCTTAGGGGTTTATATAGGCGCGAGTTATCGCATGGTGGAGGGCAGGAGCCATTTGAAGCGCTGATGATGTTCAAAGCGATACTGCTGGGTCAATGGCACAGTTTGTCGGACGCGATACCGGACGAAACCACTTTGTGCCGATTCCGTAACCGGCTAGTGGCCAACGACTGGCTAGATGATCTGCTGGCCTCTATCAATGAACAGCTTCAATCACACGGATTGATGATCAAGGGTGCGACGGGGGTGGTAATTGATGCCACGCTGATTGAGTCAGCGGCACGCCCAAAAAAGACTTGGCTAAAGAAGGCAAGAGCATAGTTCGGCGATGCAGTCAGTTACCTGTTAGTGGATGTGCGGGGGTTCATACCGGGGGTTCATGCGGACCAGAGCGCAAAATGATGCATTTCGAAGCAGCTATCGATGTTGCGCATATTGAGGCGAATCGGGTGTATGCCGACAAGGGATCCGGAAGCGAACGCCAATCGGCAGTTTTTAAGAAGCAAATCAAGAGTGCAATTCATGCATCGCGCGTACAAGAACAAACCACTCTCGTTTGGCCATGCCAGCTGGCGAATCAATTGATCAGCAAAAAACGCTATATTGTCAAACAGTGTTTCGGCACAATCAAACGCCTATTCAGAATGGGACGCGCCAGTTACTTCGGTACGGTAAAAGCCAACGCCCAAGTCATACTGAAAAGTATCTGCATGAATCTGAAAAAAGCAGCCAACAAAATTTTCGTAGATCAACCATTAAGGGGAGCAATCCGTCCAAATGTTGCATAAGGGGGAGAATTTCCCCTAAAAAAGGAAAAAACTTCACTTTCTACCAAAATGACGTGCAACAACTGTCATTTGGAAGTTTTTCTCTGTCACTACAGCTAAATTCTCGCGGTTGTGCAGAGGTCTTTTCCTGTTAATCATCCACTGCGATCTTTGAATATATGGATGGATAGGCCATTTATGATCCGATCCGAGTGACAACTGGTCGAGCATATCGAGCTTGCGATTCCCCGTACTCTTGCCACGGATTTGTTGGTTCAATCAGACATTGGCGGACGTGTAGCGGCTGTAGTGGCATCTCTGTTCTTGTTGATCGGCTGCTATGTTGGAGTCTGTTACCTTACTTCAACCTTAATGGCGATAACGTTTTCCGGCATCGAATTTTAGCTGCTTGACAGGATTTAATCCAATCGCGGCAATGATCATTCCAAGCACCGCCAACCCCGCGACGATTGGAAAGGTATTCAAATAGCTGCCGGTGATGTCTTTGATACTGCCGGATAGCAGTGTTCCCAGGATGGCACCGGCGCCGTAAGCGGTAAACACCAGTCCGTAATTCTGCGCATAATGTTGTTTTCCAAAGAATATACCGGTGGATGTCGGCGCAATGGCTAGCCATCCGCCCAGACACATCCACAGCACACAGAATGCAAATAAGTACAGCAGTGCGTTGTCTTGCCCGAAAAACGACATCAATAGCGATACGCCAAGAATCATGGCAAATGAGACCATTGCGGTATGCTTAGGCCCCAGCTTATCGGTAACGGCGCCAAATAGTGGTCGCCCCAGACCATTGAATACTGCAAATAATGAAACGGCAAACGCAGTGGTTGTTGCATCCAGCTTCGCTATTTCGGTTCCGACCGGAGATGCGATACCGATCGCCATCAATCCAGCCAAACAGCCGATCGTGTACGTTGCCCACAGCGCATAGAAACTACCGCTCTTGAGCATATCTCGTCTGCTGAGGTTTAAGGATGGCATTGCAGTCATTGCAGTGGATGCTGTCGCTACTTCCGCTGGCGCCCATTCGGTGGGTGGAAAACGTAATAGCTGCGCCAACAACGTGATGACCACCACAAACGCGATCCCTAAGTACAGAAACGTATGCAGTATGCCAATTTCCGGATTGTTGATCATTGCCTTCATCAGCGGTGCGATTAACAGTGCCGATATGCCAAAGCCCATCACAGTTGAGCCAATCGCCAGACCGCTTTGTTGCGGAAACCATTTGGCGACCACGGCAATCGGGCAACCGTAAACGATGCCGACCCCGGCACCGCCGATGACGCCATATAAAATAGTTAAGGTCGTAATATCCGCAGAAAAGCTTGCCGCGATCCATCCGGTTCCCGCCAACAAACCGCCCAGCATGGCTGTGTTTTTCGGACCCCATCGAGCAATCAGATTGCCTGCCAGCGGCATCGCAATCGCAAATACCGCCAGAAAAACCATGAATGGATAACCGCTCTGACTCGACGTGATTTCCCATAAGATTTCCAACGGTTTTCTGAAAACACTGAAGGCATAAATGGATCCAAGGCAAACATTGATCAACAGTCCAATCACCACAAATATCCACCGGCCTTTTGCTGCTTCCATGCCGAATAATTTCAAATCGTGTTGGGTCATTTTAGTTTTTTATCTATCTTTTTGTTTTTCAGTCGGTATTTCTCGTTGGCGTAAAACCGCCTTTAATAATCTTACCGTTTCTTGTGTCTTGCGGGGAGTTAATCTGGACGATAGTTTCGATAACAGCGGTGGAAAACTACCCTGTTTATTGTGGAGCGGTGAGTTGAGCAGAGTGATGCATTGTTGCTGATGGTCGAATCTGTTTTGCTATGATGAAATCTAAAATGGAGTTAATCGATTGAAAATAAGGAGATAAAATGAGTTCTGCAAACTTGGATTACACTCGCAACGTAGTATATTGTGTGCCATTTCGGGTGTCCAATTGTAGCCAGCAGGTGTTGAATGTGGCCTACTAGTAGCCTGCTGCGATTGCCTGTGGCAGAAAATCGGCTGTCGTGCCGACCAGAATGATATCCCCTGTGCCACCATCATAAAAATAAATATGATCGTTTTGTTCGCCGAGCGCATTACCATTTGAATAGATGCGGGCATGATAACCAAATACGTCCTGCGATTCCGGATGGTCTGAAAATAAATCCGGATATTGACGCTCTCCCCAGTCAAAAATTCTGTCGGCGTTCGTGTCGGGCGTTTGCGCTGTGGTGATGAAACTATAGGATGTCACTTCAGCGTTGCCGTGACCGGTCAAGTCTTTAATGGATCCGGAATCCAGCGTGACAAAGTATTGCGTGTTGTTGGATAGATTGTTGGTTGGATTGATGGTCAGTGTTTTGTCCGAGAGCGATAGATTACTACTGGATGCTGCGTCAAAAGATTCTATCAATACATTGCCAGCGGTTACTAACGCAATCGATCCCGAACCTCTTTGGATCGCTTCACTAAATGTTAGAACAATGTTGCTGTCAACGGCCACATCTGTTGCAGAATTTGTGGGACTAAATACAGAAACTGACGGGGATGAGCTTGGGAAAGTTGGCGGTATGGTATCCAGATCTTCGTAGACAGAAATGGCAGCATACTTATCAATATCTGCAAAACCTTGGCGCCATGACGCATCAAGATAATAAATGCCGTCGTAGGACGCCGTAAAGCGGATGTGGTCAGTGCCAGCAGCACCGCTGGCGTCGTCTGTCGCAACCACTCTTCCTTGCTCATCGAAAAGCTGCAAAACGAAAGGATCAAAGAAACTTTGGCTGAATAGATCGTAGGTTGCGCCTGCGGTGCCTTCAAAGGCAAACATATTGCGTGCACCGGTATTGTTGACCGAGGTAGAAAAGAGGGCTCTAAAATCCCAATCCAGCATGTCGCCAAAACCGTTAATAGGCGGTACGTACTGTGTAAAAGTAAGTGGCGTGGCAGAATTTATTTGATCAATCGTAAGATCATTCAAATAGTTAATGGGTGGATAAGCGATCATTTCATCATTCCGTTTTTAATGCTTCATTTTTGCATTTTTCTGATGCATTTTACCGGAAAACACGATGACCGCGTTTCATCATGTGTACTGATCAGCGTTCATTTTGCTGGCAGTTGTGATAAAAGAAACTGAGTATCTTTTGAGGCAGCCAACTTAATTTTCCAGGGAACGGGCCTTGCATGAATCCGGCGTGACCGCCTTCTTGTGGAAATTCCAGCGTGACAGCGGAGGATACTTCGTGCTGAGACGGTAATGCCGATGCCGGCATGAAAGGATCGTTGCGTGCATTAATCACCAGCGTGGGAACTTTGATATGTTCCAGCCATTGCTTGCTGCTCGATTGTTGCCAATAATCATCGGTACTGCGGAAACCGTGCAGCGGTGCCGTGACCAGATTATCAAAATCATAAATCGAGGCGCACTTTTTGAGCGCTTGGGCATCAAACAAGCCGGGAAATTGCGCCAGCTTATCGAATGCTTTGTCCTTAAGGGTGTCCAGAAAATGGCGCGTATACACTTGATTGAAGCCAACGTCCAACGCTGAGCCGGCAGCAGCCAGATCAAGCGGCACCGACACAGTGGCCACACCGGCCACCATTTCTTTGGCGTGTTCTCCTTTTTCACCCAGCCATTTCAGCAGTGCGTTGCCACCGAGCGATACACCGATGACATAGACTGATTGGGTGGCGCTTACTGCTTGTGTCTGGTTTATGATTCGCTGCAACATCCAGTCAATTTCAATGGAATCGCCCGCATGATAAGCTCGCGACAGTCGATTGGGTATGCCGGAACAACCGCGGAAATGAATCACGGCACTGCGCCAGTTGTAATTTCTCAGGTCATTGATGATGCTCAGAATATAGTGACTGGATGATCCGCCTTCGAGGCCATGAAAGAATATCACCAGCGGTGCATCAGTCGATCCATCCGCCCAATCCACATCGATAAAATCGCCGTCATCGAGTTCCCAGCGCTCACGTCGATACGTGAAAAGCTGCGCAGGTTTATTAAAATAAGGATAAAGCGTTTGGGCATTTCCTCCAGGTAACCAGGATGGCGCTGTATATGGCTCTGTGCAAAGCGGAACTGTAATGGCTGGCATATTTTTTCTGTTTTAAATCATTTAGACGATATGTAAATATTTCGGGATCAATTGACACGGGATTATGCCTGGAAAGGCGTTAATTTTCTAATAGCCGTGTTCGTTTGGCATGAGGAGTGATCAGGCTTTTTGTATCGGAATTTCAACAATTGCTAGGGTCTGTTGACATTTCACATAGGTAACCATAGATACCCACATGCCATAGCGACCATGCTTTCGTAATTTCTCTTCAGCTTATCGTATCTTGTTGCCACCGCGCGATACTGTTTTAGTCTTGCAAAGGCATTTTCCACCAAATGCCGATATCTATACAAACCCCAATCCATATCCGCATTACCCTTCACCGAGTTGCGCTTTCTTGGTATTACAGCCCTGGCTCCCTGCTTCGTTATTTGCTCTCGTATGCACTCGCTATCATAGCCCTTGTCTGCAACAATCACCTCCGCATCAGGTAACTTGGCAATCAAACCGGGTGCTGCAGAGCAGTCATTGACTCCTCCACCGGTAATCTCAAACTCAATCGGTAAGCCATAACTATCAACCACCAAGTGAATCTTCGTGGTATTCCCGGCACGGCTTTTACCAATGGCTTGAGGTTTCTTATTAGCTGCTCCCGCACTATGCTGATGCGCTTTCACGTAGCTACCATCAATAAATTCCCACTCACAATCCGCGTCAATGATCAGTGCCTTGAAAATCCTACCCCACTTGCTACTCGATGACCACGCATTGAATCTTTTGTAAATCGAATTCCAACTTCCAAATGCCTTCGGCAAATCTCGCCACGGACAACCTACTCGCATTCGATACAGCATTCCTTCTACCGTCATACGCAAATTGCGCTTGTTATAAATGGCTTCTTGAAGCAGAATCTTCTCCAGCTTCGACCAAAACTCATCACTGAGCATCAAGCGGGGCATCGCAAACTCGTTTTATTGGTGGTATAGGAACCTCAATATTACGAGTTTGCCTCTTTCTATTAAATACTTATCTTCAATTGTCAACAGACCCTAACGATAGGCGCAAGGTGAGGTACTTAATAGTTTAAAATTGCTTATTTGGTTTTATTAGATGATGGTTTTTATTGTGAACATAATTCCCGGATTGACACGCCTATGAAAGTTAAGAGGCCAACCAGGCCGGTAAAGAAGAAAATACCTGTTTCACAACCCAAACCGATAGTTCAAACACCCGAATCTCCCAGCGTATTAGCAACTGCTACCACGGTTAAGTTGCAAAAGTTCTTGGCACAGAAAGGATTGGGTTCGCGGCGGGAAATGGAAGCATTGATTGCCACCGGAGAAGTCAGCGTGAACGGTAAAGTCGCCATCGTGGGCGATCGGGTTGGCGCGAGCGACGTCGTGCGTATCGGTAAGCGCGTGATCCGGCTAAATCCGCAAGAAAGCTTGCCCAAGGTTCTGCTGTATCATAAACCGGAAGGCGAAATCGTCAGCCGCCATGATCCGGAAGGCCGGCCTTCGGTGTTTGACAAACTGCCGCATTTGCGGTCTTCAAAATGGATTGCCATTGGACGGTTGGATTTTAATACCAGCGGTTTGCTCATTTTTACCACCGACGGCGCATTGGCGAACCGGTTGATGCATCCGCGTTTTGAAATGGAACGTGAATATGCGGTGAGGATATTGGGAAAACTGACTCCCGAACAGATGACGCAACTGACTACGGGTGTTGAGTTGGTTGATGGTCGGGCGGCTTTTTCTTACTTGGCCGAGCAAGGCGGCGAGGGGATCAACCACTGGTATCGCGTCATCCTGAAAGAAGGTAAGAATCGTGAAGTACGGCGCATGTTTGAAGCAATTGGATTGTCAGTCAGCCGCCTAATGCGCGTGCGCTTTGGCCCGATCAATCTGCCGCCACGCATTAAACGCGGACAGTGGTTGGAATTGGATGAGAAAGAGACTCAGCGATTGTTGAGTTTGATTGCGTAATTTGTTTCTTTGTCGCTTTGAGTAGGCATAAAAACCACCATGTGAGAGCGATATCATGAACATGAGAGAATTGATTAATGCGGTGAGGCGGTGGCTTTGTGAGCGCCTCATTAAATCAGGTGTTCTGTTTCTTAAGGAAACTCTGAATAATTCATGTTTGTCATTCCGAACAAAGTGAGGAATCTTTGTGAATCAATGTCATAGATTTCTCGCTGCGCTCGAAATGACAGTTATTCAGAGTTTCCTTAACAGTCACTTAACTGGCGTTTAAAAACTATCTACGTTGCCGCTGCGGTGTTAAAAACAAGCTCAAAACGCTCATTTATTATGCAACAACTGCGCCTTCTCGCCTGTTTTTTCCTGATATCGGCTGCCTCGAAAACGTTTTTCAACGGCCTGTTAATTCAGATCACCACAAAATCCGCATTGGTCATACTTAATCCGCTGCTCACTACGGCAAACTGAACAGCAGTACCCGCTCCACTACCATCTGCATCGTAAAGCAATGCACCGGTTAAGTTGTTGTAAATAATGTAATCGTCAGCATCCGTTGCTTGGGTACCGATCTTGAATCGACTGACTCCAAGAGTGCCCGTCGTCGTTAGTTTCTTAAATACAGCATTTTCGAGCCTGATCGTGTCATCGACTGTAACAAAGTCGGTGATTGTGTCAGTATTACCCGCCGTAGTGAATTTAAAGATATCTTTACCCATGCCGCCGGTTAATGCATCATCACCTAGTCCGCCGTCTAGTGTATCTGTGCCTGCGCCACCATCCAGCGTATCATTACCGGCATTACCGCTGAGCTGGTTAGCGGCAGTGTTGCCAATAATGGTGTTTACCAGATCATTACCGATACCATTGATAGCCGATGTGCCTGATAGAATAAGATTGTCTACATTGTTCGGTAATGTATAGGTTAAATTAATATTGACCGTATCCGTACCTTCATTAAGGTTCTCAGTAACGGTATCAGCAGTGCTATCCACGTAATATGTATCGTTACCAGTACCACCATATAGATAGTCCTGTCCTGTACCGCCGTCTAAAATATCATTACCCTCTAAACCATACAGATAGTCATTGCCGCCCAGACCATTCATGGTGTCATCGGTAGCAAATCCGGTGATGCTGTCGGCAGCTGCGGTACCTTGCAGTACTTTTTGAGCAAGCGTGACGCTATTCCAGCTGGTACCGTCTGCAAACTCAACAGCGTTGAGCATATATTGGTTGCCGCTGATAAAGTGATTCTGGATGGTGATGATTTCGCCGGTGCCTTGTATGGTCAACCGCAGATCATTACCTGAGCGCGCTGCCAGAACACCGGTTGGATTAATGCCGGCGGCAAAACGCAGCACATCATTGTGATTGGCGCTGGTGTCATAATTGCTGATGGTGGTATTGCCATCTCCGGCTGCGAATAGGTAGACGTCATTGCCAACATCGCCTATCAAGGTATCACCGGCGCCTAATCCACCGTCTAAAATATCATTGCCTGCGTTGCCATACAGGACATCCTGACCATCTCCACCCAACAGCATGTCATTGCCGTCGCTACCGTACAAATAATCATTACCACCCAAGCCATTCATGGTGTCATCGGTAGCAAACCCAGTGATATTGTCAGCGCTCGCAGTGCCAGTCAGTATCATCAAAGCCAATGCCGTGCTGTTCCAGTTGGTACCGTCTGCAAACTCAACGGCGTTGAGCATATATTGGTTGCCACTGATAAAGTGATTCTGGATGGTGATGATTTCACCGGTGCCTTGTATGGTCAATCGCAGATCATTACCTGAGCGCGCTGCCAGAACACCGGTTGGATTAATGCCGGCGGCAAAACGCAGCACATCATTGTGATTGGCGCTGGTGTCATAATTGCTGATGGTGGTATTGCCATCTCCGGCTGCGAATAGGTAGACGTCATTGCCAACATCGCCTATCAAGGTATCACCGGCGCCTATAATCCACCGTCTAAAATATCATTGCCTGCGTTGCCATACAGGACATCCTGACCATCTCCACCCAGCAAGGTATCATTACCGTCACCACCATACAAATAATCATTACCGCTCAGGCCATTCACAGTGTCATCGGCGGCAAACCCAGTGATATTGTCAGCGCTCGCAGTGCCAGTCAGTATCATCAAAGCCAATGCCGTGCTGTTCCAGTTGGTACCGTCTGCAAACTCAACGGCGTTGAGCATATATTGGTTGCCACTGATAAAGTGATTCTGGATGGTGATGATTTCACCGGTGCCTTGTATGGTCAATCGCAGATCATTACCTGAGCGCGCTGCCAGAACACCGGTTGGATTAATGCCGGCGGCAAAACGCAGCACATCATTGTGATTGGCGCTGGTGTCATAATTGCTGATGGTGGTATTGCCATCTCCGGCTGCGAATAAATAGACGTCATTGCCCGCATCACCCATCAAGGTATCGCCGGCGCCTAATCCGCCATCCAATACGTCATTGCCTGCGTTGCCATACAGGACGTCCTGACCATCTCCACCCAACAGCGTGTCATTGCCGTCGCCACCATACAAATAATCATTACCACCCAAGCCATTCACAGTGTCATCGGTGGCAAACCCAGTGATATTGTCAGCGCCCGCAGTGCCAGTCAGTACCATCAAAGCCAGGTCTGCACTAGTCCAGCTAGTGCCGTCTGCAAACTCAACGGCGTTGAGCATATATTGGTTGCCACTGATAAAGTGATTCTGGATGGTGATGATTTCGCCGGTGCCTTGTATGGTCAACCGCAGATCATTACCTGAGCGCGCTGCCAGAACACCGGTTGGATTAATGCCGGCGGCAAAACGCAGCACATCATTGTGATTGGCGCTGGTGTCATAATTGCTGATGGTGGTATTGCCATCTCCGGCTGCGAATAAATAGACGTCATTGCCCGCATCACCCATCAAGGTATCGCCGGCGCCTAATCCGCCATCCAATACGTCATTGCCTGCGTTGCCATACAGGACGTCCTGACCATCTCCACCCAGCAAGGTATCATTACCGTCACCACCAAAAAGTGTGTCACTATCATTTCCACCATCCAGAGTATCGTTCCCACCCGTACCTTGTAAGTAGTCGTTCCCCAAGCCACCCAACAAAGTGTCATTACCTTCACTGCCATTTAAAGTGTCATTTCCGTCCAGACCACTCATCGTATCGTCTGATGCGAAACCATACAGCGTGTCATTGCCTGCGGTGCCGGTGAGTATCATGGTTTTAAGCGTCGTTGCGTTCCAGCTGGTGCCATCGCTGAATTCGATGGCGTCAAGCACATACGGAGTCGTAGCATCTTGATAAAAATAGCTGATTACTGTGATCTTTTCACCGGTATTTTTTAGCGTGAGAAATAGATTGCCGGTATCGCGGGTAACTGCGATGTCCGCAGGATTGATTCCCGCCATAAACCGTAATACATCAGGAGATGCACTGCTGGTTTCATTGTTATTGATGCTGGTATTCCCATCTCCGGCCGCAAAAAGATAAGTATCGCTGCCATCATCGCCCGCTAGGTAGTTTACTCCAGCACCTCCACGTAACGTATCATCACCGGCGCCGCCAAAGAGCATGTCATTACCGTCTCCACCATCCAATGTATCGTTTCCACCTGTGCCATATAAGGAATCATTGCCGGCGCCACCCAGTAAGGTATCGTTACCTTCTCCACCATTTAACGCATCATCGCCACCCAATCCGCTCATCGTGTCGTCTGATGCGAAACCATACAGGGTGTCATTGCCTGCAGTTCCAGTGAGTATCATAGTTTTAAGCGTCGTTGCATTCCAGCTGGTGCCATCGCTGAATTCAATGGTGTCAAGCACATACGGAGTCGTAGCGTCTTGATAAAAATAGCTGACTACTGTGATCTTTTCACCGGTATTTTTTAGCGTGAGAAATAAATTGCTGGTATCGCGGGTAACTGTGATATCCGCAGGATTGATTCCTGCCATAAACCGTAATACATCAGGAGATGCACCGCTGGTCTCATTGTTATTGATGCTGGTATTCCCATCACCGGCCGCAAAAAGGTAAGTATCGCTGCCATCATCGCCCGCTAGGTAGTTTACTCCAGCACCTCCGCGCAACGTATCATCACCGATACCGCCAAAGAGCGTGTCGTTGCCATTACCACCTTCCAATGTATCATTTCCACCAGTACCATTTAACGTGTCGTTACCATCATTGCCGCTTAGCGTATCGTTTCCGCCAGCACCGGATAGGGTATCATCACCGCTTAAGCCGTCAATATTGTCATCCGATTCAAAACCAGTAAGAATGTCGTTACCTGCTGTGGCTTGTATGACCATTTGTTTGATTATTGCATCATTCCAAAGGGTGCCATCGCTAAATTCAATACTATCCAATGCATAAATACTGCCGCCACTTTCATAAAAATAATTGCCAACGTTGATTATTTTGCCGGTACTTTTTATCGTCAAAAGCAGATTGTTGGAATCGCGCCGTGCGGCTACATCAACAGGGTTTATACCTGCCATAAAGCTTAGTACATCGTGGCTACTTGGGAGGGTGTCGCTATTATTGATGGAAATATTTCCATCGTTAACAGCATACATATAAGTGTCGCTACCATTATCGCCTCTCAGATGGTCATTTTCGCCTCCGCCTCCACGCAGCACATCGTCGCCATCACCCCCCATCAACAATTCCCGACCTTTTCCGCCATAAAGGAAATCATTTCCGCTACTACCGTACAACGTATCATTACCCGCGCCACCATTGAGAATATCGTTGCCGGTGTAGCCATTTAATGTAGTATTTCCAGATACACTAAAAACAATCTCATCGGCCGTGCCTCGCTCAATAACGCTGACACCGAGATCTCGAAGAATCTCAGCAGCTTGTGTGCCGGCAACGCCTTCATCTATCCAGTTTCGCAATGTATTTAGGCCGGTCCAACCGTTTTCTTGCAATAAATGTCCGACGTATTTGTTTAATTCGATTAAGTCAGCCACGGCAGCTGCAGGATCGGTAACCTTCAGATCATCCAATAATGAATTCAATACAGAGAAATTCATGAAAACTTGCGATGCTGCGTCTGCATCCAGTGTTATTTCATTCAGATAATGTGCAAGGCGTGTTTGTAAAACCAGACTACCATAGACGGATTCTTTGAGCGTTTCATGGCTCTGCTGCATAAATTCAATTTGCTGGGTTGATAGCGAGACGAATACCCTTTTTGAATTGGCAACATTCGGCACGGGAACCACCATATTCTGAAAACCATTGCCCAGCGTTACCCGGTCTGTACCGACTGCTACCAACGGTGAACCGTTAAAGCGCTCAAGCACACTGATCAGCCCGGTTATTTCCTGCTGTTGCTGTTGCAACATTTCATATGACGCGCGTTTCTCAGGGGTTAAGGCATTCAGGATACTCATGTCTGAAGTATTCCAGTACCCCATATGCTGGTCATAATTCGACCATGATTCATTGGGTGATAGGTATAGTAAAAAATATCCTTTCCCAGTTGCTTGCTCAACACTGGTTTTCATCGTCGAAGTTTGTGCCCAGGCAGTTAGCAGGTCATCCAATTGTGCTTTCTGGTCTGCATAAGTGGTTTGATTAACAAAGTTTGTCAAAGCACTGGCTACCGCAGGCGATAAACTTGCGGCCTCGCGTAGGTCACGTACAAACCCGGAACCTTGGGTATCGGGCAGACTAAGTGCCTGTTCCGTAAGCGGTAGGGTGTCGGTAAATTCGCGGAAGAATGGATTATTGGCCAGATCGAGATTGCCGGTTTGCCCTGTACCGTCGACTGTCAAATGTGCCGCTGCTGCGGTCTGTACGTTGCCATTGCCGAGATTGACGTTCTGGTTGGTGGCATTCAGTTTAATACTGATTATTCCCAACTGCGGTAATGAAAACAACTCGTTGGAGGTAGACACACCATTCTGATTTAAATCGCGCCACACTCGCACATGCGCAAATTCGCTATCATTTTGATCAAACAGCCGATCTGCATTGGAGTCCAGATCCGATAATGCATCAAAACCATTGCTTGCGCGGCTGCCATCGGATTTGATGGTATCAACACCAAACAACTCACGACCTGAGTCGATTGTGCCATTGTTATTACGATCCAGCACTAAAAAACCGTCATCGCTTTTGACCCAGCCCGTACCCGTTTTAATGCCGTCGCTGTCGTGATCAAACAGAATGACCGGGTTGTTGATGCCGATGGTTTCGATACCGTCATTATCCAAATCCAGCACTAACGGATCTGTGCGTGGCGGTGTCCAATTTTTGAATTGCAGGAAGAAATTGTTAACAGTGTTCGATATCTCAGCAAGTTCGCCGATATTTTGCAGCAACAAATCACCAAGGCGATTGATTGCCCAGGCATAATCATCCCTCAGATCCTGCAAAAAAAGCGCCATATCGAAACTTGAAATGTTCATATACAAATCTTCGAAAAGCTTCTCCTCGGTCAATCCACCGAAATAACCGCCTGCAAGCCCGGCTGCCCCGGTGATTAACATACCGGTTCCTATGCCGACATTCAGGCCGGGCACAAGCAAAAGCCCAGCCGTAAGCGCAGCGCCATACCCCACCGCAATGCCGCCCGCCAAACTACCGGCGTGGACTGCCAAAATGGCGCCGGCCTCAGTTGATTTGCCACTGTTATACGCTTGTTGTGCTTGCGCGATAGCGAGCGCTGTTCCCAGAATGTCTCCGATCCATCCCGCTTTATTCAGTAAACCTTCGTACTTAACATACTGCGTCATATCGTTATAACTGAAACGCATGCTTTCCAATGATGCCAGGCGAGTTATCTCAGTTCCTGCCGGAATATCCTTGGCGGGCAGCCCCAACGTTTTCCCCAAATAACTATTGGTGTCAACATATAATTTGCCTGCCGCATCCTTGCCGATGCGCATATCGGCCAAATCCGCTTTGGATGTCGAACCAATCAATTTGATGAGTTCGGCTTTTGCCATGCTTTCGCCACTTAGCAGCTTGTCCGCACGGTACCGATCTTGCCAGTCTTTAAGATCGACGCCATTAACTTTCTGTCCGGATAGCAACGCTTTGCTCAATAGCGCTGGAATCTCGGTCTCTGCAGCCACGCTACCGATAGGGGCAGAAGGCATAATCAAACGAAAATCCCCGGTATGACCATCTACCAATCGCGCTGACGCAGTGTCCCAGAAGCTGGTGTTGTTGATGCGTGCATCATTTACATCAGTGCCTGCATATAGAGCTTTAAAATTCAATCCTTCACGGTTGGCGGCAGCTCGAAGTTCAGCCCTAAAATTATCAGAATTAAGAAATTTACCTACTTGTGTATCTGCAATCGTTTTAACAGCAGAATCATTGGACAGTGATTCTGCAATATCTTTTGCTTTAAATTCTTTTTCGCCGTTTGAGTTAGTGTCTTTTCCTACACCTCCACTCCATAGTAGCAAGGTTGAATTCCCTGTATTGACATCAACAGAATCTGCTAGTGCTCTAAGCTCATTGATCGACATCGGATTGCCTGCAGTACTCCGGGCAGCTATTTCATTGAGTGCTGATTGTGTGTCCATTTTTTACAAGTCCTATATATTAGGAGAGAAAGTAACAATCAAATTTTTGACAAATTCGCGAGAGGAAGCAAAACCATAAGCATCCAGGGCTTCTGTGATCAATTCATGCAATCTTGATTTGTCTTGCTTAATATGTGGTGGCGCATAAATTTCTAAAACTTGCCACTCAATTTCATCTCCATCTTTTAACTGTTTCATTTTCTGATAAGCTGAAAAATTGACGCTCTCACCTTCAAAAATAAGATTAAATTTAAAATAAGAATCTGAGCCCGGTCCGCCTACCTTTTTTAAAACAATATTCCGCTCTCGATCAATAGTTTGCCACTCATGGTTTTCCAATCTTTCATTCACAAATCCCATTGCAAGCGCTCCTATAAGTCATTGTTTAAAAATAAAACTTGTTTCTGTGCCTCTACTCTAGCAACAAGATCGAATTTCTAGTGCTAGATTTAGTGCATCGGATGCATTCATTCCTTAAAACTCCTATGCAGTGGGGGAAAAAGTAACTGTCAAATTTTTGACATTTCTTCGTGAAGCTGCAAAACCAAATGCATCGAGAGCTTCTGCAATCAGACTGTGTAATCTTAATTTGTCTTGTTTAATATGCGATGGCGCATAAATTGCTAAAACTTGCCACTCGATGTCGTAGCCCTTTTCTTTTTCTAAATTAATCATTTTATAATTAGCTGAAAAATTGACGCTTTCTCCTGCGATATTTAAATTAAAATCAAAAGGTTCTTGCGGCGTTCCACCTCCTGTACGCTTGAGAACAATATTTCTTTTCCGATCAATAGTTTGCCACTCATGGTTTTCTAATCGCTCATTCACAAACCCCATTGCAAGTGCTCCTATCAGTAATTGTTTGCAAATAAAACTTGTTTCTGTGCCTCTACTCTAGGGAAGCGCTGGTTTATTCGATTTTCAAGAATTTTTAACGCTCAAGTCATTGATTATAATGATGGCATAGTCTAAGAAAGCGAATTAATCAGCACTTCCCTAGAAACAAGATCGAATTTCCAGTGCTAGCATCGACAGAGTTCGCTAGTACCCGCAGTTCGCTGACTGACATCGGGTTGCCCATAGTATTTCGGGTAGTAATTTCATTCAGTGCATCGGATGCATTCATTATTTAGGCTTCTATACACTAGGGGGAAAAGTAACGGTTAAACTTTTGACATTTTCTCGTGAAGACGCAAAACCATATGCATCCAGGGCTTCTGCGATCAATCCATGCAGTTTTGATTTGTCTTGTTTCACATGAGGTGGCGCATAAATTTCTAAAACTTGCCACTCAATGTCGTAACCTTTTTCGCGTCCTAATGAAATTACTTTTCTATGAGATGAGAAATTGATACTTTCTCCTGCAAAGGCTAAATTGAATTTATGAGGGTGATTTTCTGGCCCTGGTCCACTTACCTTCTTTAAAACTATACCTCGTTCTCGATCTATAGTCTGACAGTCATAATTTTCCATTCTCTCATTCACAAACCCCATTGCAAGTGCTCCTATAAGTAATTGTTTACAAATAAAGCCTATTTCAGACAAATCTGCTGTGAAATACTGTGTTATCCCAGAATTTGGATTTTTTTCTGATATTTAATATCTTCGATGTGTGCTAGGAAGGTGATATTCTAGTTACTTTGATAGTTGTGACAATTGTACTTTGGTATTAGTACGTTAGTACTGGGTGTGCAATAGCCCATCGAGGCTGAAATCAAGATTTGAGAGCATATGGGTGGGGTAATCAGATGAAAACCACAAGCAATTTTTATCGATTTTAAAGGCTTGATGGTTTGTAACCGGGTTGCTTATTTTTTCATTTCAGAAAGAAATATAGCGAGTACGAATTGCTTGTGCAATCGAGTTTTGGCTTGTATCGAGCTACATAACAGACTAAACTTGATCCTAATATTCAGCGTGTCAATTGAATTTTGGCAACAATATTTTCTACTTTAAAATCTCCCGCATGGAAGCGAAATTACACCATAAACGCCCCAAGCATCTGAATTTGTTCAAGATCAGGCAGCCTTTGCCGGCTGTGGTTTCAATTCTGCACCGCATCAGCGGTGTGTTGCTGTTTTTTCCGGGCATTCCTTTATTGCTGTGTAGTTTACAAATGCTGTTGCAATCACAACACAGCTTTGAAGTGCTGCAGGACTATCTGCGCCATCCAATGATTAAGCTGATGTTGTTGCTCCCGCTATGGTTTTTCTTGCACCACCTGTGCGCGGGCATCCGTCATCTGTTGCTGGATTTGCATATCGGTGTTGCGCTGACGCAAGCGCGTGCCAGCAGTAAACTGGTATTCGTTGCCGGGCTCATGTTAACTGCGTTGGCAGGATTGATGCTATGGTAAGGCAATCCAGACGTGTGGTAACGGGGGCGCACTACGGCTTGAAGGATTGGCTGGCACAGCGGGTGACAGCCGTTTTGATGACGCTTTATCTCATCGTGCTGGTGGGTGTTTTATGCGTTGCTGCACCGCAGGATTACGCGGCATGGAAGGAAATATTCGACCACCAGTGGATGCGCATAGCGACTTTTGTATTTTTCATGTGCATGTTTTGGCATGCATGGGTCGGAGTGCGTAATGTGTTGATGGATTATGTGCATGCCACGGCGCTGCGCCTGACCATGCAAATTGCGGTGATTACTGCCTTGCTGTTTTATTGGGTGTGGACTGCGGAAATACTGTGGAGTTGATGTGGCGCTAACCAAAAGAAAATTCGATGTGGTCATTGTCGGTGCGGGCGGTGCGGGAATGCGCGCGGCGTTGCAATTATCCGAGGCGGGATTGAAAGTGGCGGTATTGTCCAAGGTATTCCCCACGCGCTCGCATACCGTCTCGGCACAAGGAGGCATCGCCGCAGCATTGGGTAATGTGACCGAAGACAATTGGCACTGGCACATGTATGACACGGTGAAAGGCTCCGATTATCTGGGTGACCAGGATGCGATTGAATTCATGTGCCGCCATGCCAACGAAGTGGTGTATGAGCTGGAGCATTTCGGCATGCCGTTCGATCGTCTGGACAATGGCAAAATATATCAACGCCCGTTTGGCGGGCAGTCGCAAAATTTTGGCGGTGCGCAGGCGACACGTTCTTGTGCGGCGGCCGATCGTACCGGCCATGCATTATTACATACGCTGTATCAGCGCAATGTCAGTGCCAATACGCAGTTTTTTGTTGAATGGATGGCGTTGGATCTGATTCGTGATGAGCAAGGCGATGTCTTGGGTGTTACCGCATTGGAAATGGAGACCGGTGAGGTTTCGATTTTACAGGCACGGGCCACGCTATTTGCTACCGGTGGCGGCGGGCGGATTTTTCAGGCCAGCACCAATGCGCTAATCAATACCGGCGATGGTTTGGGGATTGCTGCGCGTGCAGGGATTCCGTTGGAAGACATGGAATTTTGGCAATTTCATCCGACCGGTGTGTACGGTGTCGGCGTTCTGATCAGTGAGGCCGTACGCGGTGAGGGCGGTTATTTGCTGAACAAGGACGGCGAGCGCTTCATGGAACGTTACGCACCCAACGCCAAAGATCTGGCCAGCCGCGACGTGGTTTCACGTGCGATGACGACCGAGATTAAGGACGGGCGTGGTTGCGGCGAGGAAAGTGATCATTTGATGCTGAAATTGGATCATCTGGGCGCTGAAATCATCAAAACCCGTTTGCCGGGAATTCGTGAACTGGCGATCAAATTTGCGCATGTCGATCCTATTAGTGGACCGATTCCGGTGGTGCCCACTGCACATTACATGATGGGTGGCATTCCCACCAATTACTTCGGTCAAGTGGTGGCACCGTACAAAACCGGTCCGGAAGAAATCGTGTCCGGTTTTTATGCGGTAGGGGAGTGTGCTTGTGTATCCGTACATGGTGCCAATCGTTTGGGCACCAATTCATTGCTCGATCTGGTGGTGTTTGGGCGCGCCGCAGCCATGCAGATCATCGAGGATTTGAAAACCCACCCGCATCATAAACCATTGCCGGAAAGCGCAGCCGACAAAACATTGGCACGTTTGACTCGCTTGGAAAACCAGAAGGATGGTGAAAATGTCGCGCAGGTGAATGCGGCTTTGGCCAAAACCATGCAGACCTACTGTGGCGTTTTTCGTTTTGAAGACATGCTGCAGCAGGGCGTGAAAAAAATTCTTGAAGTGGGCGAACGAATTGGCCAGACAGAAATTAACGATAAAAGCCAAGTATTCAATACCGCACGGATTGAAGCGCTGGAATTGGATAACTTGAAAGAAGTCGCTACCGCCACCATGATTTCCGCCGAAGCCCGGCGTGAAAGCCGCGGTGCGCATGCGCGCAATGATTACCCCGAACGGGATGATGTCAAATGGTTGAAACATACCTTATATTTTAGTGAAAACAACCGGTTGGATTACAAGCCGGTACGGTTAAAGCCGATCACAGTGGAATCTTTTCCACCCAAAGCTAGAACCTACTAGGATCAACGGCTCGTTGTCAGTTTGAACCTGGTTGGATGCTATGGGTTATTTAATTCTTGAATCTAAAACCTGAAACTATGAAAACGTATAAACATATCACCTTGTTGGTCCTGCTCATCTACTGCGCTTTGTATTCTGTGTTGGTTGCTGCGGAGACACGCTATGTATCCGATCAATTGGAAGTCACTTTGCGCCGAGGCCCGACCCTCAGCCATGCCGTGCTTAGGATGCTGAAAAGTGGCACCGCCCTGGAAGTTCTGGAAAATGATGCAGAGAGTGGGCATACACGGGTCAAGACGCATGGCGGTGTCGAAGGCTGGGTGCTGAGCCGCTATCTGAGTGTCGAGCCAACTGCAAGGATGCAATTGGAAAAAATGATCAAGGAATTCAATCATATCGATAACACCGATAGTTCTGTGCTGGCGCAGTTAAAGACCATAAAAAGTGAATATGAAAGCGCTCATCGACGTGTCGCACAACTTGAAAGTGAAAATAAGCAACTCGAAGAACAACTGGCTTCAATCAAACATACCGCAGCGAATGTATTGTCCATCGACAAGGAAAATAAAAAATTTCGCCAGAAGCTGGCTGCATCTGAAGAGCATTTGAACTCATTACAAATTGAAAACAGTGAATTGCACAGTAGCAAAAATAGAGATTGGTTTTTCGCTGGTGCTGCTGTTTTAGTGGGCGGATTATTGTTGGGCTTGATTCTTCCCCGACTGGCCCAGAGGAAAACTTCCCGGTATGGTAGTTTTTGATCTTTTCGGATTTAATTTCCCTATTCGATTGGAGAGAACGGGTTTAAAACCGGCAGACTGGAAAGCATAGCGCAAATAACCTGCGATTCTCTAATTGAACCTCCATCGAGATACCACTAGCAGCTTTGGATGACTCCATTTGTTATCCCGAGTGAAGTGAGGAATTTCTGAAAATCAGCAGCATTGATAGGGCATGCGGTTCTCTAAGGAAATGCTTAGATCGAAGTAAGTGTTTGCTTATATACTTATTAGAGCATAACAGCCTAGCATGCAAGCTTTGAGCTGCTGAACCTTTGTAGCAGAGAATGACAGTGTACAGCTGAACATTCAATTTCTGTATTGATCATGGAGTAATGATATGGCTGATCCTGTTTTTAATTATGTTGCCACCAATCCGTTTGGCTTGAATGACGTAGGCTTTGGTGCCTCTCCCGATCTGGTTGATATTGATGGCGATGGCGATTTGGACGCTTTCGTGGGTAATCTGTATGGTGATACGTCATTTTTTAAGAATACGGGAACAGCCAACAATCCAATTTTTGCCGCTGCGATTATAAATCCGTTTGGCTTAAATAACACCGGGGGTGATAATCCAATTTTTGTTGATATTGATGGTGATAGCGATCTGGATGCTTTGATAGGCAGAGGCGATGGCGTCATATTATTTTATAAAAATACCGGTACAGCGGCTAATCCGGCTTTTGCTGCCGCTGTTATCAATCCATTCGGCTTGAGTGATGTCGGGTATGGTGCTGATCCCACATTTGTCGATATCGACGGTGATGGCGACTTGGATGCCTTTGTGGGTGATTATTATGGCAATACCCAATTTTTCAGGAATACCGGAACAGTTAACAGTCCAATCTTTGCTGCTGCCGTTACCAACCCGTTTGGATTGAGTGATGCGGGCGGGTATGCCAGTCCTACCTTTGCCGATATCGACGACGATGGCGATTTAGATGTTTTCGTGGGTAATGGTCATTATGATGGTAGTAGCGGCATGGTATTCTTTAGAAACATCGGGACAACTAACAATCCGACATTTTACCGCGATAGCAATAATCCATTTGGTCTGAGTAATGCAGGCAACTACACGAATCCTATCTTTGCCGATATCGATGACGATAGCGATTTAGACGTATTTGTAGGTAATAGTAGTGGCAACACGCTGTTTTTTCAAAACACCGGCATAGGCAACAGTTCGCATTTCTCCTGGGATGGTGCGTTCGGTTTGAATAATGCAGTTGAATATACCGACTTTACGTTTGTTGATATCGACGGTGATGGTGATTTAGATGCTTTTGCAGGTAATCGTAACTATTATTACTATGCAGGTTATGATGCAGGCGGTGATACGCTGTTTTTTGAAAATACTGGAACAGTCAGTAACCCGGTGTTTGCCGCTGCTAGTACGAATCCGTTTGGTTTGGATAATGTGGGTAGTTTTTCCAGCCCCACCTTTGTCGATATCGATGGCGATGACGATATGGATGTCTTTCTGGGCGATGAAGCCGGCAATATGCGCTTTTTTGAAAATACTGGGACAATCAGCAACCCGGTATTTGCCGCTGCCGCCACTAACCCGTTTGGCTTGAGTACTGCGGGTAATTTTGCCAATCCTACATTTGCCGATATCGACAATGATGGCGATCAGGATGCTTTTGTAAATAATATATTCTTTCAAAACACGGGAACAGCGAGCAATCCGGTGTTTGCCGCATCTCAAGCCAATCCATTCGGCTTAACGGGTTCTGATTTCGCCTTTGTAGATTTCGACCGTGATGGCGATTTGGATGCCTTTGCTAATCATACTCAATTTTTTAGGAACACCGGCACCGCCAGTAATCCGGCGTTTTCTTATGCGGGCGGCAGTCCTTCTGGCTTGCCGGGAAATATTTATCGTGGCAGCATCACCAGTCAAGCCTTCGCGGATATTGACGGCGATGGCGATTTGGATGCCTACGTGAGTGGTACTTATTCGTATGGCGGTATCTCGGCCTGGGAGGGATTCCTCACTAACAACAATGCACTGAATGTCGCGAATCTCACTGTTCCTGAAACCTATACTAAAAACACGCCACTCAATCTGACCGATATTGTCATCAGCGATCCGGACAGTGCGAATGTAACTGCGACGTTGAAGTTGTCAAATGTGGCGGCGGGCAGTTTAAGCACGGGAACATCAGGTGCTGTGACATCCACTTTTAGCGCCGGTACCGGCACATGGACAGCCAGCGGTGCGTTGGCCAACGTGAATGCGTTGTTAGCGGGTGTGGTTTTCACGCCTGCTGCGAATTTCGCGGGTGCTTTCACGATCAACACCAGCATTTCAGATGATGTGGCAGCACCGCTTCTCGGTAGCAAAAATTTTAGCGTATTGCTGGTCAGTACACCAGGAAACACTGTGTTGACGGGCACAACGTTTGACAGTGATACCCTGACCTATGCTTCCGCCACTGGCCCGATAACCGTTTCATTGAATATCAATACGCAGCAAAACACAGTCGGTGTGGGATTGGACACCATCACCAAGGTTGAGAATCTGATCGGCAGCCCTTTCGCTGACAACTTAACCGGTAACTCAGCCAATAATATCCTGGAAGGCAAGGGCGGTAACGATACGTTGATCGGCTGGTCCGGCGCGGATACCATGATCGGTGGGCCAGGCAATGACACTTATTTCGTTGAAAATCCCAAAGATGTTGTGCTTGAAAAACTCGGCGAAGGCACGGATACCGTTAGCAGCCGGTTGACTTACACACTACCCGCCAATGTGGAAAATCTGATACTGACCGGTACAGCGGGGGTCAATGGCACAGGCAATGACCTGAACAACGTCATCACCGGCAACAATGCCGCCAATCAACTCAATGGCGATGCCGGCAATGATACGCTCAATGGCGGAGCCGGAAATGACACCCTGATCGGCTGGTCCGGCGCGGATACGATGGCGGGAGGATCGGGGAATGACACTTATTTGGTTGAGAATGCGGGCGATATCGTTACTGAAAAACTTAACGAGGGCACGGATACGGTCAGCAGTCGATTGACTTACACGCTACCTGTCAATGTGGAAAATCTTACGTTGACCGGCACATCCGCGGTGAATGGCACAGGTAATGGTCAAGCGAATGTGATCACTGGCAATTTAGCTGCCAATCAGTTAAATGGATTGGCGGGTAACGATACGCTCAACGGTGGCGGCGGCAATGATATGTTGAATGGCGGTGCAGGCACCAACACGTTAACCGGCGGAACAGGCAGCGATATTTTTCGGTTTGCCACGGTCGTCCACATTGATGCGATCACTGACTATAGCGTAGCCAATGACACCATTCAGCTTGAGAATGCGGTATTTACTGCGTTAACGGCAACCGGCACATTGGCTGCCGGGCAGTTCAGAATCGGTACCAAAGCGTTGGATGCGAATGATCACGTTATCTATAACAATGCGGCGGGTGCGCTGTTATATGATGCGGATGGCAATGGCGCGGGTGCTGCGGTGCAAATTGCTACCGTTGGCACGGGACTAGCCATGACCAATGCGGAGTTTGTGGTGATTTAGATGGTTAGCGGGTCAGAAAGCATGAGAGGGCGTTTGGTGGATGCGAGTTAAATCTTTTTTAAATATCAGTGTCATGCCTGCATATCGGTGATTATGGGTTTGCTTGAGTTATATCAACAAACTGATAGTCGTTAGTCGTTAGAATGGTTAGCGGTCCGAGAAAAACTCAGTATAAACGTCAAACTGGTGAATATTACGAATTAGAATGATGGGTAATGTCATGCTGAATTTTTATCATCAAGTGTGTCCTCGTTTATTGCCATCAATGCATTGGTGAAATAGTTTCATCGACACGTACAACTGGCAGTGAATGACGAGAATCCTGTATGAAATCCTCATTTATGTGGAGTAATCAATCGCATGTCAAATCCTGAATTTACCTTAACCGCTACCAATCCGTTTGGTTTGAGTGATGTGGGCATTCTAGCTACACCTACTTTTGTGGATATCGATGACGATGGCGATTTAGACGCTTTCGTGGGTGAAGTATATGGCAATACGTTGTTTTATAGAAATACGGGAACAGCCAATAATCCGGTGTTTGTAGCTGCCATCACCAATCCGATGGGTTTGAGTAATGCCGGTTTCTATACTGATCCCGAATTTGTGGATATTGATGGCGATGGAGATTTGGACGCTTTTATCGGTAATTCTGATGGTAATACTCTGTTTTATAGGAATACGGGAACAGTCGCCAATCCGGCGTTTGCCGTCGCCGTCACTAATCCGTTTGGTTTGAGCGATGTGGGTTCCCAAGCCAGCTCCGCTTTTGCCGATGGTGATGGTGATGGTGATTTAGACGCTTTCGTGGGTAATTTGAATGGCAACATCTTGTTTTTTAGGAACACGGGGACAGTCAACAATCCGGTATTTGCTGCTGCCGTCACCAATCCGTTTGGTCTGAGTGATGTAGGTTTTCAGGCGAGTCCCAGCTTCATTGATGGTGATGGTGATGGTGATGGTGATGCTTTTGTGGGTAATTTGGACGGCAATATCTTGTTTTTTAGGAACACGGGAACCATCAACAATCCGGTGTTCGCTGCAGCCAGCATCAATCCGTTAGGTTTAACGGATGTGGGTGCCAATGCGAATCCGACTTTCGCTGACCTGGATGGTGATGGCGATCTGGATGTTTTTGTCGGCGAGAAGCTGGGTAATGCCGTATTCTTTTTGAACGACCCCTCGGCTGTGTTCCTGTTGAGTACAGCAGGAAACGATGCTTTGACCGGCACAGTCTCTCTCCATGATACTACCAGCTATATTTCTGCCGCAGCTTCGGTCAATGTTTCTCTCGCAATCACTACGCAACAAAATACCGGTGGCGCTGGATTGGATACCTTGATCAACATCGAAAATTTAAGTGGTAGCAATTTCAACGATAGTTTCATCGGTAATTTTAAGAGTAATGTCCTGAACGGTAGAAGCGGTAACGATGCGCTCGATGGCAAAGATGCCGCGGATACGATGATTGGTGGATTGGGTAATGATACGTTTGTAGTTAACAATGCGGGCGATGTCGTTATCGAATACAGCAATGAGGGTATCGACAAGATCAGCAGCAGCATGACTTATACGCTTCCATTGAATGTGGAAGATCTGACACTAACAGGCGCAGCGGCTATTAACGGCATAGGTAATGATCTGAGCAATAGGTTGATCGGTAATACGGCTGCCAATCAATTGAACGGTGGTGATGGTGACGACACACTCAATGGTATAACGGGTGCGGATACTATGATCGGCGGACTGGGATTCGATAGCTATGTGGTTGACAATGTGGGTGACACTATTATCGAGAATCCGGGCGCAGGTACCGATAAGGTCAGCAGCAGTGTCACTTACACGTTATCCGCCAATGTAGAGAATCTCACATTGACAGGTACAATAGCGATTAATGGCACGGGTAATGCGCAAGCGAATAGCATTACGGGAAATGGCGTCAACAATCAGTTAAATGGCGGAGCGGGTAACGATATTCTGAATGGCGGCACGGGTACCAATACACTAACAGGTGGAGCCAATGCGGATATTTTTCGTTTTACTACGATCAATCACACTGACACGATCACCGATTACAGCGTGGCTGAAGATACTATTCAGTTTGAAAATTCTGTATTTACCGCGTTAACGACGTCTGGCACATTGGCTGCTGATCAATTCAGAATCGGCACAAAAGCATTGGATACGAATGATTTCATCATATATAACGATGCGACGGGTATATTGTTATACGATGCGGATGGAAGTAATGCCGGGGTTGCGAAGCAAGTGGCTATCGTTGGTGTTGGATTGAACATGACGAATGCGGATATTGTAGTGATCTAGCGGGTCGTTGAAAAATGCATTGCCTGCGGTGCTAAAAAACAGGCTCAAATGTTTATTTATCAAGCATAAACTATGCTTTTCAACAGCCTGTTAGTCAGGGAAGTTAGTTGTTTAAAGCGTGTGAGCAGGCAAATTAGAATCCGATGAATCAGGAAAAAATTTTTCTTTACGCCTCTGTTCATTAAAGTAGAGCGATTCGTTGGGTTCAAGCCGATACCCCAGATCTTGAATTTGCACCCAGATATCAGGAAATTTTCCCAGCCGTTTAAAGCGGCGAGCATTTTTCTTGAAACCCGATTTGTTATTCAATGCGTATAGCAGTTCAAATAATAACAACCATCCTGAGATATCAAACTTATTGGTTGCTAATTGTTTCTGCAGGAATTGAATAGCAGCTTCAGAATTGTCCTGCTTGATCAGCAAACGGGCTTCGGATGCCATGTCACTGGATGATGTCTCAGGTGAGTTTTGCATGGGATCGGCGCTATGGCGGTTTTGATCCAGAAATAACACCTGGTATTGATGCGGATTGGAAATTCCAGGTGGTAATGATGCTTCGCGAGGCTGTGTCAGTCTTTCCTGAATCCTGCGGTAGTTGCGCAATATTAGGATGACGATCAGTACCATCAATAAAATTCCCAAAACAAATACACTATCGAATCTGAATGGGTTTTCCCACGAAGTATCACTGGATTCTGCTGGCGATATCGGATCTTCAAAGCGTTCAGTAGGTTGTAGGCTGATTTCTTGGAATCCGCCTGAATTGGCGATCTGTGACTCGCTTGATTGCTGAGTTTTCATTGCATATAGAGATTGAATTTCAGCGATTCGTGATGCAAGAGATGCGGTGTGTTGAGTCAATGCAGTAAGATCGTGCGTTTCTTTCTGCGCAATTTGTTCGAGTTGTGAGATCAATTGCAAGAATAAGTGATTGCTATTTAAGTTGGAGATCACTGCAGTGGGCGTTATTGGGGATTTGCTTTGTGCCTCGTTGTTGGCGGTAATTGCGCGCCGTTTTTTGACGGTCGGTGCAGAATATGCATGAATCGTTCTTAAATCAGGAATATGAATGACGGTGCCGGCAGGTAGTGGCTGATAAGTGCCGGCAGGAAAGTGCTCAGGATTTATACGAATGACTGCCCGAATGAATGTGTCGCGAGTGGTGGAATCCTTAGGAAACATCAGGCGCGCGATCTGTAAGATATTTTCGCCGGGCAGAAGCTCCCATTGCATTGTCCGGTTTGTTGCTTTTTTATGGACAGCGTTATCCTGTCCCGAATATGCAGCAGCTGTTTCAGCGACAACCGAAGCGCTTGCCAGGGAAAATATGGCAACCAGTATTAATTTGCTGATCAATGCAACCATCTAGTCTTTAAGTAATTAATTTATTTGCAGAATGCCGCAACTGCCTTGTTGGCTTCAGCAATTTTCTTCTGACGAACATCATCATCCACATAAGCGATGCCGCCACTGCCGTCAGGCACGGTCAAACGGGGTGAATCAGTATATAATCTAACCTGCCCTTGGGCGTCAATACATTTCTTTTTATTCTCTTCTGCTTTCGCTAGTTGTTTGGTTTCTTCCTCTTTTCTCTGTTCTTGGCGTTTGTTGAATTCAAGCCGCTCATCAGCCGGGTTTTGGGATTTGCTGGTCTCATTATTTGCAGGTGCGAGCACCGGTTTGATATTCAACCGTTGCCCTTCCTTGGCAGCACCCGGCGGAGGAGGCAGGTCGGTGTATTGTGTTTTGCCATTTTCATCAACCCATTTATAAATCTGGGCGCTGGCTGTTACACTGAATAGCAATATGAGTCCTGTAAATACAAAATTTTTCATCGCATACTCCTGAGAATGAATGATTTGAACTACATCGGACATGTATTTATGTAACTTGAAGATTTGCCACATTACATCACAATTACCGGAGATATGTTGTATTCTTAGCTAAATTGGAGCGAAATTTGCGGTCGCTTTGGCTATAATGTCACTTTGTACAGGATTGTTATTATGCAGTTGATTCAAAAAGCACTCACCTTCGATGATGTTCTTTTAATTCCGGCTCATTCGACCGTTTTGCCGCGTGATGTCAGTTTGGCGACAAAATTAACCCGTACCATTGCACTGAATATTCCACTGATATCGGCTGCCATGGATACCGTTACCGAGGCACCACTGGCCATCGCCCTGGCGCAAGAAGGCGGTATCGGAATTATTCATAAAAATATGTCGATTGATGCGCAGGCAGCGCATGTGGCGCAAGTCAAACGCTTTGAAAGCGGGGTAGTGAAGGATCCCATTACCATCCACCAGAATATGACGGTGCGCGAAGTGCTTGAGCTGATTCGCCGCTACAAAATTTCCGGATTACCGGTAGTGAACGGCAAGAAAGTTGTCGGTATTGTAACCAACCGGGATCTGCGTTTTGAAACGAATCTGGATCAAGCCATTAAACACATTATGACGCCGAAAAGCCGATTGGTGACGGTCAAAGCGGAAACTTCGCGCGATGAAGTATTGGCATTGCTGCATAAACACCGTCTGGAGCGTTTGCTGGTTATCAATGATCAATTCGAATTATGTGGACTCATCACCGTTAAAGATATTATCAAAACTTCAGAATATCCACTGGCCAGCAAAGATGAACAGGAGCGTTTGCGTGTCGGTGCGGCGATTGGTGTCGGAGAGGGTAGTGAAGAACGTGCCATTGCGCTGGCTGAGGCTGGCGTTGATGTGATTGTGGTCGATACTGCGCATGGTCACTCGCAGAGTGTTCTGGATCGCATTGCCTGGGTCAAAAAGAATCTGCCGTCAGTGCAGGTGATTGGCGGCAATGTTGCCACCGCAGCGGCTGCCAGAGCGATGGTGGACAATGGTGTGGACGCGGTAAAAATCGGCATCGGTCCCGGCTCCATCTGTACCACGCGCATTGTCGCCGGCGTCGGTATTCCGCAAGTAACCGCTATCCACAATGTATCGGAAGCATTAAAAGGCAGTGGTGTGCCCACCATTGCCGATGGCGGCATTCGCTATTCAGGCGATATTGCCAAGGCGCTAGCAGCCGGCGCGGATACGGTGATGTTGGGAGGATTGTTTGCCGGAACCGCAGAGGCGCCAGGGGAAATCGAATTGTTTCAGGGCCGTTCCTATAAAAGCTATCGCGGCATGGGTTCGCTGTCGGCGATGCAACAAGGATCCAGCGATCGCTATTTTCAGGAAAAAGAACAGAAGAATAATGACAAACTGGTGCCTGAAGGGGTGGAGGGCCGTGTGCCTTTCAAAGGCAGTATTTCCGCGGTCATTCATCAACTAATGGGGGGCGTGCGCTCAAGTATGGGTTATCTGGGTTGTGGAACAATTGCGCAGATGCATGAGAAAGCGGAATTTGTTGAAATTACATCCGCGGGTATTCGTGAATCTCACGTACACGATGTGCAGATTACCAAGGAAGCGCCTAACTATCATGTCAAGTAAACAGTAATGCCAATGCATCAAAAAATTCTTATTCTGGATTTTGGTTCCCAGTACACGCAACTGATTGCCCGGCGTGTTCGTGAAACGAATGTTTACTGCGAATTACATCCGTATGATGTCACCCCGGAATTTATCAAAGCATTTGCCCCCAAAGGCATCATACTTTCCGGCGGTCCCGCATCGGTCACCGAAGATGAGACGCCACGTGCGCCGCAGATCGTTTTTGAACTCAATGTGCCGGTGCTTGGCATTTGCTATGGTATGCAAACCATGGCGGCACAATTGGGCGGTACGGTTGAAAATGCGCTGGTGCGCGAATTCGGCTATGCAGAAATCCAAACGACGCAAGATGGTGCATTATTTCAGCAAGTTAAGGACCGCACCAATGCAGCCGGAAACAACATTCTGGATGTGTGGATGAGTCATGGCGATGCAGTAGTGGCGCTGCCTGCCGGATTTCAGGTGATGGCACAGAATGCCGCGACACCGATTGCCGCCATGGCGGACGATACACGGCGGTTTTATGGCATTCAGTTTCACCCCGAAGTTACCCACACGCTGCAAGGCAAAGCGATTATCGACCGGTTTGTGCATGACATTTGCGACATTGGACATGACTGGAATATGCCGAATTATGTCGATGAAGCCATCGGCAAGATTCGTGCAGCCGTCGGCAACGATCAGGTGATCCTGGGTTTATCGGGCGGCGTGGATTCCTCGGTAGCAGCTGCATTGATTCACCGCGCTATTGGTGACCAACTCACGTGTGTATTTGTGGACAATGGTCTGCTGCGCGCCAACGAGGCTAAGCAGGTGATGGAAACTTTTGCCAGCAATCTGGCGGTTAAAGTGATTCATATTGATGCCAGCCGCGATTTTTACCGCAACCTCAAAGGCATTGTCGATCCTGAAACCAAACGACGGGTGATCGGACGTGAATTCGTGGAGGTATTTCAGCGCGAATCGGTAAAAATCAAAGATGCCAGATGGCTTGCGCAAGGTACTATTTACCCCGATGTGATTGAATCTGCCGGTGGTAAAACCAAAAAAGCCCATACCATCAAATCCCATCATAATGTCGGCGGATTGCCGGAAACACTACACCTCAAATTACTCGAGCCGCTACGTGAGCTATTTAAGGATGAAGTGCGCGAATTGGGATTGGCGCTCGGCTTGCCGCGCGAAATGATATTCCGTCACCCATTCCCCGGACCGGGGCTGGGCGTGCGCATTCTGGGCGAAGTCAAATATGAATATGCCGAATTACTCAGGCAGGCAGACCAAATCTTTATCGAAGAATTACAACATTCCGGTTGGTACGACAAAACCTCGCAGGCATTTGCGGTTTTTTTGCCGGTCAAATCCGTAGGCGTGATGGGGGACGGACGCACCTATGAATACGTCATCGCCCTTAGAGCCGTGCAAACTCAGGATTTCATGACCGCCAACTGGGCGGAATTGCCGTACTCACTATTAAGTAAGGTTTCCAATCGCATCATCAACGAAATTCGCGGTATCAACCGCGTGGTCTACGATATCTCCGGGAAGCCACCGGCAACGATTGAGTGGGAGTGATTTATAAGTGGGAACAGGGCATCAACCCGGAGCCAATGAAATAACCGTTGTTTTTACCTTTGGTGCATCCAATGGAAGAATTACAACAAGAAATGATTTTGTTGTTTTGGTTGATGGGAGTAAATGGCGCGCCCATTTTGCTGGCGAAGTTTGCTGGCAAGCGGTTCGATTATCCGATTGACTGCAATCAATTATTTTTCGATGGGCGACCCATCCTGGGCGCATCGAAAACCTTCCGTGGTTTCATAGCTGCGCTTGCAATATCGGTTCTGATCGGCAATATCCTGGCGCTGCCATTGCTGACAAGCTTGCTGTTCGGCGCGCTATCGATGGCAGGCGATATGATTTCAAGTTTTATCAAGCGACGCTTGGGGTTACGGTCCAGCGCTATGGCACTGGGTCTGGATCAAATCCCGGAATCTCTGTTTCCGCTGGTGGGATGCCAAGTGTTGCTGGGAATCAATGCCGAGCAGATTTTTTCGATTGTGCTGGCATTCTTTTTTATAGAATTGATTCTTTCACGGATTTTGTTCTGGCTGAAAATCCGCAAAACCCCGTACTAAACTTGCAGCAAATGATGGATAGTGACTTCGGGCGGACAATTGAATCGCACGTTGACAATGGACGTGCCGGCGCCTACCGAGGTATAGCCCTGCATGTGCTGATAGCGCCACTTTCCGGCTCCCATATAACGCGGACATTTGGAGTCCAACGTCAACGGAATGCCGCCGGGCAGGCAAATCTGGCCGCCGTGCGTGTGACCGCACAGCATCACATCAAAATCAGCGTGTGCCGCCAGACGATAAATTTCCGGTGTATGCGAAAGCAATAGCGAGACAGCATCCGGCGGGATATGTTGAGCTGCTTTCTCAAGATTATCCACGCGAAAATAGTGAGGATCGTCAACGCCTGCCAGGAAAATCCGCGCACCCTCTCTTTCCAACGCAGTGGCCTCATTCATCAGCATGATGACACCCATGGATTCCAACGCCGGCAGCATGCGCACCGAGTCATGATTTCCCAGAATCCCGTAGACAGGCTGTTTCAACATCAGTACAAGCCGCTGCATACCAGCTACCGCACCTTCAATCTCGCCAAAGGTGCGGGCACGATAATCTCCCGTCAGCACACAGATATCATAGTGCAGATCAGCAACCGTTTGAATCAGAGCATTTAAATTGCGCTCATCCATATCGACGTGCAGATCGGTGAGATGCAAGATCTTGAAATCATGAAATGCCTTCGGCAGATGCGGCAAATGAATCGGATTTTTCTTCACTTGCAAGTTACGCGCATTGCGCTGTCCGCGCTCATACATGCCGACTAATTGGATGGCATACCGAACCAGCGCATGCGCCGAGTACCAGTTCTCCGGATGAAAAAAATTCAACCCCCGGCCAAATACATGGTGCCCTCGTTCAGCTTCAATACCAAGCCGTTGCCGGGCATGCACCCGGCCCAAGCGTGTTGCTAGTTGTTGTTCGATGTTATCCATATTGGCCCGGTTATTTTGTGGTTGAAATTCATAACATTCGCTGAAAAACTTCCCTGCGCAATTGGTTGAGGCATGTCTATGATATTTTGATGGCGTTCGCGTAGCAAAACATTCTACCAATACCACATCAGCATACCTTGCCATATTAAGTTCTTAAAAGAAAGCCGGTTCAGGTATAATTCCCGATTTCTCAATATTGGATTGTTGGAGGTCTCTATGCCAATTTATGAATATCTTTGCAATTCATGCGGTGCCGAGAAAGAACACTTGCAAAAGATTAGCGATGCACCCATTACTGTTTGTCCTGTTTGCGGCAGCAGTAACTATACCAAGTTGATATCCGCTGCAGGATTTCAACTGAAAGGCAGCGGGTGGTATGTTACCGACTTCAAGAATAACAAAGCAAAACAGACGGATACCAAGCCAGCTGCCAAAGCAAGTACAGAAAGCGCAGAGAGTGCGCAGTCGGCAGCACCTGTTGCTGCGGATACAACTGCAAGTAAAGAAAGCAAACCGACTTCTACTGCAGCGGCTGATTAATTGCTAGCCCGCGATGTGATCGACTCAACAAATTTTTATCGCAACAACATTGCGGTATAACAAAGAAAAAATCATCAATCCCACCACTTCAGACTATTGAACAGAACTATGCGTACAAATTACTGTGGCGCCATTAATGCCGGATATCTTGATCAAACCGTTACACTTTTTGGCTGGGTGCACCGGCGCAGGGATCACGGTGGCGTGATATTCATTGATTTGCGTGACCGTGAAGGCTTGGTACAGATCGTTTGCGATCCTGACAATGTGGAAACATTTCAAACGGCAGAAAAAATACGCAATGAATTTGTACTGAAAATTAGCGGCAAAGTAAGGAGACGTCCTGAAGGAACCATTAATGCGTCTTTATTCAGCGGTGAGATTGAGATTCTGGTGGCAGACATTGACGTGTTAAATGCCTCATTAACGCCACCTTTCCTGATGGATGATGACAATATCAGCGAAGTGGTGCGATTGGAACATCGCTATCTCGATTTGCGGCGTCCGGCGATGCAATCCAATCTGCGCTTGCGCCATAAGGTTGCCATGGCGGTGCGCGTGTTTCTTGATCAACATGGATTCCTGGATATTGAAACACCGATGTTGACCAAATCCACGCCGGAAGGTGCACGGGATTATCTGGTGCCGTCACGGGTCAACGCCGGTCATTTTTTTGCGTTGCCGCAATCGCCGCAATTGTTCAAGCAGCTTTTGATGGTGTCCGGGTTTGATCGTTATTATCAGATCACCCGCTGTTTCCGCGATGAAGATCTGCGTGCGGACCGGCAACCGGAATTTACCCAAATCGATATTGAGACCTCTTTTCTGTCGGCGAACGAAATTATGTCACTGATGGAAGAAATGATTCGCGGCCTGTTTAAAACCGTGAGTAATGTGGATTTGCCCAATCCATTCCCGCGTTTGACGTACGCTGAGGCGATGTTCAAATACGGTTCGGACAAGCCGGATTTGCGCGTTCCACTGGAATTTACAGAATTGACCGACATCATGAAAGATGTGACTTTCAAGGTATTCCGTGAAGCGGCGGAGAAGCCGGACGGCCGCGTGGCGGCGTTATGTGTGCCGAAAGGCGGGGAATTGTCGCGCAAGGAGATTGATGACTATACCAATTTTGTCGCGATTTACGGCGCCAAAGGCTTGGCGTATATCAAAGTCAATAATCTGGCCGATGGCGTGGAAGGATTGCAATCGCCGATTCTGAAATTCCTGCCGGAAGAAACGATTAAAACCATTCTTGCCCGTACCAACGCAAAGAATGGTGATTTGATATTCTTTGGTGCGGATAAAGCCAAAATCGTCAATGAATCTCTGGGTGCTTTGCGTATCAAAATCGGCCACCAGCACGGTCACGCCGAATCCGGCTGGAAACCGTTATGGGTGGTTGATTTCCCAATGTTTGAGCGCGATGAGGAAGAAAATCGCTGGCAGGCGCTGCATCACCCCTTTACTTCACCCGCCGATGGGCATGAGGATAGGTTGGAAACAGATCCGGGTAATGCCATCTCCAAAGCCTATGATATGGTTCTGAATGGCTCAGAAATTGGCGGAGGGTCGGTGCGGATTCATCGTCAGGATATTCAATCCAAAGTATTCCGTGCGTTAAATATTTCAGAGCAGGAAGCGCAAGAGAAGTTTGGTTTTCTGTTAGAAGCATTGCAATATGGTGCGCCGCCGCATGGTGGCATTGCGTTCGGCCTGGATCGTATTTTGACCATGATGACCGGTTCGGAATCAATTCGTGACGTGATCGCTTTCCCTAAAACACAACGTGCGCAATGCCTGTTGACCCATGCACCCAGCACGGTGGATGAAAAGCAATTAAGAGAATTGAATATTCGCCTGCGTCAAACTGAAACCAAACCGAGTTGATAGATAGCTGGTTGTTCTGATGTACAAAATACCGGTTTCTGTTCTGGTTGTGATTCATACTACGGATTTGCAGGTATTATTATTGGAGCGAGCTGATCACCCGGGTTACTGGCAATCGGTGACGGGCAGCCAGAATCCAGGTGAAACGCTGTATCAGACCGCAGTACGCGAAGTTTCTGAAGAGACCGGCCTAAACGCTGCCGATTATGCACTGACCGATTGGCACATTGAGAACCAATACGAAATATATGAAGAATGGCGCTGGCGTTATGCGCCTGATGTGAGATTCAATACCGAGCATGTCTTTGGATTATGTTTGCCGGGCGTAACGCCGGTAAGAGTCGCTGCAAGAGAACATCTCAATCACATTTGGCTGCCGTGGCAGCAAGCGGCTGAAAAGGTATTCTCAAGCAGTAATGCAGGAGCCATTCTTGATTTGCCTGCACGGCACAGCCTGACTCAATCTGACCAGCAATAATCCTTAATCCGCCCCACCTTCACCGGCAAATCGTTCAAGATATTTCTTGATAATCGCTCTACTTTTCATATTGTGTACATGATGCAGCACAATGTAATTGACGATTCCATGCATTGCCAGCGCTAATAATAATCCTTCAAAAATACCAAGCCGATAAACAAGCAGGGCACAAAGCATGGCCAATATCATTGCATATTGACCTTGATGAGCTACATGCAATAACCCCATCATCATTTTCCAACCGGTAAAGATCATGATGACCGCTAGGGAAAATTTAGGTAGGTACTCCAAATATTGTGTATTCACTACAAAGAAAAGAATCACAAAGCCGATGACCAGCACGGAAAATTTGGTGTAGGCACCCGCTAGTTTATTGGTGGTGCTTTTGGCGACACCATCCAGGTTGGTCATGCCGCCAAAGAAGCTTGATCCCATATTGGCAATCCAGATAGCCAATAAGCTGTTATTGGTATTGCATTTGCGCTGCAAAGGATCTATTTTTTGGATAGCTGCATTACTCATAACCTGTTCAATGACATCAATAATGGCCAGCATGGCCGCAAAACCAATGACATATAGCCAGGTTAATGTGCTGTCAAAATGCGGCAGTGGTAATGACAGGTTAAGTGGCACATCTTCCACATGCAACATAGGCATGGTAATCAATTGGGCTAAAAGCGCTCCAGCGATAATCAATACAAAGTAGGGGATAGCGGGTTGTGTCGTTTGGAATTTGGTAAAGAGATAGATGAAAACAGCAAATCCTGCGACGGATATCAAAACCATTTGGGTACGTGCGCCATTCCAGAATACTTCGGATGCCAATCCTTCGGGTATTTCATAAGTCATGGCAAAAAAATTAATGGCAATCTTCAGCCCTACACCGGCTAACAGACCTTCAACCAGATATTCGGGTACCGCCAGGAGAATATATTTCTGTAAATCGAATTTCCAGATGATGGCTTGCATAAATGCAGTCAAAAAAATGACAAAGGCCATATTTTCTATCCCGAAGCTTGCGACACCCAATGCAAGAACGGGCGCTAAACCAGCCGCTACGCCAGGTGCTCCAATATAGTTTCCCGGCCTGATCCAGGCATTAATCCAACCGACAAAACATGCTAAAACAACAGTAGCGAGTGCAACTTTGATGGGATAATCTGACATCATCGCAATACCGGTTGTCAATGGAATCGCCATTGCGCCGGTAATAATTCCTGCCTGCAAATCCCGGAAAAAGAAATTAACCTGAAATGCGGCTGAGTTTGATATTGGAATTTGTATCTTTTTTTTACGGTCTGTTTGCTTGGATTGTGGTGTAGATTGATCAGGTGAATTGTTATCTTGCGCCATAAGTAATTTTTCCTGAGTTAATTTTCATGCTTCCGAAGCAAATTGTTGCCATCTAACTATGAATGCGGTTGTGCATATGCTGCTTTCGCCAGATTAGCAATTTGTTCATGATTAATACAAATGAAGAATTTGAATAACAGCCGTGGAAAATTGCATTGTTTGCGTACTTATCATAGGTCTTCGCTAATTGAATTGATTGCATACTTTTCTTGTGTACTGGAAACACTCCAAGTAGCCATTTAATTTAGCAAGTTACACCAATGGCTTCTTTGTTATTTGAAGAAAGAAGATCTGCTGATTTTTGACGGCCATTTAAGACTCGCAGAAAATACGAATATAAGACTCATCATAATTCAGTTTATTTTAGAAATATTGTGAACATTCTGTGAGAATGATGTAAACTTTGTGTGAAGTTATAAGTTTTCTACTGGAAACTTTAAAAAGCTTTAATTTACTTTTCATATAGGTATAGGAGATTAATATGAAAACAAGTCATTTTTTTCTTAGCACGGCAGTCAAAGTGAGTTTTATTTTGTTTGGCATTATGCCAGTAATCGGCTTAATTTTATTTGGTGCTATGCCTATATCTTCAATAGTGCAATCGGTAATAAACTGGGCGGGAATGGATATTATTCTCGGAGTAACAGTTTTTCTGGGCTATCTTATAATTACTGCAATACGTGGTGTTTTAAAGAAGAGAACATATCATTCTTCAATGAGAATTTCTGCATAGACTTTCCCTAAGCTCAAATAGTGTCAATGTGGTCTAATGATAAGCATTGACACTGCTTTCACTCCGATACTTTTTGCAACTTGTATTTTTCATTAGCTGATAATTGCTAGTGGAAGCGCAAAAGTACTGTTATCTGCATAGTATCGTATAAGTGCATGCTAATTGCTAATAATTTGATTCTATGTAAGATTACTGTTAAATGCTGTTTTTCTGAATTAGCATTGCTGATCTGTATGACTCACAGCTTTAGTGTGTATTCTGCTCCCATGCTTATTAGGTTGTAAATATTCCTATTTAGCGAGAGCGCTATGGTTATACATAGCCGTTAACTTCCTCATCTGTTTTATAGTTATCATCACAGATTTCGTAAGATTACTACTTTAAATGATAAACAGTTATCTCGTGCACTCTTGCGATAAGGTATATAGATGAAATTAACCGCGCGAATCGCTACAAAACCTGCTACGCGTCTTGCTGCGCAGCTGTTTCTGCAGTTTCTCGTTCTTCAATTTCTGGTACAGCTATTTCAGATTCGTTTTGTATTTGCTCGTTGCTGTAAACTGCATCATGTGTTTCATCCTTGGCATGAATATCAATATCATGCACGTTCTTCACATCGTCACTAATATCCCTTTCTATGCCATCTTCGCTACCTGTATTTTCTTCACTATTTTTAGAACCAAAAAGACTCGAAATCCAATCAGAAAAACCCATGGTACTTCTCCTTTCGTTCGAATAACGTAAATTGATAGATCTTACATAATATGTGCGATATCAGTTTTTAGTAGTTTTATATGTTTACTGTATGATTATAAATAGAGTTATTACCTCCTTTCTGAAAATAACAAAGATAAAACTCAAATCAAACAAACGTCTTATCCAAGTCGCTCTGTCATTTTAAACTGTCTGGTATTTAAATCGGTACATCCAGTAAGTATTTGCAAATGAGGCGCTAAATCAGGAACCTTATCTTTGATGATATCGAGTGCAAATTTACTGAGAAACCGTGCTTTTTCTGTAGCTAGGCGATACTCAGGGCCGGTCTCATCTCTGTAAACACCTGAAGTCAGGAGTACCACACCATCTGGATCAATTCGGCCGTCGTCAATATTGTTTTTCAGGAGCTTTGCAGCGGTTTCAATGGCAACCGAAAGGTTGGGGTCGAACGGTCCGACGATAAAAGCCGTATTGATAACATGCAACCAGTCAAAGCCACGCCCAACTCCCAGTACCCATTCTTTATGTTCGGCTTCTTCAATGGGTCTGTTGGAAGCCCGAATCTCCGCAATGTGTTTAATATTTCCCCGTACTAACGGTAAGAAGTCTCGAATAATTCGTTCGGGCATAGACGGATAGAGTGAGCGAAGCATTTCTTCCAATTCGAGCTGAGAAGACTCTTTGGTATTTGCCAAATCAATGAAACGATCGTTCTCACCATGCAGGATCAAGGCATCCAAGTCGGTTTCGATACCGCACACGATGGGTACTACAGCGCCACCTCGACCATAAACAGAATCAAATTGATTTTTCAGCTTTATCGCTGCGGCTTTGGCAGCATCGGTGTCATAGCCAAATCCTCTACAACCCCGATGAGTATCGCCACGTGCAAAATGATAGGTTACAAACACTAAGCAATGTCTACCTCGACTGATGGAATATTCCACCCATTGATCAATCGCTTTCTGAAAAAATGGCCAGCCTAAGTCAAATATGCCGCCAAGATTACGAAATGGTTGAATGATCCCCAGTGTAGTTTGTGTCATAACGGGTAGATGCAATCGACCATCCATGCATTTAAGTGCTGCTATTTCAGTTGGATGCTCATTTCTATACTTGCGTCTCTCAACAGCCAGATCCATAAAGGCTTGAGAGTGTTGTGTATTTAAATTAAGTAGATAATCAATCCCAGTATTTGTCACATCGCGCGTACTTGCAATATCTTTACTGACATGCTCTTCTGTGTTGATTTCATTATCCTTACTTTCTTCATTATTTTTAGAGTTAGAAGGACCCGACAGCCAGTCAAAAACCCCCATAGTATTCTCCCTTTTAGATATGATCTAAGCAACTGAAAATGTTTAGAGAGTTTTATCCAAGCCGCTCTATCATTTCAAATTTTCTGGTATTTAAATCGGTACATCCAGTAAGTATTTGCAAATGAGGCGCCAAATCAGGCACCTTATCCTTGATGATGTTGAGTGCAAATTTGCTGAGAAACTGTGCTTTTTCTTTAGCTAGATGGTACTCAGGGCCGGCCTCATCTCTGTAGACACCTGAAGTCAGTAGCACGACACCGTTTGGATCAATTCGGCCGTCGTCAATGTTATTTTTCAGGAGTTTTGCAGCGGTCTCGATGGCAACCGAAAGATTGGGGTCAAACGGTCCGACGATAAAAGCGGTATTGATAACATGTAGCCAGTCAAAACCGCGCCCAACTCCCAGTACCCATTCTTTGTGTTCGGCTTCTTCAATGGGCCTATTGGAAGCACGGATCTCCGCAATGTGTTTGATATTTCCCCGTACTAACGGTAAGAAATCTCGAGTAACTCGTTCAGGCATAGACGGATAGAGTGAGCGAAGCATTTCTTCCAATTCGAGTTGAGAAGATTCTTTGGTATTTGCCAGATCAATAAAACGACCGTTCTCACCGTGCAGGATCAAGGCATCCAAGTCGGTCTCGATTCCGCACACGATGGGCACTACAGCGCCACCTTTACCATAAACAGAATCAAATTGATTTTTCAGCTTTATCGCTGCAACTCTGGCAGCATCGGTGTCATAACCAAATCCTCTACAACCCCGGTGAGTATCGCCACGCGCAAAATGATAAGTGACAAAGACTAAGCAATGTCGACCACGACTGATGGAATATTCCACCCATTGATCAATAGCCGCCTGGAAGAATGGCCAGCCCAAATTAAAGATACCGCCAAGATTACGAAATGGTTGAATGATCCCAAGTGCAGTTTGTGTCATAACCGGTAAGTGCAACCGACCATCCATACATTTAAGTGCCGCTATTTCAGTAGGATGTTCTCCTCGATACCTGCGTCTCTCTGTAGCCAAATCCATGAAATCTTGCGAGTGCCGTGCGTTTAAATTAAGCAGGTAATCAATCCCGGTGCTCATGTTATCCATTATTGTTTTCCTTATCTTATATGTAAAGTTTAGGGTGTTTGCATAGTTAGCCGAGATAACCATACCTCGGCGGCAACTTGATTCAATTTTAGTATACCATCTGGGAAAAAACCAAATATCAGAATCAATAGTGTCGGGATGCATACTAAAGCGAGTTCTCGTAACTGTAAATCATGCGTTTGTTTTGCATCAGCATGTGAAATTGGACCGAGGAAGGCGCGCCGCGAAAAAGATAGCATATAACCGGCACCCAGGACCGCACCGATTAAGGCGGCAATCCCTAATGCAGCATTGACAGTCAATGCACCAATAATTATTAAAAATTCTGCTGGAAATCCGCTGGTTCCGGGTACGCCGATACTTGCTAGCGCAAACAAAAAATAAACACAGGTTAGACGCGGCATCACTTTGGCAAGACCTCCCAAGTGAATAACATCCGTGCTACCCAGGCGATGATGGATAAATCCTGAAATCAGCATGAGCACACTGGCAATGAGTGTGAAGTTGAGTAATTGGAAAATTGCGCCCTGAACCCCTTGCATCGTTAGTGAGGCAATTCCGACAATGACCAATCCAACGTGGCTTACACTGGCATAAGCCAGTAAACGCCGCAGATTGGTTTGCTGTAACGCAATCAGTGCAGCATAAATCAGTGTAATGGCACCAAAAAGGCTGATTACCCAACTGAATTCAACGGCTGCAACAGGCGCAAGCGGCATGGTAAAGCGCAGAATGCCGTAAACACCGAGCTTTAGACCCACTAATATCGCAACGATATGAGTCGGGCCCTCCATAGCAACGGTAGGCAGCCAAGTATGGAATGGAACGAGTGGTGCTTTGACAGCGAAACCGAATAGCAAAAGCAGAAAAACTAACTTTTGCTCATCATCCGGTAATACAGTTTGCAACAAAATTGGCAAGCTGAATGACAAGCCTTGAGGTATATCGCTACCTATTTGAAAGGCGTGGTTTGCAGCCAGGAGAGTGATAGCGAGTAATAACGCGACTCCGCCGGCTAACATGAATAATGTATATTTCATCGCCGCTTCACGTCGTTGCGAGCCGATACCCCACAAGCCGATTAAAAAGAAGAAAGGGGGCAGCGTGAGTTCCCAAAATAAGAAAAACAATACCAAATCTAATGAACAAAATACCCCGACAGTAATCCCTTGCAATGCTAATAATAATGCAAAATGAAAGCGCGGATTGTGTTGAACCGAGTTCCATGAAGCAAGGATCACTATGAGTGTCAATAGCGCTGATAACGGCAGGAATAATAAAGAAATACCGTCTATACCAATCATGTATTCAATTTTAAGCTGTGGTATCCAGTTATATTTCTCGACCAGTTGAAAATCACCAATAGAAGCATCAAAAAAATATACCACGAAGAGTGCCAAGATCAATTCTAAGCCAGAAAACAGCAGTGCAATCAATTTGGCCAAGCCGGTGCTCTGCGTAGCGCCAACGATAATTGCTCCCAATAAGGGAAAGAAAATAAGAAAACTAAGCAATGGAAAATCGACTTCACTCATTCTAATTATCCTTGGTAATAATCAACATCGTTTTACTGTCGGAATACGATGTTTTTGCGGGAGTGGGATGCAACTCTTTGATGGAGCCTGCACCTTGGTCAATAATATGTAACCAAGGTGAAGTATGGAAACCAATACCAATCAGCAAGGTGCAAATCACTGCAACAATGATTGTTTCATTGATAGGTGATGACAGCACAATTGGTTTGGGGGAATATAAAAAGGGTCCCTGAAAACGTTTAGGTGTGGCTATAAAAATCTGCTGGAAAGCACGCAACAATAGCGCTGCTGCCAAAACGTTACCGATCAGCACTACGATGGAAACAAACCAGCCATGCTCCTTGATGGAACCTTCGATTAATAAATGAATGCCATCGAATCCCGGGGTACCGGGCATGACCATGGTACTTAATGCACTGATAACGAATAAGATAGCTATCCCCGCGTTAGCATCGAACATACCACCCAGACGCGGAATCATTGAGGTATTGGTACGCTTATAGATCATACCGATACTAAATAGCATACCTGCTGCTGCTAATCCAAAAGCAATTGAAAGTAGCATGCTGCCTTCCAGTCCATAACGATTAAAGGCAAAGATTCCAATGACCAGTATTCCTGTTTGACTGATGACAGCAAAAGCCAACAGGCGACGGATGTTGATCTGCATGAGCGCAAGCAGGGCACCATATAAGATTCCAATCAATCCAAATATCAATACCAGCCAGGACCATTGTTCTGAAGTCTCAGGGAGAATGGGTATTAGGAATCGAATGGCCGCATAAACACCCAATTTCAAACTGACTAATAAGATCCCTACACTAGCGACAGTGCCTTGTTCTGCCAGTACCGGCAACCATCCATGAAACGGGAATAATGGCATCCGAATAGCAAATCCAAAAAATAATAGGAAAAAAGTCAGTGTGGCATATTCCACTGAAGAATCACTTTGCTGCAGAGCCAGCCAGTCAAATGTTAATGTATCTCCTGAACCCATAATGCTAAATCCAAGCATCAAGAACCCGGCAAGAACCATTAGTAATCCACTACCCCAGTGCTGTAGTAAAAGGGCGACAACCCAGCGCCGATTCTGCCCGGTACCGGAGCGTATAGTGAGTATCGCAACCGGGATTAATTCCAGTAGACACCAAAACCAGAATTGCAAAGCATTCATTGCAACAAACGCGCCGATTAAAATCGCTTCATATCCCAGTAGTGCAGCAATATAAATTCTGTCTGAAGCGGAACGGCGTGTTGTCAATGTATAAATCAGAGCCAAGGATGTTAAGATGGTTGTCAATGGGATGAACAGAACACTGATGCCATCTACACCAACCGTATAAGTAAAAATAATATTTTGTACCTGTTCATACAGCTGAATGCCTGATTTAGTAGTGTCAAAAACTAGCAGTAGATAAATACTCAGTAAAAAAGTAAGTATCGTTCCTGCGAAACCGATGCGTAGCGCAATAGCTCGTGTTGGCGACAATAAAACTGCAATCATTGCTACCAATGGGATCAGCGTCATCGATGTTAGCAGTGGGAACATCGCTGTTTCCCACCAAAGCGTAATATTTACAGTATCCATTTAATCCTCATATCGAAGATGCACTCAATAACACCACAAGAACAAACACAACAAGATAGCGTGGTTTAAGTATTAATTTTTCAAATGAATTCGCCAGATGTCCTAGTTGCTTACCGATATCGACCATTTCTATACCAACCCCACGTAGCACCAATCGTTCCTCAAACCAACTCATTGCACTGGCTACCCACTCAAAAATTTTTCCGGCGATACCTTTGCCGCGACCAAATTCAGTCGCATCATAGCCTGAACGCGCAATTTTGATTTTTTGTTCCAGTTGAGCCAGGGTTGATATTGCGTCGCGCGAAGTAGGTGATCCTACTGCACGGTCGATAAAGTAGTTGTCAAAATAATCCAGATCCCGGCCTAATCCATAAGTCGGCCTTACTAATGCGCGATCTATGATAGGGTCAAGCCAGAAGCGTTGCAGCGATGAGTTGTACAACCAGCGCAAATGAGCCAAATCTCGTGAAACCGGCCGCATGGGGTTGCCATTGGCGTGAAGTACCAGGGATGGCGAAGTCAAAACCTGATACCCACGCATAATGACATGAGCACACATATGCCAGCTCGCAAGCTCCCAAAAACCTAAGCCACATTCAATAAACATCAATCCTATCTGGCCTGTAATTGCGAAACAGATGGAGCTTTTTACATCAGTTTGGGTTAATCCGACAATGAAGCTATAGATGGCAGTCAGCAAACCGACTATAACGCACAATATCATTGCAAAAGGTGCTCGTTCAAAGAGGGGTTGCAACAGTATGATCAGGAATACTCCGGAATGTATCATTACCGAACCATAAAACACGGCGCTTGAAGGTGTGGGGCCTTCCATTGCTCTGGCTAACCATGGAGAAAAGGGCAGTTGTGCGGATTTGGTGAAGGCTGCAATGGCGAAGCACAATGCAATGACCGTCGCATGCGATGTGGGCATGACGAGCTCTGCCTTCGAATTCAGATCTGCCCAATTGGTGGTTCCTGCATAGTGAAAGGCTAAAGCGATTCCAAAAATGAAACAGGCATCGCCAACACGGTTGGTAACAAAAACACGCGTGGCATTAATTGTTGCGATTGGGCGATCATATGCATAGGAAATTAAGAGATAAGAACATAAACCGGCAATTTCCCAGCCAATAAAAGTGATCACTGCGTTACCCGACAGCGATATCAGCATCATGCCGGTAGAAAACAAGCTGAAAATAAAAAGATAACGAATGAATCCCTTTTCTCGATGCAGATAGTAGGTCGAAAATTGGATAATGATAACCAGAATTACTGAAAACAGTGCGGCGACGATGACGCTATATCCGCTGGTAACAAAGCGCATTTCGATATTGAGCAATTCGCTACCTAGCCATTGTCCAACGTTAAATGAACCACTGTTGTTACCCAGAAAATCTGAGACCATTAAAGCAATGGCAAGCAAGCAGGCTGATATGATGGCAATTCTTACCATGACAGACATGATATTTTCATATCGCCTATCGATATTTTGAGAAATCAAAAAATTTACACCAATCAGCAGTGCAACCAATAGCGGTACCAGGGGAATTAATGCAGCTAAGTAATCCATGTTATGCCTCCATCCGCTCGGGTTGTTTAATCAGAACAGGTGGCAACGGCTCATTCTCGTTCTGATAATAGGATACTGATGATTCAAGAATTGGTACCTGTCTTTTCTCAGCTTGCCATGGCACAAAACCAACCCCCCGTTCGAATATCGATATTTCACCGCTATCGGGATCCATGGCACCTAACAATATCCAACCGCCTCCGACCAGCTCACGAATAACCGCCTGGCGCTCATATATTTGCCCGAGAATTTCAGTTTTGGCTTCAATAAGAACTTGTAGGCGCAATGGTTCATGAATCTCGACCATTTGCTTGGATAAGCCCGTACGCAGATCACTTGTGGTGCCTTCCATCACGCCAAACATACCGGTAATGTTATGTGTAACCTTTGTGCCGCAGCCAAAATAATCGTTGTTGACTGTGGAAAAATAATATTCAAGATTGATACCGGCACCAACTGGACCAACAGCCAATAATAGATTTTCAAGCAGCTTGCCGTCGGCATCCTGCGTTGGGTCATATGAAATCAGAAAAACCCGGCGGTCCAGAAATGTACCCTGAGAGACTGAACGCCGGCCTATGATAGCCCCCGCGATGGTGGCATGATTATATTCGGGGAAAGCCTGAGAAAAATCATTGGCGCGTAAGTAAACGTGCTGCTTTCCTTCCTCAGGCGTTTTGGGATTATTGGCTGAGGCAAAACGGCGGCAGCGCTCATGAGCAGAAGCTTTACCTGCATTGATTAAATCCCTCTTGACCGCTTCAAAATTTGATAATGCATGCTGGGGAATATCGATCACGTCATACCAGGTATATTCATCGCTACAGGTATCATGTTCGGCACCGACAAACCAGGTATCCTCTGGAATATTGATACCGCGTTGCGCTAGCAATGCCCTGATTTCTGGACGATTTGCCATAGCAGCAAACAACCGTGCATTGGGGCCGCCACGTTTGCCACTGCAAGCGCCACAGTTATAAGCGAATCCATGCGGGTTATTTTGATTGGTAGAACCATGCCCAAACAGCACAACAATGGGCGCAAAACCATAGGACAAGCCTGTTGTACGCATAAATACAGTGAGTTTGTCAGCTTGTTCTTGATCAGTAAAACCCACACGAGGATTATCCGGTGTTGCGGCAGTATCTGACGCTGGTGCCGTGAACATTAACCGCGTAGGGACTTGTTTTTCGATACTTCGGCGCAGCGTGTTATTAATTGCCAGCGTATATTTAGGTAGAAATACTTTGCCCAATAAGCCAAAGAAAACAATGGGTGCCAGTGCGTCAATCACCGCATGTGAGAAAATCAGGCTGCGTCGCAGTGACTGATTCATTAAATAGGCTAGCTTCTTATAAAGGCGATAACCGATGGTATGTTCTTGCAGCACACGATCGGTGCCTTCTCTCGGTATCTCATTCACTTCATTGACGGGAGTTACGGGCAGAGGACATTGTTTTTTTATTTTTATGTCGTCGATTCCCTTGTAATTCATTGGAATACCGAAAAACCCTGCAGCACCAAGTGTTTCGATAGTTGGATTAATTTCTTCCAATTGACGACGCAAGCTTTCTTCACGATCATCCATGCACGTGACAACTTGTGCTTGTGGTCTCTGCTCGCGCTTAGCCCAGCGTCCACGTTTTAGGTTTGCATGTAAGACTTGATAGAAATTTTCTCTGTAATGATATTCGTAAGCATACAGCCACAATTTGCCACGTTGATCAGCAGTAAATTCATCAAGAACCGCCAGCATGCTATGCAAGTCTTTTTGCTGAGCATGCTGGAGGTGCATTGCATTTACCCCCAGATGCTGGCATAAGCGGAGTAATCGCCAACCGCCGTTGAACGCATTATGGCTAATATTATCTTCTACCATCGGACTGTGTTGCCACGTCCAGATTAAATCAGCGAGATCCTGCCACTCTGATTGCTTATACCGCTCTGAACTGGTACGCAACAGCAGATTTCTAACCGAATTAGTCAGGTATTCCGGTAAATCCCCATGATAGAATAACTTCCGTACCATGAATTCCGAGAGATTTTTCTGAAAATAAAATCGTAATGCGCCCACTCGTGCATCAATATTCCAGATATCTTCACAGGCTTGATAAAGCCATAGTCGATCTAACGTCAATCGGATAGCGAGATAATCGGCCAAGTGTACTTTTGAGGGACCGTTGTCAGGAAGATAATGCGGACGATGTTGTCGCCAGTTAATCATGCCTGCCCAACCCGGCAAATCAAATGCAAGCAAACGTAAATATCCTTCCCACTTTTCTTCGGGAATTTCTAAATGGGTCAGCTGCATAATGATGCAATCAACAGGATCTGTCGGAGTTTCTGAGATAACTCTCTGCCAATCAGGCAAGTCATGTAAAAATGGATTGGCATCATAGTGCATAACTGATCGCCAAGCAGCATACAGTCCAACCTCTCCGCAACCGGGTAATTTCCATGCGGATACGCCTTCATCCAAAGCAGATGCGCAGATGCGTATTAATTTAGTGCGGACTGAATACAGAATGTCTATTCCAGTGAGCGCCTTTATAAAATCGCGCATGGTTATACTGTCACCCAATTGTGCCAGCATCTCATTGAGCTTGACTTCAGCTTCCTCACGCATTTTCAGGTGAATCAACAAATTATCGCTAACCGCTTGGGCGGAGTGGATTCTTTCCAACCATGTTTTTGCTTGTTCTTCCGATAAATCAAGCATGTTTTCGGGGTGTAATGAGGATTGCTCTAAATTCAGCTTACTTAAAATGAGGTCCCAAATCTGTTTAATGGCAACGGCTTCATCGGCATCACCTGCAAGCAGTTTTTTGCGTACAGCGTCAGGCACATCGGGTTGAATTTTTTGCAATGCATTCAGTTCCTCGATTTGCCAATTTAATTGGCTGGCAGAGATGCCCTGCAAATCACATAGTAGTGCCACGCGATAAATATCGTTGCGTGTGATGGTCATCTGCGCCAATTTGCAAACCACTTGATCAGCACGTAATTCCGGATCATGCGCGATAGCAGCGGTCAGATCCTCATCGGTAATGGACCCTTTCTGGTATAGCGCACGGTTGCGTTCGTCTGAGAGATAGCCGTGAATGCCCGTTAATGTTTCAACTTCTTTGACGGCCTCTTCAAATGGTAAGTGCTGAAAACCATGGATAGTGTTGTGGTGGACAAATTCACGTATAGTCGCTTGTCCAGGCAAGAGATGATCTAAGTGATCCAAATAAGCTAATATTTGCTCTTTCTTATCAGAAAATTCAGAGTGTCCTTTTATTGTCATTGTTAATCCTATTGAATACGTTGACTGATAATATCGCTCATCTGAGTAATGGTTGCCGTTGATAAATCAATTAAAAGCGACGGCCATAGACCAAAAAATACAATGCTGGCAACCAGTATGCCCGCTGCCAATAGCTCGGGTGTTCGCAAATCCTCAATTTCACGCATTTGCGGTTTTACAGGGCCTGTAAATAGCATGCCAATGGTGCGCATTGCATATGCTGAACTAATGACGATGCTTAAGCCCAGAAAGATCATCAGGAAACCCCATTGCTGAAAACCACCAAGGAATGCATGAAGTTCGGCAAAAAATCCGACTGTACCCGGCAAGCCCATGGCAGCGAATAAGGTGATGGTCATGAATAGAGCAAAGCGTGGCATGACTTCAACCAAAGAGCTGTAGTCCAGGATGTTGCGGGTATGAGTTCGTTCATAGAGCAGCCCCACCAGTAAAAACATGGCGCCCGCTATTAAGCCATGAGCCGTCATTTGTAAGACAGCACCGATGAATCCGGTTAAGTTCAACGTGGCTATATCCAGAAGTACTACGCCCATGTGACTTACAGAGGAATAGGCTACCATGGCTTTAAGATCAATCTGTCGCCAGGCTAATAATCCGCCATAAACCATACCAAATAATGCCAGGAAAACAAGAACGGGCTGCAGTACCTGCGCTGCTTCGGGTAGCATCACGACTGCCCTGATTAATCCATAAGCACCCATTTTTAATAAAATGCCGGATAACAGGATACTGACTGGACTGGGTGCTTCTACGTGTGCTAAAGGGAGCCAACCATGAATTGGGAAAATAGGCATCTTGACACCAAAGCCGATCAAGAATCCTATTAATACCCATACTTGCTCATTCTTAGGCATGCTTTGCGCTGCTACGCTCATGGACGACATCAGTGTGCCGCCGTGCGGTGGCATATACTGACTGATCGCAAGCAAGCTGATTAACATAAAAATCGAGCCACCCATTGTATAGAGTACAAAATTAAGGCTCGCCACATGACGTCGTACACCGCCCCAACGACCAATCAGTAAGAATAGCGGCGCTAAGGTCACTTCCCAGAAAATATAAAATAAGGTCCAGTCTTGCGAAAGAAACACACCCAGCATCCCAAATTCGAGTAGCAGGATACAGATGTGATAACCCTTGGTACCGTTAGAAATATTGAAAGAGGCCAGTAGCGCAATGGAAGTAAGCAAACATGCCAAAGCGACCATGGGTAATGACAGACCATCAACGCCTAATGCAAAGTGGCTACCCAGCTTTGGGTTGAGTACGAATTGCTGTTCAAACTGCAAGCCGCTATCGTGTATGTTATAGATAACAACTAGCCAGCAGCTGATCAAAAAAGCAATTGTTGCAAACAGGTTTGCGATGAATCGAATCTGATTGATGTTCTGTTTTGGTGTTAACGCCAGAAATAAAATGCCTATCGCAGGCATCCAAAGTAATATACTGAGTATCCCCATGGAATCTTTACCTTTATTACTGGAAGTGTTTGTGTTTAGTTTTTAAAACTAGGAGTTTGGGCTTTTATTAAGCATTTTTAATTCTAGTTTTTTCTTAATATAATTATCAGTATTTGAAGGATTATTTCTATACCGTACAGCGCAGATTTAAATATCCCTTACACCAACAAGTACACCGACAAGTTAACATAAGAAATGTGAATAAATAGTGAAAAATTAATATAAAAGATGTGAATAAGTAGTGAAGGTGACGAGGTATTAGTTTGATGTTAAGAAAAATTAATTTGAGAAGCTGCAATCTTCTTGAGAATGCTCTTTATTTCAGCAAATTAACTCTAATAGTTTTAGGTAAAAACAAGAACTGACAATGGCTGCGGAAGAGGGTAGGAACAGAACAATAAGTCGACTTATTGCCGCAACATAGATGCTATTTTATCAGATTATTTCAATAAATCCACTCCATCTATCTCGTTTCTCTTTTGTGAAACGCTATTGCTGTTTAAATTAGCACATGCAAACTCCGCCGCCGACAGCGACGGAGTGTTTGGGTTAGCTTAGATGATCAAGAAATCAGTTCACTATCAAGAAATCAGCCGCTGATAAGGGTGGAACTCCGCTTAAGCTGGCAAATTGAATTGCTGCACCGGCACCATTACCATTGGCATCATACGATAAGGCGCCTGTCGTGGTATTGTAAAGTAGGAAGTCGTTAGCATCGGCAGCAACAACACCGGGACCTGCACGGAAATTACCTGCCGCAATTGCTCCCGGTAATCCAAAACTGGTAAAAATATCATTGTCCAATCGAATCGTATCGACGGGTGCGAAAAAGCCACTGATAGTATCTACATTAGTGGCGCTATTCAGCGTGGTGTCGAATAGGTAATGATCAGTGGCACCGAGACCAGCAAAGAGAGTATCGTTACCTAGGCCGCCAGCCAAGATGTCGTCGCCATTGCCACCTCGCAGGATATCGTTGCCCGCTTCACCTCGGAGAATATCGTTACCATCATCACCGATCAAAGTATCGTTTCCGGAGCCACCAAACAGCTGATCATTGCCACCCAAACCGGCAAGAGTATCATTACCGCCTAAGCCTCTTACCGTATTGGCGGCTGAGTTGCCGGTGATATTATTGCTGTTGCCATTGCCTGTACCATTAATAACTGCAGCGCCTGTCAGATTAAGGTGCTCAATACCAAAGCCCAGAGTATGAGTGACGGAAGAATTAACCGTATCAACACCGCCCAAGGCATCATTGAAGGATTCTGCAGCAATATCTCCTAAATCATCTACAAAGTAGGTGTCATTCTGATCACCGCCATTCATGTTGTCAGCGCCGGCACCGCCGTCTAATGTATCGTTTCCATTGAAGCCAAGTAGAATATCTGTTCCAAGAAAGCCAGAGATAATATCGTTGCCATTGGTTCCGTCTAATTGAGGAAAGAATTGAAGGATAACGCCATTGAATTGCAGTGTGTTGTTGTCATTAAAGTTTGTACCGTTAACAATTGCCATTTTATTTACCTCACATAAAATAGAAAAACTTCGACGAGTTGTTGTACTTCTGAGTGCACTACACGCTATTGATATAATGCAATAGCAGCTGGTTTCAGTTGCACGCTATCCTGCGAATGTAATCTAAATTGATTGCAATTTTATTACGCAAGCTCAGAATTTAATGATACAGCATATCCAACGAGCTGCCACAAGTGGTGCTGAATAATGGAAAGCGTCGCCATTGGAACTCCTACCTGCGTGCGCAATCGACCATTTAAGCTTTGGTAAATACTGCCAGCGCTTCGACATGCGGTGTATGTGGGAACAGGTCGACAAGCTGAATATCGCTGATGGTCCAGCCGTTTTGGCTGAAAAACCAGGCGTCACGGGCGAAGGTTTCCGGGTTGCAGGAGATATAGTAAATATTTTTTAAAGCGATGAAGCTGGTAAAAAATCCCTGATGTTTTTTTAATCCGGCGCGAGGTGGGTCAAGTACTAAAGTTTCTGCATCGCTGACATTTTTTTTCAATTTTTTCCAGACAACAGGATCAAAAAGATCAACAGTCTGAGGCATCACTTTGGCGAGATTTCTGGCTTTGAGTGCCTGGATTGCGCCGGCTTCTGATTCGTAAGCGATAATGGCTGTGCAATCGGATTCGGCGATGATTTGTGTGAAATTGCCGGAGCCGCAGAATAATTCCACTACTTTGCCCGGTTGCGGATTATTTGCGAGTTTTTCTCTGAGCCAAGCCTGCATCCATTCGTTTTGTGCTGTATTGCCTTGCTTGAAAGGACGCTTTTGGTTACTGCGAATCTCATCGGCTTGCATGTCGTCATCCAGTTCAATCAGTTGCCAATTGTGTCCGGAATCCGCGTGCCATGCGCTGTTGGGTAGAGACTGGCGGGTGATTTTCAGCAGATTCCGGCATTTCTCATTGAGTACCATGCAATCATTGATGGGAACGATCTGATATGAGTTTTCGGACACAAACCCCAGTTTCACACCGTCTGTTTTGACCTGGCATCGATTGCGATAACCGTATAACTGCGGAGCAGGATGAATGGAACCAATGGCTAATGAGGCCGTATCAAATCCGACTCTTTTCATGGCGTAAACAAAGCGACTCCTCTTTTGTTCGAGCTGGCTTGTATAATCGGCAATCATCCAGGGGCAACCGGTGCAGGCATTTTCTTCCAGACTGGCGTATGGACACGCGGGAATCTGTCTGTACGCAGAGGGTTGGGTGAGATGAAGTAATTTTGCGTAGGCGAATTTTTTATTGTTGAGTGGCTTGTCGATCACTTCAAATTCGCCGCTATCGCCTGGCCACGTGCCATAAACGAAATAGGAAATATTATTCTGGATATTTTTGACAACGCCCAGGCCTTTTTGTGATAAATGTGTAATCGTGCCTTTAAATTTCATATTGATGGTTATTTTTGATAATAAGGAAAATCCGCTATGGCGAATACCTACAAGAGTTTTAAAAAAAACCCTGCGTCACTAAAAACAGATCTGACTCCATTACAGTATCAGGTGACGCAAAAAGCGGGTACCGAACCGCCTTTTCAGAATGAATACTGGAATCATAAAGCAGAAGGGATTTATGTGGATATTGTATCCGGTGAACCTTTGTTTGCGTCGATTCATAAATTTGATTCGGGTACCGGCTGGCCCAGTTTTTATCAGCCGATTGACGAGCAATATATCCAGTTCAAAAAAGACAATGAATTATGGGTCTCTCGTACCGAAGTCTGCAGTCGCTATGCGGATAGTCATTTAGGTCATGTTTTCAATGACGGTCCATCACCTACCGGCATGCGTTATTGCATCAATTCTGCTGCATTGAAGTTTATTAAAAAAGAGGATTTGCATGCGATGGGCTATGGCGATTTGGTCGCATTGTTTGAGAACAAGCCGGAGAAGTAGGGGCGTTAATGGCTGAAAACGATTCACCATTGGAAGAATTATTGACCACGCAGCGACCGCCATCCTTATTACAAGCGATTATCTGCTTTGCCGGTGTGTTTTTGCTGATCTCGTTGGGCATGTTTGTGTATGCGGTCAGTATTCACGCGCTTATCTTTTTGGCGTTGATCTGGGCGAGTTTGCAAGCGCGCTGGCTGGGTTATTCGTTTGCCGAAGTTCGCGGCATGATGGACGACGGCATCACCAAGGCGCTGCCGGCGATTTATATTTTTCTGTTGGTCGGCATGGTGATCGCCAGTTTCATGCAAAGCGGCACTATCGCGAGTTTGCTGTATTACGGGCTGGATCTGCTGAGTCCGAGCATATTTCTGGCGGCGGGATTGATATTGTGCAGCTTTATGTCGGTTGCTACCGGTACTTCCTGGGGTACCGTCGGAACGATCGGCGTGGTGTTGATCGGTATCGGGGATGCAATGGGTATCCCGCTGCCGCTGGTGGCAGGCATGATCGTCTCAGGTGCTACGTTTGGCGATAAGTTGTCGCCCATTTCAGATACCACCAATCTCGCCGCCATGAGCGCCGGAACCAATCTTTACCGGCATATCGGTTCCATGTTGTATACCACTTTGCCTACATTACTCATCGTTCTGGTTATCTTTATTGTTTGGGGACTGCAGTATGGCGACAACGTATTGCCGAGCAGTCAACTTGATGAGATTCGTGCTGCATTGGCAGGTGCTTACCAATTGAATCTATGGGTGACATTATTACCTTTGCTGCTGATGTTCGGTTTGAGTATCAAACGCTATGCCGCAGAAGTGAGCATGGCGTGCAGTATTGCACTGGCGATGCTGATTGCTGTTGTGTATCAGGGCAAGGAAAGCACTGATGTGATCAATGCGTTGTGGTTGAATTCCGCAGGTACCACCGGCGTAGAAAATATCGACACGCTGCTTGGGCGTGGCGGTATTTACAGCATGGCTTGGACATTGCTGCTATCGATCATGGCATTGGCACTCGGCGGGATTTTGCATCACACTGGATTATTGCGTGTACTGCTGATGCATATCATCGTACGCATTCGACGCATCAGCACATTAATAGCGACTACTATCGCATCCGGACTGATTGGCAATATGGCGATGGGGGAAGCCTATATTTCGATCATTCTCAATTGTCAGCTTTTTAAAGGGGCTTATCAGGAGAAAGGTGTGGACAGGGCGGTGTTATCGCGCTCGGTAGAGGAAGGTTCCACGCTGACCACGGCACTCATTCCCTGGACGACTGCTGGCACCTTCTATGTGGCGACGCTTGGGGTCCCTACGCTGGAGTATGCGCCATATGCCTTGTTGAATGTATTGAATCCTTTGGTTTCTATTGGTATGGCGATACTTGGGATCGGGTTGTTGCAAGACAACCATAAGTCTGAAAAAGTGAGGAATTAAAATGAAACAAGCATCAAATCATCAAGTTAATTGGAAAAAAGTACTGGTTAGCGTGTCGGCCCTGATCGGTGGTTTTCTATTGTCGTTCATTGGCTTCGGGGTACTTTGGAGTGGTATATCCTGGCATTATCAACTCATTATGTTTTTGCCGTTTCTGCTATTGTCATTTGCGTTAACCCGTTGGGGTAAGGGGGCGCTGGATAGCTGCTTCTTCATACTGTGCGGCGCTGCGCCGCTCGGAATTTTAATAACTCAGTTTCGCGACAATAACGATTCACATCTCCTGCCGATTCTCATGGTGTCCAGCTGGCTGATCGGCATAATCTCCGGTTATTTTTTGGCGAAAATAGCGCCGGATTCCGGATTGGGATCGCTTGAAGATAATTCTTCATCCTAAAGACAAAGGTACTTTTCTATGCATTATCTTGAACTTAAGATTCCACCGGCAGGGTTGGTACTATTATTTGCCGCGGCAATGTGGCTCACTGCGCAAACAAATTCATGGGCGATGGTGCAAATTCCAGGTGAGGAATGGGTGGCGATCGCGTTGTCGATGCTGGGCTGCACGCTGATTATCGTCGCTGCCATCCAGTTTATTTCAGCAAGAACAACGGTGAATCCATTAACTCCGGAATCAGCTACTGAGATTGTCACCCAAGGTATTTACAAACTAAGCCGGAATCCCATGTATGTTGGCTTTCTTGTGATGCTGGTAGCGTGGGGAGTATTTCTGGAAAACATCCTGTCTTTATTGTTGTTGCCACTGTTTGTTTTATATTTGAACCGATTTCAGATCATGCCAGAGGAGAAGGCTCTATTAACCAAATTTGGTGATGGTTATGGCCAGTATTTAAAATCGGTGCGCCGGTGGGTGTGACATCATATTTTTATCGGTTGTAGCATGAATTGAAGTAATTTTGCTATTGCATTGGCTTCAATATCACTCCGGAACTGTTGCAGTTTTTGTCAGATGTTGAGGTTATTGAATAGAAAATGGGTGTAGCCGGTGCGCTCAGACATGACAAGCGTACTAATCCGTCAGGAACACTACCAAGAGTTGGTCACGGGTTCCATATTTCTTGTAGGTGCTTGAAATTCATTGATTATTATTCTATCCGAACGCGTTTATACAGCAAAATATAACCAAAGCCGGTAGAAAATTTCCCGCAATGACGCCCTGATTATCAAGTTTTCGTTAGGAAATTCCCTAGGGTCTGTTGACATTTTACATAGGTAACCATAGATACCCACATGCCATAGCGACCATGCTTTCGTAATTTCTCTTCAGCTTATCGTATCTTGTTGCCACCGCGCGATACTGTTTTAGTCTTGCAAAGGCATTTTCCACCAAATGCCGATATCTATACAAACCCCAATCCATATCCGCATTACCCTTCACCGAGTTGCGCTTTCTTGGTATTACAGCCCTGGCTCCCTGCTTCGTTATTTGCTCTCGTATGCACTCGCTATCATAGCCCTTGTCTGCAACAATCACCTCCGCATCAGGTAACTTGGCAATCAAACCGGGTGCTGCAGAGCAGTCATTGACTCCTCCACCGGTAATCTCAAACTCAATCGGTAAGCCATAACTATCAACCACCAAGTGAATCTTCGTGGTATTCCCGGCACGGCTTTTACCAATGGCTTGAGGTTTCTTATTAGCTGCTCCCGCACTATGCTGATGCGCTTTCACGTAGCTACCATCAATAAATTCCCACTCACAATCCGCGTCAATGATCAGTGCCTTGAAAATCCTACCCCACTTGCTACTCGATGACCACGCATTGAATCTTTTGTAAATCGAATTCCAACTTCCAAATGCCTTCGGCAAATCTCGCCACGGACAACCTACTCGCATTCGATACAGCATTCCTTCTACCGTCATACGCAAATTGCGCTTGTTATAAATGGCTTCTTGAAGCAGAATCTTCTCCAGCTTCGACCAAAACTCATCACTGAGCATCAAGCGGGGCATCGCAAACTCGTTTTATTGGTGGTATAGGAACCTCAATATTACGAGTTTGCCTCTTTCTATTAAATACTTATCTTCAATTGTCAACAGACCCTAGTATAGAGAGACTACAAAAAAAGGATTAATGGCACTTACGCAGCAAGTGCTTTATCGATATATTTTGCTCCACAGTAAGTGCGGAAATTTGACAGATGATTGCTTACTTACCTGAGGTTCAAGTTTCTTAACCTACACTTTTAATAAAAAGGGAGTTTAGAATGAAGATTAAAAAATTAGCAGTTCTGATTGCTGCTGTCATGGGTGTTAGTGCAGCGCCGGCATTTGCAAACGTTGGAGATACTGCAACGTATAAATTTGATTTGCCTTCTACGGCATCATTTACGCCACCTTATCCCGTTGTTGCTGAACTGACATTGACAGAAATAGTGGGCGGTGTTCAGTTTACGCTGACACCAAACTGGTCATCACCAGGGTTTGCTGATCCTGCAGATTCGACAGTCAACCGTCTCGATTTTGTTTATCAAGGGCCGGCTAGTGTTACTTTTGCACAACCCACAATTCATGGCGCTGATATTAAAACCTTTGCATACGAAAGTGGCCAGAATATGGATAGTGGTTACAAATCGGACAGTCAGCACATCACGATTGACTGGTTTCCTCAAAACAAGGCTGAGCGGTTCGATGGCGATTTTGCAAACAGCATCTGGACGATATCCGGTACGGGTGTGGATTTGACAGATTTTACCGGAACGCTAGCTCATCCTACTTCCGGCAAGCCAGATCCAATTTTTGGAATCATATCAGTGGATCCTTATTCATTGACAAACATTCACCCAACACCATCGAACTGGGTCAGCGGAATCACTTCACCTGTTCCGGAACCAGAAACCTATGCAATGTTATTGGTCGGATTGGGTTTAGTAGGTTTCTCATTACGTAGACAAAAACAAAACTAAAATATTAGCTTCAATTTTTCAGAGAGCCCCTGAAATATGATTTCAGGGGCTCTCTCTTTTTAAAACTTGTTAAAGTATTTTCAGTAAGGATTCATTGCTGGTGGTTTTTTTGATTCTTTTGAAAATTGAACGAACAAGTAATTTTTTGTTAAAGTCACTTTGACTTACCTCTTGACGAAGATGATATGTCTGACTACCATAAAAAGGAAGGCAGTATATGCTATTGCTTTTTCTTTACGTTTCTTTAATCATTTTAAGGGTTTATTATGTTACAGTTTAAAAAGACGTTATTAGGTGGTATCGCCCCGGTATTGTTATCTCTTGCACTGGCAAGTCCAGTAAGTGCTTCTGATGCGCATGGACACCATAAAGACCAGAATTTTGGTAATTTTACTAAAGAAAATGTATTGCTTACGCCAAGAGACTACCGCGAATGGATTTTTGTAGGCGCGCCGGTTACCCCCAAAGATATGAATGATGGAAAACCTGCATTTCCTGAATTTCATAATGTATACATCGACCCAACCAGTTGGAATCATTGGAAAAAGACAGGTGAGTTCCGTGATGGCACAATCATCGTTAAAGAACTCGTGAGTGTAGGTGCAAAAGAATCGGCGAGCGGAAATGGTTATTTCCAAGGGGAATTCAATGGAATCGCTGCCACGGTAAAAGATTCCAAACGCTACCCGGACAGACCTGGTAACTGGGCATACTTTACTTTTGAATCCTATGAAGCCAAGCAAGGCGTAATACAGGCAGATGATGCCTGTGCAGCTTGCCATAAAGCCAATGCTGCACAGGATATGGTTTTCACACAGCATTACCCGGTATTACGTGCAGCTAAACCCAAGAAATAGCGGATAGCTGATCTAGCTGCCGATAAGTTTTTTGTAATCAGGCAATTTGACAAATGCTTTGTTGCAGTCAAATTGCCTTTTTAGTTTAATAAGATCAAATTGTTATTCTTGTCATCCATGAGAATATTTAGTAACTGTAAAAATATTCTGAATTTCTTCAAAAATTGTTTTTCCATTCACGTAACACGGTGAAAACGCTTAAAGGATCTGCAAGGGATGTAGCAGCGTAGTTCTGCGCGCTATTCACAATGTCTTGTTGATTGCAGCGTAAAAAAGGATTGACTGCCTTTTCCAGCGCAAGCGTGGTAGGAATTGTTGGGATATTTTGATTACGTAATGCTTGTGCGCTGCGTTCCAATTCGATCAGTTGCAGATTTTTCGGATCGACAGTTCTGGCAAAGCGAATGTTACTTAGCGTGTATTCGTGCGTACAATAAGCAAGAGTATCATCAGGCAATCGACAAATTTTTTGCAGCGATTCATACAGTTGTTGTGGGGTTCCTTCAAAAATCCGGCCGCATCCGCAAGAAAAAAGTGTGTCTCCGCAGAATACCAAATTGATTGGATCTGACCCATAATAAGCAATATGCCCTTGCGTATGTCCGGGGGTATCCAATACGGTGAGATGAAGCGATATTTCTGACAAACTGAGCCGATCCCCTTCTTTTACCGAATGAGTAACTGTTGAGATAAATTCATGTTGCGGGCCATAGACTGGAATATCGAACAATTGAAGTAATTCGGCATTGCCGCCTGTATGATCATGATGGTGATGCGTAATGAGGATTGCACTTAATTGCAATTTTTTTAACGCAAGATACTCAATAACGGGAGAGGCTATGCCCGGATCTACAACAACAGCATAATCCTGATTATGGATAACCCATATATAATTGTCTTTAAAAGCATGGACAGGATAAATGTTCAGCATGAAATTCCCATGTAAAAATTCTTCAATATAGCGTTGATATGCTTAACAGGCCATTGAAAAACGATAACAATTTAAGTAGATAAGCTGATTAATAATGGTTATAAATAATCATCAGCAGTGGTTTGAATCTTCGCTTGGCCGATATTTGATCGACCAAGAGTATCGCTATTTTGATCAGGCTGTAACAAATATCTTTGGTTATAATGCAGTTCAGATCGGCTTGTCCCAGTTTAATTTTCTTCGTTTGAACAGAATGCCTTTGCATTTCTCGCTGGGACTTGAGAATCGCGTATCCGTGCGCGCTGCGGCTGACTTCCTTCCTATTCAAAGTAATAGCATGGATCTCGTAATTCTGCCACATGTACTTGAGTTTAATCATAATCCGCATCAAATTTTACGGGAAGTGCACCGAATTTTGATTCCTGAGGGGCATATCGTCATATCAGGGTTTAATCCATTGAGCTTATGGGGCGCTTGTCGCTGTTTAAAATCTACGCCGAAAGAGTATCCGTGGAATGGAAATTTCATCGCACTATCAAGGCTTAAAGATTGGTTGAAATTACTGGATTTTGAGATGGCCGGCGGTCGATTAAGCTGCTATGCGCCGCCATTTAAACAGGAGAAATGGATTCAGCGGTTTAGTTTTATGGAAGCCGCAGGGGATCGTTGGTGGCCGATTTCAGGCGGGGTTTATTTCTTGCATGCGATTAAACACATGCATGGTATGCGAATTATTAAGCCTGGTTGGAAAAATTGTTTTAACCCGAAAGCGCGCGTAGCGCCGGTTGCCCAGAAACTGAATAATAAAATTTCCGCAGAGGAGCAATCATCGGATCGCCCAAACCTGACGGATGAGTTGAATAAGCCATGAATACCGGAGATTCTAAAGTCGTGGAGATATATACGGATGGCGCGTGTAAAGGAAATCCAGGGATCGGCGGGTGGGGGGCTTTGTTACGCTATGCGGGCCATGAACGTGAGATTTTTGGTGGTGAGAAATTAACAACGAATAACCGCATGGAGCTACTGGCGGCAATACGTGCTTTGGAGTCGTTAAAACGTCCATGCAAAGTACACTTGCATACCGATTCGCAATATGTACAGAAAGGCATCAGCCAATGGATCGATGCATGGAAAGCCCATAACTGGCGCACATCCGCAAAAAAGCCGGTTAAAAATGAAGATTTGTGGAAATTGCTTGATCAACTGACGCAGCAACATGACATTGAATGGTGTTGGGTGCGTGGTCACTCGGGTAATAATGACAACGAGCGGGCCGATGAACTGGCGAATCGTGGTGTTGAAATGATTTCCACCGACGACATGCAAAATACTTAGAAATTTTAATATGCGCCAAATAATACTGGACACTGAAACAACCGGCCTGGATCATAAACAGGGACACCGCATTGTAGAGATCGCGGCGGTGGAGTTAAGTAACAGGCAGTTTACCGGCAATCACTTCCACTATTACCTCAATCCTGAACGCAACAGCGATGAAGGTGCTTTGCAAGTGCATGGCTTAACCACCGAATTTCTGCAAGACAAGCCGAAATTCCATGAAATATCGAAGGAATTCCTGAACTTTATCAGTGATGCCGAGCTTATTATCCATAATGCGCCATTCGATGTCGGGTTTCTCAACCATGAATTGAATTTAATCAATTTGCCGGCATTGAGTGGCTATTGCTTATCCATAACGGACACATTAAAACTGGCCAAGGAGCTGCATCCCGGTAAACGCAATAATCTTGACGCCTTATGCGAACGTTACGCGATCGATAATTCCAAACGAACGCTGCATGGCGCGTTGCTGGATGCGGAGCTGTTGGCCGAAGTTTATTTGGCCATGACACGCGGACAAGAAAGCCTGCATATTGAGCTGGGGCACAGTGAGCTTACACAATACGCAGTGGATCATCTGGACGGTTGCAATTTGAAGATCGTTAAGGCGACAGCGGAAGAACACGCCCAGCATCTGGCGATATTGGAAAGCATTGCGCGCGAGAGTAACGGTAAGTGCGTGTGGAAGAAACTTGAAGCGGATCATGGTATGGAGTCGAGCTGAGGAATTTTTACGAAAACCGGTAAAGCTGCTAGTTGTTACAAGGACTTAGTGCGGTTACTTGCAGTAACCATGCTCCTTGAACCACCGGACAGCGTCTTTGAGCGCTTCAATGGCAGGGCGGTATTGATAGCCTAATTCGCGCTGGGCCTTGGTACTGGAGAAAAACATCAATTTCTTGGCCATATGCACGCTGTCCAATGTTGCGCGTGGTTCGGAATGTGTGAAAGTTGCAATCTTTTCCATACACCATGCCATGGGCAGCATTAAATTCACGGGCATCTTGATGCGATTTACTTGTACCTCATTGATTGCGTCAATCGTTTGCAGGATTTGCAATAGCATCATGTTATCGCCGCCCAGTATGTACCGCTCACCCGGTTTTCCATGTTGATAAGCTAATAAATGTCCATGCGCAATATCGTCCACGTGCGCAATGTTTAATCCGGTATTCACATAGGCGGGCATTCGACCCATTAATGTATCCACTACGATGCGACCTGTTGGTGTCGGGCGTATGTCGCCGGGACCGATGGGCGTGGATGGATTGACGATGGTCAAAGGCAAACGGTGTTCATCGGTCAATTTTTTTACGATTTGTTCGGCCTGATATTTGGATCGCTTGTAATAGCCGTTGATCGTTGCGGGATTGGATGGTGTTTCCTCATTCGCCGGCAATCCACCCGGGTTCAGACCTAAGGTTGCCACACTGCTGGTATAAACAATACGTTTCAGACCGGCCTCCGCGGCAGCCATCATGAGCGCTTGTGTACCGTTGACGTTGATTTCATGCATTGTCTGCGGATCAGGCACCCACAGACGATAATCCGCAGCCACATGAAATAGATTATCGCAACCGTTAACCGCTCGTTTGAGTGATTCGTGATCAAGCAAGTCACCCTCAGTAATTTCAACCGGGAAATTTTCAAGGTTTTTCCGGTTACTACCGGGTCTCACCAGCACACGAACTTCATGACCTGCAGTCAGTAAACATCGCATGACAGCTGAGCCGAGAAACCCTGTTGCACCGGTAACCAATGATTTCATAATTAAATACGATCTTGTAGCACGTTATTGACAAGTTAGCTTAAAAATAAGAAGCACAATTCGGGGTACGGCAAATCAATCAGCGACCTTTTATTTGATTTCAGAGCAAGACTTCTTGATGTACTTCAGCATCGGGAAGATTCCTGGATGTCAGTTTAAACAATAAATTGAGCGCCCGGTTGTGACTCGCAAATAAATTGGTTGTGACGATGGTTGCTTTCACATCACGACGACTGATTTTAACCTGTGTTCCTTCAGAAAAATTCCGATGCTGATTGATTTTATTGAGCGTCAAGATGGCCATGCCGATTGCCCATAAACAGAAACGACGAATTCCTTTTTCTTGTGGAGGAATCAAACTGGTGTATACGAGTGCATTCTGTAAGTGGCCTTTAGCGATACCCAGCAACTCTGCTAATCCTGCCTGAAATTCCGGATCGGACATGCCCGGCTGTAAGTTATTGAGATTGAATCCATGTTTAAGGAAAATATCCTGCGGGAGCCAACACGCGCCGCGTTTACGGTCATCCCAAATATCCTTGAGGATATTCGTCATTTGTAATCCCTGGCCAAATGATACGGAAAGTTTCATCAGCGTGGGTTTATGGATATTGATTTCCTGAGAGTAATCGCAAAACAATTCAGTGAGCATTTCACCGACTACACCGGCAACGTAATAACAATACTGGTTCATTGCAGGCAAGTCTTTCAGTCCTTCCAGAGATTCCGTTTCCTGATAGTCGGACATGCCCTGCGCCATGATGCGAACGCAGCGCTCCAACGCATTACGTTGCGCGGGATTGAAGCTATGCGTGACGCGAATAACCGCAGGTGTATTTTTGATTAAATCATGCTCTGCCGGGATAGTATGATCGGAAAGGAGCGGATAGAGTTTTTGTGCAAATTCTTCGGCGGATGCGTTGCCACAGACTACTTCAGAAAATAAGTGCGATAGTTGCCTGGTTTGCTCTGATGTGAGCGCATTATCATCTTCAATCGTATCGGTGATGCGGCATAGCAGATATGCATTACCGATAACACGGCGCAAAGCTTCGGGTAGTTGTGGAATGGTTAATGCGAACGTGCGCGATACGCCTTGCAGGATATAATCCTGATATTGCTCGTCGTTGATACTGGGAAGGCTTGTCATTACAGATTTGTCATAAAGCGATAAGGCATGTTACTACAATTGGGCGCATCGCCATATCCTATGCCGTTAAATTAAGACAAAATTTGTTCGCCAGCGATGAGTTGATCGATGGTTTCGCGTTGCCGAATGACATGCACGGTGTCCCGATCCACCATCACTTCAATTGCGCGCGGCCGGGTATTGTAATTCGAACTCATGCTCATGCCATAGGCACCGGTTGACATGACCGCCAATAAATCCCCATCGGCCAGACCAAGCATGCGGTCATGGCCCAGAAAGTCACCGGTTTCGCACACAGGGCCGACAACCTGATAATTTTTGACATCTGCATTATTCTTGCTGACCGGAACAATGTCATGATAGGCATCGTAGAGTGCCGGGCGCATCAGATCATTCATTGCCGCGTCGACAATGGCAAAGTTGCGTGCGGATGTGTGTTTGAGATACTCAACGCGCGTGAGCAGAATGCCTGAATTACCCACCAGAGAACGGCCCGGTTCAATGAGCAGACGTTGTTTGACTTGACCGGTACTGGCACATAGCGCAGCAACATAATCCTTGATGGACGGCGGGGTTTCATTGGTATAGCGAATGCCTAATCCGCCGCCCAAATCCAGGTGCTCAATTTCCAGTCCTTGTGATTGCAACTTATCCAGCAAATTGAGCATTTTGTTGCTCGCTTGCATGAATGGCTCAAGTTCTGTCAGCTGGGAACCAATATGGCAATCCAATCCGGTAAACCGAATGGAAGGATACAGGTGCGCGGATTGATAAATTCTTTCAGCTTCACCGGCCGGGACACCAAATTTATTTTCTTTCAGGCCGGTTGAAATATAAGGGTGGGTTTTTGCATCCACATCCGGGTTGACGCGCAAGCTGACCGATGCAATCTTGCCCAACTCTTTTGCGATCTGATTCAGAGTGGCCAATTCTGCCTCGGATTCCACATTAAAACACAGAATATCGGCATCCAGTGCCATGCGTATTTCATGAGTGTTTTTGCCAACACCGGAAAAAACCGTTTTCCTCGGATCTCCGCCGGCCTTGATAACGCGTTGCAGCTCGCCGCCCGATACGATATCAAAACCACTGCCAAGTTGCGCGAATAGATTGAGTATGGCGATGTTGGAGTTGGCTTTTACTGCGTAACAAATTAAATGATTCCGGTTGGCAAAAGCGGCGTCGAATTCCTGATAAGCCTTGGTTAAGGCAGCTCGTGAATAGACATAGCACGGTGTGCCGAATTCATCGGCAATCTGTTGTAAAGGTACTGATTCTACAAAGAGTTGATTGTCGCGGTAGCTGAATTCCGGGAAGCCGCTCATTTCTTCTCTGCTTCATTGGGTGATGTGCGATTTACCTCATCAGTTTTTGGAAGAGGAAGATAAAGTGGTCCCTTAAGACCACAAGCGCTGAGTAGATAGGTTAAGAGAAGTGTAGTAAAAAACAAACGCACAAGAAATCTCCTGAACAATAATTTGCGGGATACTAACATAAGCGAATGATAAGGGCACCTCTAAAAATCCAGATTTGCGAGTATCCGCTTTTGTGGGTTTTCTGCTTACTTCGTCTCGCCACAATGTTGCGTTACTTGAAAAAATATTTCCCTACTACTAGAGTTAATAAGGCGGCAATTCAGTAGTGAGCCATCCAACGAGTTCATTAATTAATTGATGACTGGCAGAGCCCAGTGCGAATACAGCACCTGCTGCATCAGCCGTCGGTGTTTTCTCTTTAATACTGAAATCTTTTTGGGCGAATAGATTGCGCGAGTTACGTTCAATCAAACTGGCACGCAAACCAACCACAACATGGCTGTCTTTCTCGGTATCAAATGCCTGAATAAATTCTTCTAATTCAATATGTAAAATGTAGTCTGTTTTTGCGGTGCTACTATTTTTGATGACTTGCTCGTTCGTATGGGTAACGATGCGGTCGCGTATTTGCTGGGTAAGGATGGCAGCAGGTGGTGCTATCCAACGACTATTGGCGTAACGATATGATTGAGATGGATTGTGATACAGAAGCCGATAATGGATTGCGGTGTTATCCAGCCATGATGGTACGATTGCATCGGCGATGAGTATACTTTTTCTTGGCTGATGCGATTGCTGCGATCTATTGTGAGCAAGTTGCTGTAACCCAAAATCATAAACAGAAACTGCAGAGGGTGACTTATGAAATACGGCGCAACCTGAGAGCAGGTAAGGAACTAGAATCAATAATAGAATTTTTATCATTTAATATTCTCTGCAGGTGGTATAAAGCCCGCTTCTCCAGGACCGGGTGATGATGGTGAGCGACCGAATATCAGGCTTTGCGGATTCTCTTCCAATTGATGCAGCACCCGGTCTAAATTATTTGAATTACGTGTGATGCTGTCACTCACTCTATGTAGTTCAGGGATTGTGGTTGCTAATTCCTGTGCGCTTTGAGACAAGCTGTCAAAGATACCTTCTTTCTGATTGGCTTTTGCCACTGCAAGATTGATTTCACTTAAAAGTTGATCGAGGCGTTTAACCAGGGTCGCAGATTCAATGGTCAGTTCAGTGAAAGACTTTAATACGGGTTGTAAATGCCCGGCAATCCCATCAAAATTTCTGGTGGCTTTTTCAATATTCTGCAAAATTTTTGCAACTTGTGTTTGATTCTGATCGTCCAGCAATTGATGCATTTTTAATACCAATTGATTGACATTGCTCAGTAAATCCTGACCGGATCCAGTCACTTCATCGAGCAATGAGCGGCGCATTGGAATACGCGCATCAGACGGTAATTGCTCATTGTCAATACCATCATCATTTAACTGTATATAAGCAAGTCCGGTAACACCTTGGTATCCTAACTGTGCGTAAATCGATTTGCTGAGTACCACATTCTCGTCAATCAGGATATGAATGAGAATCTGGCGTAGATTATCGGGGTCAAACTCGATATTTTCAACTTTGCCAATATTAACGCCGCGATAGTGTACGGCAGATTGCGGGCTCAGTCCGCTCACCGATTCTTTGGTTACCACGAGATAAGCGTTATGCTGGATATTGCTGCCACTGAACCGCATCGCAACTAAAGCGATCGCGATACTGAGGAAAATAACGAAGAGGCCGGCTACGAGAGCGTGGGCGCGGTTTTCCATGTTTGCTCCGAATAATCTTTTTGATTAAATTTATGTCGTATGCTCTTAAAGAAGCTGGTGATAAACGGATGCTGAAAGCGACATATTTCAGCGACAGTACCGGTTGTCACCACTTGTTGGTCAGCCAGCACAGCGATGCGGTCTGATAACGCAACCAAGGTATCGAGATCATGGGTTACCATGACAATCGTTAGATCCATTTCGCTGCGCAATGTAAGCACCAGTTCTACAAAACTTTCGCTTAATTCAGGATCCAGTCCGGCGGTGGGCTCATCCAGGAATAATAATTCCGGATCTAATGCCAGCGCACGTGCTAGAGCGACACGTTTGATCATTCCACCCGATAAGGCCGAGGGCATTTTGCCGGCATGTTCCGGTTCGATTGCCACCATATTCAGCTTGATCATGACCAAATCACGAATCATGCTTTCACTTAGTGTGTGTAACTCCCGTAGCGGCAAAGCAACATTATCAAATACAGTCAATGCGCTGAATAATGCACCTTGTTGGAACAGCACGCCGGAACGATTGCGGATGCTTTTTCTTTGAAGATTAAAATCGGTAGGCGCACTTCCAAAAATTTTTACGCTACCTTGGGCGGGTTTTTCCAGACCCAGCATCTGGCGCAGTAACGTTGTTTTTCCGCTACCGGAACCACCGATCAGTGTCAGTATTTCGCCACGATGAATGGATAAATTGACATCTTCATGGACGACATGGTCGCCAAAGCGCGTATGTAGCCCTTCAATTTCGATAATGCATTCCGGCTTCATCATGATTTAGGTGAGCCCTACATCGGAAAATATTACTGCAAAAATCGCATCGACAATAATCACCATCGTGATTGCGGTAACCACGGAAGTCGTCGTGCCTTCTCCCAGGCTCTCGGTATTGGGTTTGATTCTTAAACCGAAATGGCACGCGATCAGCGCAATCACCATGCCACATACTACCCCTTTTCCGAGTCCCAGCCATAAATTGCCGATCGGCACAGAATCCGGTAATGCAGTGATAAAGTATTGATAGCTCAAGCCTAACTGTAATTCTGCCGCGACCATTCCGCCCAACAGTGCCATGGTGCTGGTCCACATGACCAACAATGGCATGGCAATCCCAAGACCTACTATTTTAGGTAGAATCAAACGTTGACTATGCGAGATGCCCATAACCGTCAAGGCATCCAACTCTTGCGTGACGCGCATGACACCCAATTGCGCTGTCATCGATGATCCGGAGCGGCCGGCTACCAGGATCGCGGCCAGCATGGGGCCCAGTTCACGAATAATGCTGATGCCTAATATATTGATGATGAAGATATCCGCGCCGAACAATTGCAATTGTTTGGAAGATAGATAGCTCAATACGATACCGATCAGAAATCCGACCAGCGCTGTGATTCCCAGCGCTTGTGCACCGGTGCGAAATAAATTGGCAGAGATTTCGCGCCAGGGAATGTAAACAGGGTGCCGGATTAAATAAACAACATCAATCAGTAATTGACCGATCAGCGTGATCAGGCCTACGGTATGTTGCCATAACAGCAATACTAATTGCCCCAGCCATGTAATGGGCCAGAGGATATCGCGATATTGGGTTACGGGTTGTGGCGTAGGGAAATGTTCCAACCGCTGAAACATTTTTTCATGTTCCGAGCGCAATTGCAGCTGTTTGGGGCGCTGTGCATTCCAGGCGTGCCATAACATCATCATGCCGGCTGTATCCATTTGTTGAATGCCGGTTAAGTCCCAGTGTAAGTCAGGATTTATCGCCTGTTGAGTCAGTTCGCCTGCCAGTGTTTCCAATACATGCTCAAGTGCTGTCAGCGTATAGTTACCCACCAGCGCTATGCGTTGCGTGCCTTGTTCATTACTTAGCTGATACCACTGCGTTAGGGTTTGATCGGTGCGCATTCACTCATGCTTGCTTGGTAATCGTAAATTAGGACAATTGTGAATTTTTGTTGGACAGCGGTTATTGTATACCGTTTGCCGTGACAGTTTAATGCGTTTACATTGCTTCACGAAAGATGGCTGGTTTATTTGACTTGCGCTATTTCGGCGCGAGTGAGCGCCGGGTTGCTTGCAAAGTAGTTTTTAATTCCCACAAAAACCGCATCGGCCATTTTGTTTTGATAAGTATTGTTGCGTAACTTTTCTTCTTCTTTGGGGTTGCTGAGAAAAGCTGTCTCGACCAGGATGGAAGGAATGTCCGGCGATTTGAGCACTGCAAAACCGGCCTGCTCGACACCTTTTTTATGCAGGTGATTGATGTCGCCAAGTTGTCTCAGAACATGTTCGGCCAGTTTTACACTGTCGTTAATGGTTGCGTTTAATGACAGATCCAACAACAATTCTTTGATATCTTTTGATTTTGATGTGATATCAATTCCTCCCATCAGATCGTTGTCCACGCTGTTTTCCTTGTCGGCAAGCCAACTGGCCGTAGTTGAGGTTGCGCCATGTTCGGATAGTGTAAATACTGAAGAGCCGTGCGCATGAGATTTCGGATTGGCGTCCGCATGTATTGACACGAATAGGTCGGCATTGGCGCGTCGCGCATTGATACGCCGTTGCGGGAGTGAGATGTAGTAATCGCCGGTGCGGGTCAATACCGCGCGCATATTCGGTTCTTTATCGATTCTTTCTTTGAGTTTCCTGGCAATTGCTAATGTCACATCTTTTTCGTGCGTGCCTTGATAACCGACTGCGCCAGGGTCTTTACCGCCATGACCGGGATCAATAGCAACAATGATCATTCGTGGAACCATCACAGGTTTACGGCTTTTGGCAGCCTGGGAACCAGCGGCGGGTTGTTTCGATTGACTTATCTGGGGTTTGGGAAGTGGGCGGCTGTGTTGCGCGTGATTTGCCTTGGGTTGCTTGCCGCTCTGTATCAGTGTGGCAACCAATTCGTCCAGAATATCCGCTGTGGAATCAGCATCCATACCGGCGTCAAAATTGGCATTCAAGTCAGTTTTCGCTGCTTTATCAGGATGGTAAATATCCAGTATCAATCGATGTGCATAATTTTCTTTCGGCGCAACTACAAAGGTACGCGGCACTACATTCGCTTTCAAATCGAATACCAGTCGGATGACATCGGGTTTGAACTGTCCAATGCGCACTTTCTCCACCAGAGGATCAATGGCATTCACTTTCTGCGGTAATGTTGCAAGTGCCGGAGAAGGCTTGATATTGCTTAAATCGACGATAACCCGATGCGGGTTTTCGAGCATGCTGAGCTCATACTGCAGCGGTTGATTGGATTCCAATGTGATGCGGGTATAGTCCGGTGTTAGTCCGACACGCACCGATTTAACGGTAACATCTGCAGCAAGTGCAGATTGGCTTGATAATAGCAGCAGGCAGGTTAGGACAAGGAGCGCCAGGAAAATACCTTGTGCAGCAGCAATATGACGATTACTAGGGAAACTCTGAATAACTGTCATTTCGAGCGCAGCGAGAAATCTATGACATTGATTCACAAAGATTCCTCACTTTGTTCGGAATGACAAACATGAATTATTCAGAGTTTCCCTAGAATAGGTGATCACACGTTGTTCTGATTTTTCCAATGTTTTAAGCATTGTTTTCCTGTCTCTGTACCCACTCGAATTTCAACACTTCGACCCGTTTCAAGCATGTTAAAAAACAGCTGCAGATCAGCCACGGGCAACAAATCTCCCGCTTTTTCAGGCCATTCCACTAAGCAGATTGAGTCCGAATTAAAGTACTCGCGGAAACCTGCTTCTTCCCATTCAAAATAATCATTGAAACGATAAAAATCAAAGTGATACAAGTATAACCTAGAAATTTTATAGATTTCAACTAAATTATACGTGGGGCTTTTAACAATATGCTGGTAGCCAAGGCCGTGTAAAATACCGCGCGCGAATGTTGTTTTACCGGCACCCAGATTGCCAATCAGATAAATAATCAATCCGGCATGCAGGGTAGCAGCCATTGTTTTACCAAAATCCAACATCGCTGTTTCATCAGCCAGATAATACGTAAGGTTCTGTGTTGGCTCGGAATCTGTAGAATGAATGTTATGCAAGAAAATACCTCAACAAATAAATTGCCTGATTACATCGCTTTGGCAACTGCTATCAAAGCGTGGAGTAAGGAACTCGGTTTTCAAGATACCTGTATCGCGGATGCCGGTGCTGATATGTCCGCAGTGGAATCCGGTTTGTTCCAGTGGCTGGATAAAGGATATCACGGTGACATGGATTATATGGCGAAACATGGCACCAAGCGTACCCGGCCCGCTGAGCTTGAACCCGGAACACAACGGATTATTTCGGTGTGCATGAACTATTCCCCGCCTTCTGCCAAAAATAGCTGGGATGTGATCAACACCGGCGATCAAGCCTTTATTTCGCGTTATGCATTGGGGCGGGATTACCATAAGGTCATGCGCGCACGTTTACAGCGATTGGCTGATAAAATCACCGCAGCAGTAGGGCAATTCAATTACCGGGTTTTTTCGGACAGTGCGCCGGTGATGGAAGTGGCGTGGGCGCAGAAAGCCGGTCTGGGCTGGCGTGGCAAACATACCTTATTGCTGTCGCGTCAAGCGGGTTCGATGTTTTTTCTCGGTGAAATGTATACGGATTTACCGCTACCCGTTGATGAGGTGACCGGAAATTATTGTGGCAGTTGTTCCAAATGTATCGACATTTGCCCGACGCAGGCTATCGTTGCGCCGTATCAGCTGGATGCCCGACGCTGTATTTCCTATCTGACCATCGAATTGAAAGGCAGCATCCCCGAATCGTTACGATCCCTGATTGGCAATCGTATCTATGGATGCGATGATTGCCAGTTGGTATGTCCGTGGAATAAATTTGCCAGAATCACCAATGAGGACGACTTTCATGTGCGTAATGGCCTGGATGCTGTGTCATTGGTTGCGCTATTCAGTTGGGATCAGGAAACATTTGAAACCAAATTGGCCGGCACGCCGATCCGCCGCATCGGTTATCCGCAATGGCTGCGCAATATCGCCGTCGGTTTGGGCAACGCGCCGTATTCCGGTGAGATTGTCACGGCATTGCAAGCCCGCCTGGATGATGCATCGGCTTTGGTACGCGAACACGTGCAATGGGCATTACAACAGCAGAACAAAAAAAGAACAACAACTGAGGAAAACACACCATGAATAAACGATCAGTGATTGGTACACCGCTGAGTCCGTCAGCGATCAAAGTCATGCTGCTGGGCAGTGGTGAGCTTGGCAAGGAAGTCATTATCGCGCTGCAGCGTCTGGGCGTGGAAACCATTGCGGTGGATCGCTATGTCAATGCACCGGGACATCAGGTAGCGCATCGCGCACATGTGATCAATATGGCCGATGGGCAGGCGCTGCGCGCACTGATAGAGCAAGAGCGGCCGGATATCATCGTGCCCGAAATTGAAGCCATTGCCACCGACATGTTGGTTGAAATTGAGCAAATGGGACTGGCGACAGTGATTCCGACTGCGCGTGCCGCCAAGCTGACGATGAATCGCGAAGGCATTCGCTGCCTGGCGGCGGAAACGCTGGGCTTGCCGACGTCGCCTTACGCCTTTGCCAACAGTTTGAATGAGTTATGCTCCGCGATTGACGACAAAATCGGCTACCCCTGCATCGTGAAACCAGTCATGTCGTCATCCGGCAAAGGGCAATCACGCATCGATCATGCCGGAGAAGTGGAAGCGGCCTGGAATTACGCCGCGAGCGGCAGCCGCGTGAATCAAGGGCGGGTGATCGTCGAAGGGGTGATTCATTTTGATTATGAAATCACGCAACTGACCGTGCGTGCGTTGAATGTAAACGGCGATGTGCAAACACATTTCTGCGAACCGATCGGGCATGTGCAAGTGCATGGCGATTATGTCGAAAGCTGGCAACCGCAAGCGATGACGCCGCTGGCATTGCAACGTGCACGTGAAATTGCCAAGAAAATAACCGATGATCTGGGCGGTTTGGGTATTTTTGGCGTGGAATTATTCATCAAGGGCGACGAAGTCTGGTTCAGCGAAGTCAGTCCACGGCCGCACGACACCGGTATGGTGACAATGTGCAGCCAACGGCAGAGCGAATTTGATTTACATGCGCGCGCCATATTGGGATTGCCAGTGGATGCCTCCCTGCAGGCTCCGGGCGCCAGTGCAGTGATTTACGGCCAACTGGAAGCCCAAGGCATTGCGTTTTCCGGCGTGGTTGAAGCGCTCAGCGTGCCGCAAAGTGACTTGCGTTTATTCGGCAAGCCGGAATCTTTTGTGCGACGACGCATGGGCGTCGCTTTGGCGAACGGCACCAATACAGACGAAGCGCGGAGCCGTGCTAAACTTGCAGCCAGCCGAGTCAAACCCATACAAGAATAGAAAATCAAACAACAACTTAATAAAGGAAAATCATGACAATCGAACAACTCAACGCGCAATTCGGTATTGCAGGTCAACTGGAATTTATCGCAGGCAACGGCGGGCTGCCGATGATTCAGGTGAAAACCGCTAAAGCCAAAGCACTGATATCAATCCATGCCGGTCAGGTGTTGTCGTATCAACCGGCCGGTGAACCGGAAGATGTGATGTTTTTGAGCGCGAAAGCGTATTACCAGGACGGCAAAGCGATCAAGGGCGGCGCACCGATCTGCTGGCCGTGGTTTGGCGCCGATCCGGAAGGCAAGGGAAGACCAGGGCATGGTTTTGTGCGCAATCGTCCGTGGAATGTGGTAGCTACCGAGAAGATGGGGAATGGCGACATCAAGGTTACCTTGGGATTGGTGAATACACCGGAAACACAGGCTATCTGGCCGCATTCCTTTGTGTTGAACCAGGAAATTATCATCAGCGATTCTTTGAATCTGTCCTTGATTACCCGCAACACCGGGAAAGAAAAATTTTCCATCACGCAAGCGTTTCATACTTATTTCAAGGTAGGTAATATTACGCAAGCCAAAGTGCTTGGCTTGGAAGGTTGCGATTATATCGACAAAGCGGGCGGCGGCAATGCGCAAAAGCAGCAATCGGGTGCTGTGACCATCGGATCCGAGGTCGATCGCATTTATCTGGATGCTGGCAATACCTTAACGATCGACGATAGCGCACTGAATCGCCGTATCCAGATCACTTCACAAGGCAGCAAAACCGCAGTGGTATGGAATCCCTGGGAGAAAATTGCTAAGGAAATGGCCGATCTTGAAGATGCGGATTATCAGCGCTTGCTGTGCGTTGAAACGACTAATGCGGCGAATGATGTTGTTGAAGTTGCGCCGGGTAGTGAATGTCGGTTGGTTGCTAATTATCGGGTGGTATAATTTTAGATTGTAAGATAGTTCTGATAAACTAATGCCTTAAATTGAAGTATGGCATGGCAAGTTATCAGAATTAATTTTAACATCTCTAAAATTTGGGAATAGGCGTTCATGGAAAATCTTCTTCAGTTTCTTATCTTTGCTGCTTATCTTGGTGGGTTTTTAATTTGTTTACTCACTTTTGTTGTTTTTCTTATAGGTAAGTATGAGGATGGCAAGGTAGAAACGATTAGAATTGGGAAATTTAGCTTAGCCGCTGGAAAACTAACACATTATTTTTGGGGAGGAATATTATTTGCGATCGTATCGATGATAATTTTCGATAGATATGAAGATAGAAATTCAAATTTGGCGTGTGATAATGCTAAATGTGCTCAATTGACCGGTGAAAATAGAAATTTAGAAACACAAGTTAATGATCTAAAGAATAAATTATCAAAATTCGAGCAGACTGGAAAAGAAAAATGTGACTTGCTTGCAAAAACAGGGCATTTTATTTTTCACCAAAACACAAAATATCTCTTTACATCAACAGAATTTACGAAAAATCATGGTATTCGAGCAACAGCAATTAGCGGAAGCTGGGACAATGTACGCTGTATATCAGATGGTAATTCAGGATATCTTTTGGAAGGTATAGATACTTCTGTGCATGAAATTGAAGTTAGTGTACCTGGTGATGGGTTTAAATATATTGGAACTGCTGAATCAAAATACAAAACGCAGCTTCCGATCAATAACGATGGAACGTTTGGTATGCGAAGAATTCTTCATGAGATCGAAATGATTCCGAAGTATTCTTGTAAAGAATATGAAGAACAGTTCAAGGATAAGATAGCTGTATATGACGAATACAGAAGAGAGCTACATGGACGCAAAACGAATAAATTTAAAGAACAGCCGACTCAACCTTGTATAACTGCAATGGGGCAAGATAACTCGGCAATCGTTCTAATGTTTGCCTGTAGAAACTATACTAGGACGATGGTACAAGTAAAAAGTGACCATTTGTCAGTGAAAGAAAGTTCAAATATGAATTTAGCTGAACCTAAATCAAAGCAATGTAACTAGCTGATACAAAAAATCTCCATAAAAATTTAGCATGGTGAAATTACGAGCTAAAATTTTCTCTTTCTTTAATAATTTCTTGTATGTGGTTAAAAGAATCTATGTTACGCCACTGGACTTTAATTCTTGGTCCACTCCTTGCCGCACTCCTCGCCGCCAGCATGAACGCATCCGGTTGGGATGCCAAAGCCTGTTGGACAGGTGCCGTTGTGATGTTGTGTGTCGTGTGGTGGCTTTTTGAGTCGATTCCGATACCGGCCACTTCCATGATTCCGCTTGCAGTCTTTCCATTGGTTGATGTTCTGTCAAAGGAAGATGTGGCCAAAGCCTATGGAAACGATATGATATTGCTGATGTTAGGCGGATTTATGATTTCTGCTGCTTTAGCAAGTTCTGGCGCACATCATCGCCTTGCCTTGGGGTTGATTAGAATAATAGGCGGAAATAGCAGTCGGCGCATTGTTTTGGGTTTCATGTTTGCCTGCGCACTGCTTAGCATGTGGATTTCTAATACGGCAACGACGCTCATGATGATACCGCTGGCACTTGCTGTTATCGCTCAAAGTAATGATAAAAAACTGGCGCTTCCTCTGCTATTGTCAGTTGCTTATGGTAGCAGTATCGGTGGCTTGGGATCGCCCATCGGCACACCTCCCAATCTGGTTTTCATGAAGGAGTATGAAGGTTTTACAGGAAACACGGTGAGTTTCCTGGAGTGGATGAGTTGGGGGGTGCCTGTCGTTCTATTAATGGCACCGCTGGCTGGTTTGTGGCTGACACGTCATTTGAATTATGTCGGTAAGTTGACTATGCCGGAATCGGGTCGTTGGCGCCCGGAAGAGCAGCGTGTTCTGACTATTTTTGGCATAACCGTTCTCGCTTGGATAACGCGCACAGAGCCTTTTGGTGGTTGGAGTGGCTGGCTTGATCTTAAGGGAGCAAGTGATGCAACGGTTGCATTGATTGCTGTGCTTGCTATGTTTTTGATCCCCAATGGTCGTGATGGGAAACTTCTTGATTGGGAAACCGCAGTCAAAGTGCCTTGGGGTATTCTTATTCTTTTCGCCGGCGGTATCGCCATTGCTCAGGCCTTTGTTGAAACTGGCATATCCAAATCAATTGGTGAGCAATTGGCAGTGCTGTCTGGCCTACATCCACTGATCATTATTGTATTCGTTACGCTGGCAGTTATCTTTCTCACAGAAATAACGAGTAATACGGCAATCACCGTTTTGTTGATGCCGATTCTTGGACCTGCCGGCGTAGCAGCGGGTATTGATCCCGCTTTGCTAATGGTACCTGCTGCGATGGCTGCTAGTTATGGTTTTATGATGCCCGTGGGGACACCGCCCAATGCAATTGTGTTTGGAACCGGCATGGTTCCAATGACCAGTATGGCGCGTGAAGGGCTGGTGCTTAATTTTATTGGTGCTGTGGTTATCACGCTGGTGTGTTATTTGTTTATCGCTTAATGATGTTGCTACCCAGGCAATTCGTATATCTTTTCCAATCAAAATACGGCCCCGGATCAGTTTTGCGTCCGGGCGCGATATCGGAATGTCCGGTGATATCCTTGATCGGGTAGTGGACGCACAAGCACTCTGTCAATGCAATCAATGTTGTATATTGTGCATCGGCAAAAGGTATGATATCGCTGCCTTCCAGTTCAATGCCAATCGAAAAATCGTTGCACCGTTCCTTACCTTGCCAGCTGGATACTCCTGCGTGCCAGGCGCGCATATTACAAGGTACAAACTGTATGATTGAGCCATCACGGCGGATGAAAAAATGCGTGGATACCTTCATTCCCTGCAACGATTGGTAATAAGGATGCGCGTGCGGGTCGATTTGGTTTGTGAACAGTTCAATCACGCCATTGCCGCCAAATTCATTCGGCGGCAGGCTGATGTTATGGATCACCAGTAAGCTGATGTGAGTACCAACTGGCCGCTCATCAAAATTCGGGGAGGCGATAAACTGGGCAGTCTCCAGTAGACCTGCGGCATCTATTTGCATGCGTTAAAATGGACTGATGATTAACTGATCGTGCATGGTAGCTTACCTTCATAACACTTGAAAACAGAAAAGGCATGACACAAGGCAAATTCATTACACTGGAAGGCATTGACGGTGCAGGTAAATCGACTCAGTTGGCCTGGATCATCGAATTATTGCAACGTGCGGGGTTAACGGCTGTGGTTACGCGGGAGCCGGGCGGAACACCTTTGGGTGAGCAATTACGTACATTGCTGCTGGATAAGTCCATTGCCATGCATGCTGAAACGGAAGCATTATTGATGTTCGCCGCGCGCCGTGAGCACCTCGATAAAGTGATTCTGCCGAGCCTGGTACAAGGTCAATGGGTCATATCCGATCGCTTTACCGATGCCAGTTTTGCCTATCAGGGAGGCGGCAGAGGATTGGATGGCGAGAAACTGGCTATCCTGGAGCACTGGACGCAAGGTACGCTGCAGCCCGACTTAACGCTGTACTTCGATGTGCCTGTCGACGTGGGACAGCAGCGCGTGAGTCAAATCAAGGTTTCCGATCGATTTGAGCAAGAGCAGGCCGACTTTTTCCAAAGAGTGCGTGCGGCCTATTTGACCCGAGCCAAGCAGTTTCCTGATCGCATCAAGCTGATTGATAGCAGTCAATCTTTATCCGAAGTCAAAGCTGCGGTTGAACAGGTTCTACAGCATTTATTGAATCATGAGTGATATTTATAGCTGGCAACAGGGAATCTGGCAGAAGTTGGCGCAGAATCGCCAATTCCTGGGTCACGCATTGCTGTTAAAAGGGAAAAAAGGCATCGGCAAGTACGATTTTGCGCGTCATCTGGCGCAATCATTGCTATGCACAGCGCCCATAGCAGAACAAAAGGCTTGCGGGGAATGTTCAAGCTGCGGATGGTTTGAACAGAACGGACATCCCAACTTTTATCAGGTTATGCCGGAAGCATTAGCGGTTCACGCTGGTGAGTTGAATGAGAAAGAAGACAGTGACGAAAAGTCCGGCAGCGCCGCGACCAAGAAAAGTGCCAGCCAGCAGATCAGTATCGAGCAAATTCGCAAACTGACAGATTTTGTTTACATGACCGGGCATCAGGATGGCTACAAGATTATCCTGATTTATCCCGCCGAAACCATGAATAGATCGGCAGCCAATGCGCTGCTCAAGAAACTGGAGGAACCGCCGGCCAATGTGCTGTTTATTCTGGTCACGCATCAGGCACAGCATGTGTTGCCGACCATACGTAGCCGCTGCCGGCAAATCGCAATGCCGATACCGGATGTTGAAACTTCGATTGCGTGGTTAAAACAGCATGCGATCAATGACCCGCACGCTTGCCTGGCAGCCGTCGGTTTTTCCCCTTTGTCAGCCCGGCTGTTTGGTCAAGGAGAAAATGCGATGCAATACCAACAATTCATACAACACATCGCTGATTCCAAGCGACTGGATGCACTTTCTCTGGCCGAGGCCTTGCAGCCGGCAAATCTGTCTGTTGTTGTCAGTTGGTTGCAAAAATGGTGTTATGACTTGATCAGCTATCGCACCACTGGAAAAATCCGCTACTATTTGAATCAACTGGCTACCATCCAAGCGTTGAGCGGGCAGTTTGATTTGTTGGAGTGCATTACTTTTGCGCGTACTTTAAATGCAAAGCAACGATTGTCTCAGCATCCGCTGAATCCTCGCTTGTTCCTGGAAGAACTGTTTATCGACTACGCCGCGGTGGTGCGCAGCCGATAATCACTTGCTTTCGAACGTATCATCCGCTTTTAAGACTTTAAGTGCGGCACTGGCACACACTTCATCAAACTGAATCCCGGGAGCGCCGCCCACACCGATACCGCCGACCACTTCACCGCCGATCTTGATCGGGAAACCGCCGCCCAGCAACAGGATGTTTTCGTTCAATCGTGTCAGACTCTGCAATTCAGGTTTTTGTGTGACCAATACGGCATATTTATGTGTCGAGTCGCGCAAGCTATTCGCTGTGTAAGCTTTGCGGCGGCTGCTATCCAGCGTATGAGGTCCGGCGCCATCGGCTTTTAACTGCACTTTGAGTAATCCGGATTGGTCGACAATGGCAACGCTGACCTTGAATCCATCGTCATGGCATTTTTTTACGGCTGCCATTGCTGCCTGGGTTGATAATTCCAGCGGCAGAACCTTCTGCGTCAGTAAATCTTGCGCCCAGGCCGGATTGGATAATGTAAAGATTGATAACGCTGAAATACTGAGTATAACTTGGTGGAGTTTGTTGGTCATGATCAGGTTCCTTTTTAGGTCAATTAATGATATGGCCTGCTGGATTGCGTGGTACAGCGAGGCTAACATTCTTTTGAATCTATTTTCAGATTAATAGCCTGTTAAATATCTCTGAAAATAGATTTTACCTGATGTCACTTTGGAACAGGGCAGCAGTGATTATTTTCCTATCGTTGCTGCCCTGTGAGATGCAATCAGCAGTAAATCTGATCAATCATGATCATTTTTAACGACCTTTCTGCTTATTTTTGCTGTCGTCGTCGTCATCTTCCTCATCATCATTGCTAGCATCACTGTAATTTGCCATGTTGGCATTATCTTGAAGGAATGTAACTTCCCAGTTAGACGAATTACCGCGGCGATCCATATTCACGGTGACAATGGAATCATTAATCTTAACGCATGGGATCGTCAAGACACCTCTGTCCAGATCCACTGTGGAGATACATTCTTTGACCGGGATAGTTTTCTGTTCCAGGCACTTGGATACGTCGACAGTCACGGTGTCGGTCAGCGCGTTGCCTTGACTATCGAGCGGATGTACCGTCACGATTGCATAATTGCGCTTGATGACAACATCGGTCGCAGTTGCCAGCGAGCTGGTGACATCATTGCCTGCTGGATCGAGCAAAGGTGGTGCGGTGCATTGATTCAGCTGCCCGGTGAGCAAATCCTTAACAACCAAGCTCTTGTCAGCGATGAATATTTGATCATATTTGATGGCGACGCTTTCGGCAAATACTGTGCTGGTTGCACATAGTAATGAGGCTGCTACGCACGTGGAAAAAATTTTATTTCTTAGAAGTACCATTTTGCAAATTCCTCATAAAGGTTTTGTACATGAGATTTTCTCGGGTTCTTTAATTGTTGAGAAATATCAGAACAATCAAAGTGTTCTTGTTGCCGCAGCATAAGTATTCAGTTACATATATGAGATATGTGCGATAGCAAGATGTCGTTGTTATCGAATCAGATTTTTATTTATTGAATTTTTAGCACCGGTTAAGCGACTAAAGCGCTTATCAATGCGATATAAGAAGTTTATGTCGCATCTTTGCTGCACAAATGTAATAGTAACTGGACAAGCTGATATGCTGTTCAGGAAGAGAGTAATAATATATCGCTGGTGATTGTTTAATGAAGGAAGAAATATGATTACAAAAAACATTGATTATGAGGACGGCGGCCGGCTGCTCGAGGGTTATCTGGCGTATCACGATACCGGCAAGTCTAAGCCCGCTGTGTTGGTGGCACACGATTGGAGCGGGCGGCGTGAATTTGCCTGCAAAGCTGCCGAGAGAATCGCCGACATGGGGTATGTGGGTTTTGCGCTGGATATGTATGGTAAAGGGATTATCGGCGCTGATGGTGATGCGGAGAAGAACGGCGCATTAATGAGTCCGTTTGCGAAAGACCGGGCATTACTCCGGCGCAGAATCAATACCGCCCTGAACACGGTTCGGCAGCTGCCACAGGTCGACGCAACCAAAGTCGCTGCCATGGGTTATTGCTTTGGCGGCATGTGCGTGCTGGAATTGGCCCGCTCCGGAGCGGATGTGCGCGGGGTGATCAGTGTTCATGGCATTTTTATGCCGGGTAATGTCGCGAATGAGAAAATAACTGCTAAAGTGCTTTGCCTGCATGGCCACGATGATCCAATGGTGCCGCCGGAGCAAGTGCTGGCATTTGAAACTGAGATGACGCGAGCAGGCGTGGATTGGCAGATTCATGTCTATGGCGGCACGATGCACGCTTTCACGAATCCGAAAGCCAATAATCCCGATTTCGGAACGGTATACAAGGAAGCGGCAGCAAATCGCGCGTACCGGTCGATTGCTGATTTTTTGAGTGAAATTTTTTAACTGAATTGAATATGACTCAACGCTCAGATCTTTTGACAATGCTTCAATGGTCGGTATGAAAAGTACTATTTTAAAAGGCTTTGTCTTTTTACTGACCATGCTAATCGCACAACCGGGTTTTGCCCAAAAACGGATTTATCTGGCGCCTGATGATCACACCGATTACATGTGGACGGCAGGCGAAGCCGAGTATCAAAGTGTTTTTCTGGCTACCATCGACTATTACCTGGATCAGATGGATGCGACTGCGGCAAGCCCTCCGCCGTATCAGGCGCGCTGGAATGCCGACGGTAGTTTTTGGTTGTGGATTTATCAAAAGAACCGCTCAGCGACGCAATTCCAACGATTGATCAGTCGCATCCAGGACGGGCATTTCAGTGTGCCGCTCAACGCACTGGTGCTGTCAAATGGTGGCACGCCGGCGGAAGCGATTTTGCGCGGCATGTATTATCCGGGATTAATCCAACGTGCGTACGGCATTGATTTTCCGCTGGCGATTGCGATGGAAAATCAAACTTTGCCGTACGGCTTGTCATCATTATGGGCAGGTTCTGGGGCCCAATATTCATGGAAGGGCGTGTGCGGATGCGCCACGCATGTGCCGCATCTGAGCAACCGCGAACGCGAGATTTATTATCTCGGCGGTCGCGACGACAGCCGCATTTTGATGAAATGGAATTCGCTGTTGCTCAATATTACGGATGATAATACCTCCATTGGTGGTTATGCCGAAGGGCGTGATCCTTATACAACGATTCCTTTTATCGATACGGATGCGTCATTTGCAGCACGTTATCCTTTTCCGGTCATTGGTATTTTTGGCAAGGGAGAAGATGATCTCATCACCATCGACGACGAATTCGTCACCGCCGCGAAGCAATTAACCACGGCAAAACGCCAGGTCATTGTGTCGAATCAATTGGATTTTTTTAGGGATTTTGAAGCGCATCACGGTACAGAACTGGAAACCTTTGCGGCCAGCTATGGTAATGAATGGGAGCTGTATTCGGCTTCAATGGCGGAAGTTTCAGCGCGGGTTAAACGCGCCGTGGAGAAGCTGCGTAGCGCTGATGCGTTGGCTACGCTGGTTTCTTTGAAAAATTCCACCTTTATGAATAGCCGGATTGCGGCACGTGATAAAGCAATGCTCAATTTCGGTTTGTACTATGAACATAACTGGACCGCGGACGGCCCTGTTTCGCGCGCCGACAGAGCTGACTGGCAGCGCAGAATCGAAGGTGAGATTACATCGTACGTCGACACGCTGCACGAGGATGCAAAAAATCAGCTGGGCACGATGATTGCCCGAAGCGGCACCAATCCGAGGTTTTATGTGCTCAACAGTCTGAGTTGGAACAGAACCGATTATGCGGATTTCCCTGTCGACAATAAAAACCTGATTCATGTCGTTGATGTGGCGACCGGACAACAAGTGCCTTGGCAGTATGTGACGATTGACGGGCAAACCCGATTGAGAATTCTGGCCAGCGATGTGCCTTCAGTCGGTTACAAAGTGTTTGAAATCAAAAATGGTGCGGGAATTTCATTTTCAAATGCGGCAAGCGTGATCGGCAATGTCATTGAAAACGATTTTTACCGCATCACCGTTTCAAACACCGGCGCGATCACGAGCCTGATCGACAAAGCGCAGGGAAATCGTGAATTTGTGCGCAAAATGAATGACCGATGGGTTAACGATCTGGGGGGGAGGGGCGGCAGCTTTGCAAGCAAGAACCTCGGTGCGGTGAGCGTAACGCTGCGGGTGATTTCCATGAGTCCGCGTTTGCATACGACGCGCATTACATTGATTCGCGGTAGCAATCGCATCGAGATTCAGAATGAAATTCTGCAAAATTTCGGCGAAACGCTGACATGGGGTTATTCATTCAACATCGATTCGCCCGATGTCTGGCATGAAGAAGTTGGTGCGGTCATTCGCGCCAAATTGTTGCCCGATGGCGGACATTATTCGCCGAAAAATGCGCGGTACGATTGGCTGACGATCAATCATTTCGCCGATGTATCCGGTGACAATGCTGGCGTAACGCTTTCAAACGCTGATGCGTATTATATGAAACTGGGCAATAGCACACGGTCTGAATTTGATACCGGCACGCCGCAACTGAGCATTTTGGCGGGTGGTCAAGTCGATGGCGAGCATTTTGGAATTCCCTATCAGGGCGGCGATGCGCGATTCTTGCAACGGTTTGCCTTGCAAACACACGGTGCATTTAATCAAACAGCGGCGATGAAATTTTCGCTCGAACACCAGAATCCATTCGTAACGAGTGTTGTGACCGGAACAAATCCGGTTTACAGCGAAAACAGTCATACATTCCTAACCATTTCCGATCCGGATGTGCTGCTGTGGGCTTTGAAGCCGGCTGAGGACGGAATAACTCAGGGTGTGATAACACGAGTCTGGAACCAAGCCAATGCGGCGCGCAATTACACGTTATCGCTCGCTTCCGATATTTTATCGGGGAAAAGAACTACACATATTGAAACGGACATCGACGACGCCATGATTGTCAGCGGAAATTTATCGGCATCGCTCACCGCACATCAAATGCAAACACATCGGTTGCAGCTTCGATAACCGTGCATCGCGTTCAATTCGGCGCCTGCCATCATGCGTACATTTGAACAAACATAGTCTGATGGTAGTTCTCAACGATATCAGTTACTCTTTACTGATGTGTGCGTCAAATGGTTTTGTATCAAAATGGGAAAATTAGTGATGATGAATCATATTGAGTTTGTGCGGATGACGAAATGGCTGAAGAACGAATACTGTCTTGAGAAAGGCGCCAGGGCTGCAGCCGTTGCGGTTATTTTTTCCATCATTACATGTAATTCTCATGCGGCCGCAATGGATGAAAAAGTTTCTACGGCCCAAGATCAGGAAAGTATCGCGATTACGATTTACAATGAAAATCTGGCGCTGATAAGAGATTCGCGCAAAGTGATATTGGATCAGGATATCAATCGCTTAGCGTGGCGCGATGTGTCAGCCCAGATCCGTCCTGAGACAGCATTGCTGCGTAATCTCACCGCGCCTTCTAAATTTCGCTTACTCGAGCAGAATTTTGATTTTGACCTGCTCACTCCGGCGAAGCTGCTGGAAAAATATTCCGGCAAGGAAATCACCGTTATCCGTACCAATCCGATGACAGGTTCCGAGACGAGTGAAGCGGCGACTATCCTTTCAACCAATGACGGCGTGGTGCTGAAATTTAATGACCGTATCGAAACGGGGGTGTCGGGGCGGATGATATTTCCGGGTGTGCCGAAAAATCTGCGTGATAAACCCACATTACTTGTTTCACTGCTAAGTCCATCCCAAGGCAAACACGATCTGGAGCTTTCCTATTTGACGCAAGGATTATCCTGGCACGCTGATTATGTGGTTGCATTAAGTGAAACTGACGATTCGCTGGATCTGAATGGCCTTGTCACGCTGACCAACCAAAGTGGCATCGCCTACTACAATGCCAATCTGCAATTAGTCGCGGGTGATATCAATCGCGTGCAACCTGAGCAGCGCATTGCCCGAAAAATGATGGCGCTGGCAGCAGAAGCGGTTGATGCGGTACAGATGAAGGAAGAGTCATTCTTTGAGTATCATCTGTATACCTTGCAGCATCCCACGACGCTTTCTGAGAATCAGACCAAACAGGTTGTGCTGATGTCCGCACTGAATATTCCTTTCAACAAAGAATATTTGTTGCAGGGGGCGGATTATTATTATTCAGGAAAGCACGATACGATCAGTCAAAAGCACAAGATCCATGTATTCATCAATTTTCGTAATAAAGGGGAGGGCTTAGGTATTCCATTGCCCAGAGGTGTTATTCGCGTTTACAAAAAGGATTTGCAGGGCAATAGTCAATTCGTCGGGGAAGACCGCATTGATCACACGCCCAGCAATGAACGCATACGCCTTAAACTAGGCAGCGCATTCGATATCACTGCTGACAAAATACAGACCGATTTCCAGCAAATTGCCGGCACAGTGCGCCATACCAGCGTATTTGAAACTGCGTATCAAATTACCTTAAAGAATGCCAAGAAAGAAGCTGTCACTGTGCAAGTCCAAGAACCCATACCCGGTGATTGGGAAGTGATAGCCGAATCTTTGCCGCATGTGAAACTCAGCGCCGGTTTGGTGGAGTGGAAGGTACCTGTTGCAGCGGATAGTGAAGCTAAGCTGACTTATCGCGTACGTGTCAAATATTGAAAGGCTTCTGAACGATATCTATTACGTTTTTATACATGACGTGATGGTATTTTCAGGGCGTCAGCCGATTCCGCTTCGATGTGTGCGCCATTGTGACTGCTTCGAAAGTTGGTCGGCAGGGCGAAACGCTTTAAGTGCCAATTCAGGTAGCTTCCTTGATCGAATGCATTAAGCAGAAAACCAGTTCATGTGCATGAATCCTGAGTAGTTATTTATCAATAACCTAGCTACCCCCTAGATTTCTTTATTGCCGAATGTTTCTTGCAGTGCACCGATGCACAATCAGAGTAGAATAATTAATGGCATATGTATGCAACCGAACAGATAAGCCTGAGAAGAATGGCTATTATTAGCTTCGTACTCTTATAAATGATAAATAAACGATTTTAAATTACGGAGCTAAATTCAAAATGAAAATATCTAATTTACTACTGGCACTGGTTATCGGTTTGTTTTTCTCAACTGCACATGCTACTGAAACATTGCCTGAAAAAGGCGAAGCAGTTAAAAATGAAATCAAACGCGATGCGAACAAAGCAGTGGATCGTGTAGACGAAGCAATTTGTACTGATACTGATGTTGAATGTGCGAAGAAAAAGATTGATAATCGTGCTGCAGAAGGAAAGGATTTAATTAACGATAAGTCTTCAGAAATAAAAAATAAAATAGATTAGTTTAAATTTCATTATTATTCGAAATCGACACAACTAAATGGAGAATCATCATGAATCAAGGAAAAATCTTAACGATAGCGATTATTATGTATATGGCTTTTTTTACAGGTAGCGCATTTGCTTTTGATAAGTCTTTTCATCCAAACCATCAATTTGTTGAGAGAGAAAGTATTGGGCCAAATCTTAAGCCTGGTCTTGTTATCGATAAAGAAAAAGCAGCAAAAGTAAAAACTGCAGAAGAAGAAATGCAGCTTCCTTCTGGAGTAGTTCCAAGTGATCCTTCGCCAAAGAATTCAAATATCCCTACTGGAGCGGCTCGTAGGTTAATGCCGTCCTTGTAGTGTATTTTATTGTCTATTTTTTTACACTGGCACCCAGTGTCGTTGATAAAGCCCAGTGACATGATTGCAGAAAACAAAAGAGCACTTAGATCAATATTTGACTATGTGCTCTTTTGTTTTGGTGAAAAAGGGCGGATCGAATCACCTGTAGTAGTCTCGACCTGATCTGACAGTCACCCGATTTGACGATGTGTCTGTTAGATCAAATTCAGTTATTCAATGCGGTAATTTTATCGTCCCATACCTCCTTTGCGTCAATTAAAGTTTGGATAGGCGTACGCCCACAACACATCTTTCCTTGGTGGGTACGCTCACTATTGTAATTTGCCATCCAGTCATCCAGATCGTGCTGTAGCTCTTCGATGGATTGGTAAATCTTTCGCCTGAATGCTACCTGGTAGAATTCCTGCAAGATGGTTTTGTGGAAACGCTCGCAGATACCTGAATCGCCCCGGTATTTCCAGAGATAAAATGATTTGAGAGGAGGAGAAGATGAAGAATCAAATCAGTTATTCACCGGAAGTACGAGAACGAGCGGTAAGATTGGTATTCGAGCAGCAAAAGGAGCATGAATCGCAATGGTCGGCGATTAAATCGATCGCATCAAAGATTGGCTGCACAGCGGAGACGTTGCGCACCTGGGTAAGACGAGCAGAGACTGATCAGGGAATTCGAGGTGGTATGTCGACTGCGGATCGTGAGAGACTCAAGGAATTGGAACAGGAGAATCGGGAATTAAAGCGAGCCAACGAGATATTACGTAAGGCATCGGCCTATTTTGCGCAGGCGGAGCTCGACCGCCGACCGAAATAATGGTGACATTTGTCGATAGCAACAAAGCAGAATACGGG
>NZ_JAMWZS010000038.1 GCF_024282095.1 Nitrosomonas sp.
TGCAGCAGGTACCAAGATTACGCTACAAAACATCGGCCCGGATTCACCTTTTGGTGGCGGAACCCCCGGGGTGGATTTCGATCCGGCTGACCCCGACACCACTGGTCAGGTAATGCAGTTTCGTGTTGCACCGATTAAGGGTGCCGACAGCAGCATCGCGCCAAGCAGCTTACAACTGCCTGCGATCACACGCATTTCCGGTAACCCGGTTGTTCGCCATCTGTCACTCAATGAGATGGAATCCGGCACGGTTTACATTCCTGTCGACACCACGGGTACACCGATATTGAACAGCCGCGGTGAGCTCGTCGCAGTACCCAAGGATACCGTTGGTGCAGGCATGTTCGGCCCGGAGAAAGCTGAATTGGGAACCATGGTGAATGGTGCCCCCGTACCTAGCCTCTGGATGGATCCGATCAGCACTACTCCCGCGGTAGGTCAGGTCGAAGAATGGGTGCTCTACAATTTCACTGAAGATGCCCATCCTATCCACTTACATCAAGTGCAGTTCGAAGTGATAGAGCGGATCGATCAAATGGGAACGAGTACAGGTCCAGAACCTTGGGAAACCGGCTTCAAGGACACGATCATCGCCTATCCGGGTGACGGCGTAAATCCGGCGATTACTCGCGTCAGAGCCAAATTTGACATCATTGGACTTTTCGCTTGGCACTGCCATATCCTTTCGCATGAGGACAACGAAATGATGCTTCCGATTAGAACCGTAGCACCATAGCGCGGAAAAACAATCTCGGATGAGTCAAAGAAAGCCGCGGCTTGGTGTTGCGGCTTTCTCGTTTATTGATTCAGCTATTGATTGTTACACGAAAGTATCTGATCAAATACATGACTGATGTCATCGATAGTCTACATTGGGTTGAGGGGTGTTACCGAGGTGTACTGCAAAAAATGGAATCCGACGATTTAAGCAACGAGTAGATTGACATCGTACGCTGTATCAATTGCAGAGGTGACAAACAACGTTGGTGCCGGGAGGGGGAATCGAACCCCCATGAAGTCGCCTTCGCGGGATTTTGAGTCCCGTGCGTCTACCAATTCCGCCATCCCGGCTAGATTATCTGCTGATATTCGATCCACAGAAGGCGCAATTATCACTGAAAACCGCCAGTACAGCAAGCTGCATGGGCGGAAACATATTGCGACGGTATAATAGGCGGCATGAAAACTCAGGATTTTGATTTTTACCTGCCCGCCGAACTGATCGCACAATTCCCCGCCGAGCAGCGCACCGGTAGTCGTTTGCTTTATCTGGATGGTATCGATGATTGCTGGCAGGATACGTTGTTTTCCGATCTGCCAGATTATTTGCGTGCCGGAGATGTCATGGTGTTTAACGACACGCACGTGATCAAGGCTCGCTTGTTTGGCAAAAAAGACAGCGGTGGCAAGGTGGAAGTCATGGTGGAGCGAGTGTTGGATGACCACCATGTGTTGGCGGCTATTCGCGCGAGTCATGCACCCAAACCGGGGACGAAATTGCTGTTGGCTGATGCGATTCCGGTGACTGTGATCGGGCGCGAGCAGGAATTTTACACGCTACATTTCGAGCATGAAAAAACCGTCGCGGAATTACTGGCGTGTTATGGTCAGTTACCGCTGCCTCCTTATATTGCCCGACCGGCTACTGCCGCTGACGAAGCGCGCTATCAAACGGTTTACGCCAAGAATTCAGGGGCTGTTGCGGCACCGACCGCCGGATTGCACTTCGATGTCGGCATGATGGAGCGATTACGTACCATGGGCGTTATCATTGCTTACGTCACGTTACATGTCGGTGCGGGCACATTTCAGCCGGTACGGGTTGAGAATATCGCCGATCACACCATGCATAATGAAACCTACCACATACCGCAAGCCACCGTTGATGCAATCCGTCAGGCTAAAACAGCGGGCGGGCGCATTCTCGCCGTAGGCACGACCTCATTGCGCGCGCTGGAAGCCTGTGCAGCGCTGCATCAAGGGCGGTTGGTTGCAGGTTTTGGGGATACGCGGATTTTTATCACGCCGGGCCATCGTTTCCAGGTTGTCGAGCGCTTATTAACCAACTTTCATTTGCCTTGTTCGACACTGCTGATGCTGGTTTCAGCGTTTGCCGGTATGGAAAATATTCAGCGCGCTTATCACCACGCCGTGGCACAACGCTATCGTTTTTTTAGTTATGGGGATGCCATGCTTATTGAGAGGAAGTCATGAAGTTTCAATTACATTCCACCGATCATGCCGCTCGTCGCGGCACGTTGACTTTGGCGCACGGCACGGTCGAAACGCCGGTTTTCATGCCGGTGGGTACTTACGGCGCGGTTAAAAGCATGTCCCCAGCCGCACTGCAAGCAACGAACGCACAAATCATTTTGAGCAATACCTTTCACCTGTGGTTGCGGCCCGGGCTGGAGGTCATTCAGACACATGGCGGATTGCACGATTTCATGGGCTGGCGCGGGCCGATATTAACCGACTCGGGCGGATTTCAGGTATATAGCCTGGGGGCGTTGCGCAAAATCACCGAACAAGGCGTGCAATTCAAGTCACCGGTGAATGGCGATAACTGTTTTTTGTCGCCGGAAGAATCGATGCGCATTCAACGTACGCTCAATTCCGATATCGTGATGATATTTGATGAATGCACGCCTTATCCGGCGGATGAGACCGTTACCCGCATTTCCATGGAACTCAGTCTGCGCTGGGCGGAACGCTCCAAACTGGCACATGGCGATAATGCCAATGCGTTGTTCGGTATCGTGCAAGGCGGTATGTATGAGCATCTGCGCGACCAATCGTTTGCCGGTTTGGCCCAGATCGGTTTTGACGGCTATGCTATTGGCGGACTCTCCGTCGGGGAACCCAAGGCTGACATGCAGCGTATCCTCAAACATACTGCGCCGCTGTTGCCTGCTGATAAGCCGCGTTACTTGATGGGTGTGGGCACACCGGCAGATATCGTCAATGCAGTGGCGCAGGGGATTGACATGTTTGATTGCGTGCTGCCGACACGCAATGCCCGCAATGGATGGCTGTATACACGTCATGGCATTATCAAATTGCGTAATAGTCAGTATCGCCTGGATACATCGCCACCCGATGAGCAGTGCGGCTGCTATACCTGCCGGCATTTCAGCCGTGCCTATTTGCATCATTTACAGCGCATCAACGAAATGCTCGGTGCGCAGTTGAACACTGTTCACAATCTGTTCTATTACCAACAATTGATGGCGGAAATTCGCACCGCCATAGAAAACCAGCAATTTGAAGAATATGCACAAGAATTTCAGGCATAAGCGGTCATCATGCTAATATGTGCTTTTTTTAATCAAAGTTTCCGGAGAAATTTATGCTGATTAGTGATGCATTTGCTCAAGCTGCTGCGCCGGCGCAATCTGATGCCAGCAGTTTAATAAGCTTATTACCGATGGTCGGAATACTCGTCATTTTTTATTTTCTGTTGATCCGCCCACAATCAAAACGCGCCAAAGAACATAAACAAATGGTGGAAGCACTGCAACGCGGCGATGAGGTGATCACTAACGGTGGCATATTGGGCTTGGTCGTTAATGTCAGTGAGGGTTATGTGATTGTTGAAATTGCGCCGAGTGTAGAAGTCACTTTACAGAGATCCTCGGTGCAAACCTTATTGCCCAAAGGAACGTTGAGGAGTATTGAACCCAAAGGTGGAAAAACACCCAAAACCAAAATAGCCAAAACAGCCACTGCAGAAAGCAATCCAGCCGAAGGTGTCAACGCAGTTTCAGAAAACAAAGATACTGAAGCCGAGAAAGCTATCGAAAAGAAATAATCGTTCATGACACAGAGAAAAATTGCTATCACTAGCATCTATCTTTGCATGCTTTCTTTACCCCTTATTATTTAATACCTAACTGATCTCATGAATCGCTACGCACTTTGGCAATACCTGATTATTGTGGTTTCGCTTGTTCTTGGCTTACTGTATACCTTACCCAATTTTTATGGCGAATCACCCGCGGTACAGATCTCTCCACTACGCAGCTCCATAAACGCTGACAGCGCCTTGCTGCAGCGCGTCGAAGATGCATTGAAACAGGCCAGCATCGTGACGGATGGCATCCTGCTGGAAGGCAACAGTATCAAAGCACGTTTTGCTGATACTGATGTACAAATCAAAGCAAAAGACCTGCTCGAATCAACATTGGGTAATGACTATGTCGTTGCACTGAATCTGTTGCCCAATTCTCCCGCATGGTTGGCCAATCTTGGCGCGTTGCCGATGTACCTGGGGCTTGATTTACGTGGCGGCGTGCACTTCATGCTGGAAGTGGATATGGATGGTGCGCTTGAAAAGTCACTGGATCGCTACAGCGCTGATATTCGCAATACGTTACGTGAACAAAAAGTCTCTTATGCAGGACTTGAGAAACAAGGCAAAAAACTGATCCTGAAGTTTCGCGATAGTGAATCGCGCGCCAAAGCACAAGCTGAATTGAAATCAAATTACCCTGATCTCGGCTTCAGTGAAGAACAGGTCGATAACCGGTTTCACCTTGTGACTGTGATCAAGCCCGAAGCCCAAGTACGCATGCAGGATTCAGCCGTGATGCAGAACATCACGACATTGCGTAATCGTGTGAACGAATTAGGTGTGGCTGAACCCATCATTCAAAAAGCCGGAGCGGATCGTGTCATCGTGCAATTGCCCGGCGTACAGGATACCGCCAAGGCCAAAGATATATTGGGACGAACCGCCACGCTGGAAATACGCATGGTCGACGACGAGCGTGATCTCGATGCAGCGATGCGCGGCAAAGTGCCATTTGGTACCGAGCTTTACACGGAGCGTGGTGGCAGCCCACTGTTAGTTAAGAAACAAGTATTACTGACCGGTGAACGCATTACCGATGCTCAACCAGGTTTCGATAAAGACAATCAGCCGGCAGTGCATATCAATCTGGATGGCAGCGGTTCACGTATTTTCAAGCAATTGACGCGCGATAATGTCGGCAAACGAATGGCGATTCTTTTGATTGAAAAAAATAAAGCTGAAGTCGTTACTGCACCGGTTATTCGTGAAGAAATAGGCGGCGGGCGTGTGCAGATCAGCGGCCGCATGACCAACATAGAAGCGCGCGATGTGGCATTGTTACTGCGTGCCGGTGCACTGGCGGCACCCATGGATATCATTGAAGAGCGTACAGTCGGTCCAAGCCTCGGTGCTGAGAATATTGCGCGTGGTTTTAATTCGACACTCTATGGATTCTTGGCTGTTGCCGTTTTCGTCGCAATTTATTACACAGCCTTTGGTGTGATCTCAGTCATCGCTCTGGCACTCAATATATTGCTGCTCGTTGGTTTGTTATCCATTATGCAGGCCACACTCACTTTACCTGGAATGGCTGCGTTAGCATTGACTGTCGGTATGGCAATTGATGCGAATGTCCTGATTAATGAACGTATCCGGGATGAATTGCGCGCCGGCGCTTCCCCGCAGCTCGCCATTCACGCCGGATTTGAGCGGGCATTCGGCACCATTGTGGATTCCAATATTACCACCTTGATTGCCGGTATTGCCTTGTTTGCCTTCGGTTCAGGCCCGATCAAGGGATTTGCGGTAGTCCTTTGTCTGGGTATTCTCACTTCAGTATTCACAGCGACTTTTGTATCGAGAGGCATGGTAAACCTGATATATGGCAGCCGTCGCAGACTGGATCGCGTCCCTATCGGAAAAATATGGATACCCCAGCAAAGTCCGGTTATCGATAAAATGATATCCGACGATGATGATATTGATGAAGTGAAGGCCGATACCACGAAAAAAATCAAAGATCCGATAAAAGCAGGAAACAGTGAACCAAAGCCTGTTGACTCAGTTAAAGCCGAAATTGACACAAGTCATCAAGCTGATAGCAACGTTCCGGCCCAACCCGATGAGAAGGTTGCTGGTAAAGCAAAAAGCAAGCGCAAGCCAGCGGCCACCAAACAACCCAAACAGCAATAATCGGTTAATAAGGAAGTAACTCATGGAATTTTTTAGATTTAATCGTGACATTCCCTTTATGAGCTGGAGACGGCAAGGGGCTGTTATTTCGATCGTTACATTTATTCTTTCTGTTTTCTTTATTGCCACAAAAGGGCTAAACCTCGGCGTGGATTTTACCGGCGGGACTGTGCTGGAAGTAAGTTACAGTCAGACAGCCGATCTCGGAAAAATAAGAAGTGTGTTGTCGGATTTGGAAATGTCGGATGCCAGTGTGCAGAACTTCGGTACTTCGCGGGATGTGCTGATACGCTTACCCATTAAACCGGAGACTTCCAGTGCACAGCTGTCTGAAACCGTTCTGAGTGCGCTTAAGCAGGCTGATTCCTCGGTGGAAATGAAACGTGTGGAATTTGTCGGCCCGCAGGTGGGTGAAGAATTGCTCGAAAATGGCGCATTGGCCTTACTGTTTGTTTCATTGGGCATCGTCGCCTACTTGGCTGTGCGGTTCGAATGGAAATTCGGCGTAGCGGGCATTATCGCGAATTTGCACGACGTGGTTATCATCGTCGGTTGTTTTGCATTTTTTCAGTGGGAGTTTTCACTGACCGTATTAGCCGCTGTATTGGCCATCTTGGGTTATTCCGTCAATGAATCCGTGGTTATTTTTGATCGTATCCGGGAGAATTTCCGTAAGCAACGCAGAGCGACGCTGATACAAGTCATCGATAACGCCATTACGCAAACTATGTCACGCACCATCATCACGCACGGCAGCACTCAAATGGTTGTGATTGCGATGCTGCTGTTTGGCGGTGAAGTGCTGCACTATTTTGCGTTGGCACTAACGATCGGGATTTTGTTTGGTATCTACTCATCCATTATGGTCGGCAGCTCGATTATCATGCTACTCGGTGTTAAGCGAGAAGATCTCGTTAAGATAGAAAAGAAACCGCTCGAGAATGACGGCGCTGTCGTGTAGAGGCTGCTAACAGCTCAAGTAATCATTAATTGCCGGTGTTGTTTACCAACTGTATGGGTTTCGGTCTATCGCTTTATTTCACATGAAATTTTTTTGTTATCCACAAATTCTGTGGATAAGTTTGTGAATAACCGTCTGGTATATGCAACTAATCTATGTATTTCTAAGGGTTTATTTAGGTTGCTTAAAAATTTGACACTTTAATTATGTGTCACTTATCAGGTGGTTATGTATTGCTTATAGTTCTTTGGACGATTGGTTGAGATGATTTTTATAGCCTTCCTGGATTGTGGATTATTTGCAATGTCAAGTGAAAAATATAGGAATAATGTTTATTGCTGAGGATTAAAGTAATTCCTGATTTTTTATAAATGCGAATGATATGAGCTGCCTATAAAATTGAAGGGCCATCGGGTGAGTAATCGAATCAAGCATTACGAAAGCGCGAATGTTTAACGATCAGGATCGTGATGAGCGGTAATACAAAACCGATGATGGTGACGGTAATCAATAAGTGTCCCAGCTCACTATAATCCGCCGGTATTGTCACCTCACCGACGGCATCCTTTACTTCACGCTTCACTTCATACACCTGATTCAGATACTTGGTTCCCAATTGCGAAGCCGACAAAGCCAAGTTGGTGAAAGACGCCATGACCGCAAAAAAGGTGGCTTTGAGTTTTTCCGGGGCGGAATTCGCGATCCAGGCCAGCATCGGAATCATGGCAATCTGGCCCAGTGGTGATTCCAACGCGGTGTCGATCAACACGATAAAACGCGCATCGACCATACCGCCCGTCATTGCGGCGGTCCATTCATGCAGGCCGAAGTACATGCCAATGATGGGAAACGACAAGAAGGTACCCACGATGGTCAGAAAACCGATGATATAAGCAATTGAGCGCTCCGCCATGAAGCGGCGGAAAATGAACATACCGAACAGCGCCAATACTGCACCCACTAAGGATAGTACCGCAAGAAATTGTTGATCAAAGCCCAATGTGTCGATCATCCACCAAGTAGAACCTGCACCAGGCCCGGGAATCGCACGAAAAACGAATATCATCACGGCCGTTCCGACCAATACATTGCGCGCATCAGGCTCAAGTTCATCGGTCAATCGCCACATCAGAAATACGACAATAGCCATGGAGATCAAGAAAACAATCTCTTCTCCACCCGATATACGGCTTACGCCGACACCCAATGACATAACCGTAAAAACCAATCCGCCACCCAGAATCCACCAGTTAATCGCAGGTGATTCTGCATGCATGCCGAGTAACGCATCGACTGCCTGCTGGCTGTGCCCTAGCGCCAAAAAGCGCTTGCGTTCGCGCCGCTGTAACCAGGAGGCAAAGACCACACCGAAAATCGACACGAGCGGAATAATCAACGCCAGCTCATAGACCAATAAATACACGGCTTCTTTTTCAGCTTCCGGCAATGTCCCCGCATCGCGCAGTAAAAAAACATTGGCCACGGATACCAGCACCCCACCGCCGATGATGGCGACACGCCCCAAGGTTTGCATGGTGACATGCATGAGCTTGCGTTTTTCCGCATCCAGCTTCTGGCCGTTCTCGTCGACACGCGGTACCGCTTCAACGGTCATCGCGTCCGCCACCACATCTTGCAACACATAACCGATCGGCGCGAGCAGGGCTGATAGTACATACCAGGTTTCAATCGATGCCGTTGCAGCCATCGTTTCGGTATGTCCAAGCAATCCGATCATAATGAGCAAGCTCAACATGATCAAACTGGCGCCTAAATACACCAGCAGACCTTTCCAGCGCCACACCAGATCAACCAGATGACCCAGCGGCATTTTCAGCGCCCACGGCAACATCATCCAGAACCCCAGCATGGCTAAGAATTCGGCGGAAAGACCCAATTTTTCTTTGACGTAGAACGTGCCCACAATGCCCGTCAGACCAGAAATACCTGCGGCGACATAAACCATGAGCGGTGGCAGATAAGACAGTCGCATTTCCCGCCCTAATGCAAGAATATTAGCGCTAAACCACTGGGCGATCACGGATAGAAATCCGTTGGATGGTAATAGATTCTTCATCATTAATTCGCTATGTCTCCAACAAAACGCTCGTCATTACCACAAATATTAATCATTTAATCCAAGTCCGAATCTTTTCACTTCTGTCTGGGGCGCACACCCACTTTAATTGGAATGGACTTTTCCTGCTTACTGCGAATCACCGTCACAGTCACTGTGTTGCCAGGCGGCAATGCCGCCACCAAATTCAGCAACTCCGATGAGCTTGTAACCGGCTTACCTTCGACAGCAATCAAGATATCACCCGGTTTGATGCCTGCTTGATCGGCCGGGCCATCTTTCAGTACGCCGGCGATTAAAGCCCCAGTCAAATTGTCTAGACCAAACGATTCGGCCAGATCCTGCGTCATATCCTGCATGCTGACACCCAGCCAACCACGGATCACGCTGCCGGACTGAATGATTTGTTCCATAATCTGTTTGGCCACATGCGTGGGAATGGCAAAACCAATGCCCAGTGAGCCACCGGTACGAGAATAAATCGCCGTATTGATGCCGATCAAGTTGCCTGATGTATCCGTCAATGCACCACCGGAATTACCCGGATTAACCGCTGCATCGGTTTGAATGAAATTTTCAAAGGTATTGATTCCCACCCGGCTTCTACTCAATGCGCTAACGATTCCCATGGTAACACTTTGCCCGACGCCAAACGGATTACCGACCGCCAGCACAACGTCGCCGACTTTAACTTGTTGTGATTGACCAAACGTAATCGCCGGCAAGTCATTTAACTTAACTTTTAACACCGCCAAGTCAGACTCAGGATCCGAGCCGATCATGCTGGCTTTGGCTTTTCTACCATCGACCAATGCCACTTCCACTTCATCTGCCGCTTCGATCACATGATGATTGGTCAATATATAACCATTCGGACTGACAATGACACCGGAACCCAGGCTGGATGTACGCCGCGGGCGCGTTTCAAACTGCTCGCCAAAGAATTGGCGAAATGTCGGATCATTCAACAGCGGATGCGCAGGTTCGCTGATTTCTTTGCTGGTAAATATATTAACCACCGACGGCATGGCAATCTCGGCCGCTTTGGCATAACTGTCGGGCCTTTCGGTGTCGACCACCGGCGCAACTTCCTTAACCGTCACGATTTCCCCGCGCGGCTTCCAAGGCAATAATTCAGGCCGCAATGTGGAAACTACAAAAAAAATAGCCAGCAATACTGTCGCAGTTTGTGCAAAAATCAACCAGAATCTGTACATGTAAACGTTTTTCTCCCCAATTAAAATGGTTGTGGCAATATCGCTTATTGAATGGTCTAGAACCAAAGGAAAGATCTATGCATCGAGATGAACTTGAGAACCATCTAAATCAATTATTGGAAATATCCCGCTTTCATGATTATTGCCCAAATGGCTTGCAAGTGGAAGGGCATCATACCATTCACACCCTCGTCAGTGGTGTCACCGCTTCACTTGATCTGCTGCAAGCGGCAATAACGGCCAAGGCGGATGCCATTCTGGTTCATCATGGTTATTTCTGGCGCGGTGAAGACATGCGTATCACCGGCATGAAAAGTCGTCGTATCGCGTTGCTAATGACCCATGCCGTCAATTTATTTGCCTATCACCTGCCGCTCGATGTGCATCCGCAATTCGGCAACAATGCATTGCTGGGAAAAAAATTGGGACTGATTGAAACAGGGCGTTTTGGCGACCAGGATATTGCCGTTCAGGGAGAGCTCACCCAAGCGACCACTTTGAATGCCTTGGGTGAAAAAATATCACGGACTTTGTTGCGCAAACCCATGATGATCGGCGATCGGAACAAAAGCATTCACCGCATTGCATGGTGTACCGGTGCTGCGCAAAGCTATTTTGAAGCAGCGATCCGGCAAGGGGTTGACGCATTCATTACCGGCGAAATCTCGGAACAATCAGTACATGCTGCGCGTGAATCCGGTGTTGCATTTATCGCTGCGGGACATCACGCCACCGAACGCTACGGCGTGCAAGCACTGGGGGATCACATTGCGCAAAAATTCGGCATCCGGCACCAGTTTATCGATATCGACAACCCGGTGTGATGTCATGGCTCAGCATTGACGCGACACGATATAATGACAGGTAGATACTATTTTAGTCTTTGTTCTCATCGTCCTTCTTTTTCTTACCCGAAAACATGGTCCACCAGATAATAAAAAACAATAAAACCAATACCACTGCCGCTTCAACTGCAAGTAACCACATAATTTAAGATTGCCATAAAATTAAAAATCAGGCCGCCACTGTAACCAATATTTGATGAAAAACCAATTAAGTTTTATTTTAATCATTGCGCTCTTGCTGCTGACCGCTTGTTCTACCGGAACAATCAGCCCTACCCCGGCACCCAGCCAGCCAGCCGAGTCCGTCACGCCGCCACCGCCCGAAAAGCCGGCCAAGAAATCAATCCATAAACGTGCGCCATGGTCTGCGCTGACCGATTGGGCGAATGATGATCTGCTACCCGCGTGGCAGGCTTTTCTGAAAAGCTGCACGGTCTTGAGCAAACAATCCCTCTGGCAAGAAACCTGCGGAGCCGCTGCATCGTTACAAAAACCCACTAACGCAACACTGAGGAATTTTTTTGAAACTTACTTCATCCCTTACCAGGTCATCAATATCGATAACTCTGAAGAAGGATTGGTTACGGGTTATTACGAACCTTTACTCAAAGGCAGCCGTAAACCTTCAAAACGTTATCGTCACCCGATTTATGCCGCGCCCAATGAACTTCTGACCATCGATTTAGGCGCAGCCTATCCAGAACTGAAAGATCTGCGCTTACGCGGCCGCCTGGATGGACGCAAGATTGTCCCCTATTACACCCGCGCCGAAATCATGAATAACCCGAGCATACTGAATGGTTATGAATTCTTGTGGGTAGAAGACGAAGTGGAATTATTTTTCCTGCATGTTCAGGGATCGGGACGAATCGTTTTCGATAATGGTGAAGTGATGAAAATCGGTTTCGCCGATCAAAACGGCCACCCGTACAACTCGATTGGCAAAGTATTGGTGCAACGCGGCGAATTGGCCCTGGAACAAGCATCCATGCAGGGAATCAAGCAATGGGGGCAAAAAAACCCCACTAAGCTGCCCGAGTTGCTGCAACAAAACGCACGCTACGTATTTTTCCGTGAACTGCCCGCCGACTTATCGGGACCAATCGGTGCCATGGGTGTACCGCTGACGGCCGGCAGAAGTATCGCCATCGATCCACTGTCAATCCCGCAAGGCGCGCCGGTATTCCTGGCAACCACCTGGCCCAACACCTACAAACCACTCAACCGCCTGATGGTGGCGCAGGATGTCGGCAGCGCCATCAAAGGTGGAATACGCGCCGATTTCTTTTGGGGATTTGGTCAGGAAGCCGGTAACCAGGCAGGCAAAATGAAACAATCCGGAAAAATGTGGGTACTGATGCCGCGTGACTACGCAGTGCCTGATTGACGCAACCATAAAAGAGCTTGCTGCAAAATTCAGCTAGCTCTTTAAATATTCTTTAGTTAGGAACCCCTCTGAAAGATCCCCGTCTGTCATTCCGAGCGTAGTGAGGAATCTTCTGTAATCAATATCCATAGATTTCTCCCATCGCTCGAAATGACAGCTGCCCGCAAGCCCCCTAAACAAAATCCACCGTCAAGTTATGTCCAACCAGCAACACCGCATCATCATGTGTATACGCATGATAATAACCGAAGCCGCGGCTGCCGCCATCGACCCAACCACCATCTTCCACAATGACGTGGCCTGCGGTATTGCCATTAACTCTCAGGGTATTGGTGGTATCCGACAGATTAAGCAAATCGGCTGCAGTGAGCGTCAGCGTATTGTCGCCCTTGCCGTACAAGCAGATGGTTTCGATGCCGCTGATGTGATCACCGGAATCCGCCAAGTTCAGATCCAGGCCGTTACCGGCAAGATGCAACACATCGTTGCCCGCGCCACCATCGACCGATGCGAAATCGAGATCAATCACGGTAATCTTGTCATTTCCCGCGCCAGCTTCAAAAATATCCGCTCCGCCAAGGCCGAACATCCTGTCATTACCTTCACCGGCTTCAAAGATTTCTGCCGCCGGGGTGCCTTTGAGAGTGTCATCCCCCGGAGTACCCTCAATCACATTGCCGCCGCCAAAGCTGTTTCTGCCAAATATTACGTAACTGGAGCCGGATAAAGAACCATTCGGATCAGCATAGGGAGCACCAACAAGCAAATCGTCAAAACCATCACCGTTAACATCCCCGGCTCCGCTAACTGAGCGACCGGATATATCATAAGCCGCCCCACCATCCAAGCGGAAACCACTTTTGCTGTCGAGGTTGGACAAATCAATTACGGCATCAAAGCCAGAAGCCTTGCCAAACACCACGTAACTGGAGCCGGATAAAGAACCATTCGGATCGGCACCTGGAGCACCGACAATTACATCATCAAAACCATCACCGTTGATATCTCCAGCGTTCCTGGCCAAACGACCCAATTCGTTACCTATTGCTCCGTCCAGGCGAAAACCATTGCTGCCATCAAGACCAGACAAATTGATCGCCGCATCAAAACCGGAAGACTTGCCAAAAACCACATAACTGGCGCCATTCTGACCAACGCCGGGGATACCGATAATTAAGTCATCAAAACCATCTCTGTTAATGTCCCCGGCATTGCTCACCGACCTACCCGAATAATCACCAAAAGCCCCATCCAAGCGGAAACCGTTGCTGCCATCGAGACTAGCCAAGTCTAGCGTGGCATCAAAACCGGATGCCTTGCCAAAAACCACATAACTGAAACCAGAGTTACTGCCATACGGATCAACTCTAGAAGCGCCAATAATCAAATCATCAAAACCATCACCATTGACATCGCCCGCGCTGCCGACCGATGCACCCCCTCCATACAAGCGAAAACCGGTGTTGCCATCGAGACCAAAGAGGTCCATGTTGGCGCTAAAACCGCTAACCTTACCAAACACTACAAAAGCATTTTCAGTGTAGCTGTATCGGTAACCAATAATCACATCATCAAAACCATCGCCATTGACATCTCCCGCACTACTGACTGAACCACCCACGCCATATGCGCCATCCAGGCGAAAACCGTTGTTGCCGTCGAGGCTGGATAAATCCATCGCCGCATCAAAATCTGCAGCTTTGCCAAATACCACGCTGGCACCAACACCGTTGGTACCCATTATCAAATCAGCAAAACCATCACCGTTCACATCGCCTGCACTGTCAACCGAAAAACCTGACTGATCGCCTGCTTGCGCTCCATCCAGACGAAAACCGTTGTTTCCATCCAGACTGGACAAATTAAGCGGGGTACTAAAATCGGAGGTCTTGCCAAACACGACATAACTAGCTCCAGAATCGCTACCACTTGAATCCGCCTTTGGAGCACCAACAATCAAATCATCAAAACCATCATCATTGACATCGCCCGCACTGCTCACCGAATACCCAGAATAATCACCCGCAATTATCCCGTCTAAGCGAAAACCGTTATTGCCGTTGAGATTGGATAAATCGATTATGCCCGAAAGTGGGAAGTCAGTACCTATCGCCGTGTCGACCTGCAATACCGCTTCGCCTTGGGTATAAGTGTGATAGCCTTCCGAAATACCACCATCTATCCAGCCAAGACCAAGCCCAACAATAGTATCGCCAGAATTTCCCTCTACTTTCAGAGCATTGTCGGTATCGGACAGATTGAGTAAATCTCGTACGGTTAGCGTCAAGGTATTGCTACCGCTACCCGTGAGGTCAATGCGTTCTATTCCGCTGATCTTTGTACGCGAACTAGCTAAGCTCAAATTTAAATCACTGCCAGTCAGCACCAAAATATCGCTGCCTGCGCCACCATCCGCTAACTGAAAATCCAGATCCGGTATTTCAATACTGTCGTTGCCTTCTCCACCATGAAAAACATCCGCACCGCCACCGCCAGACATCTTGTCATGGCCGTTGCCGGCCACGAATCGTTCTGCTTCAAGGGTGCCATCAATCAGATTGTCAGCTTCCGCTGTACCTGGGAAAGTTACTGCGTTGGTAAAATCGCCGCCAAACACAACATAACTGGAGCCAGATTGCGTCACGCCATTCGAACTGGCTTCTGGAGCACCAATGATCAAGTCATTAAAACCATCACCATTGACATCGCCTGCATTACTAACCGCAAAACCAGATTTGTCACCTGCTGCCACTCCATCCAGACGAAAACCCGCATTTTCATCCAGATTAGACAAGTCCAGAACAGCACTAAAACTGAAAGCTTTGCCATATACAACATAACTGGAACCAGAACCATCTCCTTTGACATCATTTCCGCCGGCAATCAAGTCATCAAAACCATCGCCATTGACATCCCCTGCATTACTGATAGGTCCATTCGATCCATTCAACCGAAAACCGGTATTGCCGTCCAGATTCGCCACATCCAGGGTAGCACCAAAACCTGAAGTCCTGCCAAAAATCACGCTACTGCCAACAATGAAATCATCAATACCATCACCGTTAACATCCCCTGCATTACTGACCGACTTATTACCTTCTCCAATTATCCTGAAACCGGTGTTATTATCTAAGCTCCTCAGGTCTAGTTTGGCATTAAACCCTGACGCTTTGCCAAATACCACATAATCAATCGGTCCGAAAGTACCGACAATTACATCATCAAAGCCATCGCCATTGATATCTCCCGCATTGCTGACCGAATATCCAGCAAAGTCATCGAAATTCCCCACTATGCGGAAACCATTGCTTCCGGATGTACCCGTTTCGCCAGGTCATGGATTCTTGCCAAATATCACAAAACTGCCGCCTCTTCCAATACCTCCATCTGTCAAATAACCATCGGCATCAATAATCACATCATCCAACCCGTCGCCATTGATGTCACCTGCACTGCTCACCGACCTACCAAAATTACTGTATGTTCCTCCACCCATATGAAAACCGGAGTTCTCATCCAAACTGGATAAATCCAGCGCGGCACGAAAACCCGAAGCCTTGCCAAATACTACATAGCTAATACCCGATATATTACATTCATCACAAAATGCAACCGCCGGCGCACCAATAATTACATCATCATAACCATCACCATTGGTATCGCCCGCACCACTGACCGATGAACCTGATAGCTCCAAAATATGCTCTGTCCCCCCATCCAAGCGAAAACCATTGTTGCCATCCAGACTGGAAAGTGCTACCGCAGCACTAAACCCTGAGGCTTTCCCAAATACTACGTAGCTGGAGCCTAGAGGAAAACCATAATCTTTGCTTGGATTGGCATGAGGCGCGCCAACTATGACATCATCATAACCATCACCATTCACATCTCCCGCGTTGCTAACTGAATAACCTGAATGATCACCTCTCTGTCCGCGCCACAATGAATCCGCCACCCCATCCAAGCGAAAACCGTTATTACCATCCAGACTGGATAAATTGATAACCTTCATAAACAATTTCTCCTTAACATTACTTTTAGCTTTCATCCGCAATCAAGATGACAAAGAATCTAGGATTCAAAAAAACTTACCCCGCTTTTGCTACACTCTTGTTTAAAAGATATTACTATGAGATATATTCTTAAAGAATATTTAAGCCTTCTTATTCATTCTCTACTTATTCTAAAAAACTGATTTGATCTATGACAACATCCGTTAATGTTCTCATCCTGGGCTATGGTGAAATGGGGCAAGCGATGGAATATCTGCTCAAAGATCGCCATCCGTTGGATATTTGGGAGAAATTTCCAAGAAATAATTTTGCGTCAGCCAATTTGGAAGAAAGTGCACCTGCGGCGGACGTTGCGCTGTTTTGTTTGCCGGTCAATCCGCACCGTGAAGTTGTTCAGCACATCGCGCCACTACTCAAAAAAACTTGCCTGTGCGTCAGTATTGCCAAGGGATTGGATGAAACCGGAAAAACCGCCGCGCAAATCTTTGCGGAAAACCTGCCGGCGCATCAGCCTTATGCATTACTGTACGGCCCGATGATTTCCGAGGAAATCCGTGCCGGGCGATATGCGTTTGGTCAATTGGGTTGCCACGATGTTGCGGCATTTCACGTCATGCAGAATTGCTTTCGCAACACCAGACTGTACATCGATCACACTTTTGATATCACCGGTATCAGCTGGTCGGTGATTGTAAAAAATGTTTATGCCATGGCATTTGGCATGGCCGATGAACTCAAATTGGGTGACAATGTACGCGGTTTTCTTGCTGTCGCGGCTTTGCAAGAACTGAATCTAATCGTCTGTACAATGAACGGACAATCCGGCAGCCCCTATCATTTGGCAGGATTAGGCGATCTCATTACTACAGCGACCAGCGAAAGCTCGCATCACCATGAATTAGGACGCAGACTGGCGAGAGAAGAAACCGACGATATTTCCGGCGAAGGCCCGCACACCTTAAAGATGATTAACCAACATCAGCTATTCGACACCCGGAAATATCCGCTTTTCCAATTAATCAATTCGATTGTGCAACAGCCGCGCGATGTGCGTCTGAAATTCGATGATTATCTCAAGGATAGCTATCGGCGCTAACTCAGTAAGGAATACCGTTCGGTATTCTATAAAGCCTGTAGTTTCAACCGGACTAGCGGTTTCCGGCTAATCCGCTTCTGTCATTCCGAACGCAGTGAGGAATCTTCTGTAATCAATATCCATAGATTTCTCCCATCGCTCCAAATGACAGCTGCCCGCAAGCCCCCTAAGCAAAATCAGTTGTTACATTAATTCCGACAAGCAATATCGCATCACCACCGAAAGCGGTATACGTATGGAAATTACCATGGATGCCGCCATCTTCCCAGCCACTGCTTAGTCCAATGATACGATCGCCCGCATTGCCGTTCACTTTCAGCGTATTGCCGCCATCCGAAATATTGATCACATCCCCTGCAGTTAACGTCAGGGTATTATCACCGGTGCCAAACAGGGAGATGGTTTCGATGCTATCGATTTTACTGGTTAAGTTGGCCAGATTGAAATTCCAACCGCTACCTCCCAATGCAAGGGTATCCTTGCCAATGCCGCCATCCACAAATTTAAAATCAAGATCCGACACTCTGATATAGTCGTTGCCCGCGTCGCCAAAAAACTGATCAGCACCACCACGCCCCAGCATGTTGTCATTACCGGCGCCGGCTTGAAAAATTTCTGCCGCTGACTTGCCGACGAGTTTATCGTTTCCAGGTGTGCCTGTAATTACCTCGACGTTGTCAAAATCGTTACCGCCAAACACCACATAACTGGAGCCGGAGGAAATGCCGTTCTGAGCGCCACCATCAGCACCGATAATCAGATCGTCAAAACCGTCGCCGTTGACATCCCCCGCATCACTAACCGAATTACCCGACCCATGAATCGTGCCATCCAGGCGAAAACCGTTGCTGCCGTCGAGATCGGCTGGATTCAATGTGGCACTAAATCCCGAATTCTTGCCAAACACCACGTAGCTGGAACCCGAAGTGTCACCATTAGGATCGGCTCCGGAGGCACTTACAATCAAGTCATCAAATCCATCGCCGTTGATATCCCCCGCAGTGCTAACGGATCTACCAAAGTTATCAAACGCAGAAACACCATCCATACGAAAACCGTTGCTGCCATTCAGATCGGTCAGGCTTGACGTGGCACTAAATCCCGAGCCCTTGCCGAATACCACAAAACTAGAGCCAGACCGGCTGCCGTTTACATTGGTCAGATGGGCGCCGATGATTACATCGTCAAAACCGTCGCCGTTGATATCTCCGGCACCACTTACCTGTATATCCTCATAATTTCCTGTCAAACGAAAACCTACATTACCGTTACGACTGGGTAGGTTCATCGCTGCGCTAAAACCTGACGCTTTACCAAACACCACGTAACTGGTATTGCCGCTACCGCCGTCGTTGTAATTACCAACAATCACATCACCAAAACCATCACCGTTGACATCTCCTGCGCTACTCACCGAATGCCCCGCTTCGTCGTACTTTGCCGTTCCATTCAAGGTAAAACCATTTTGTCCATCCAATTTAAACAAATCAATTATTGATATAGCCACATTCAAAAATTCCTACAAAAAAGATTACATGATCATCATAGCGCTCGCGCTCCTAAATTCAACATCCCAGGAGAAAATCTATTAATAATAAAAAGATATATAAAAAATCACAAAAATTCTTCTGTGGTAACAGGAAAAACTCACAGATGACTTTATTAGGCATTTTCCTACACGGGAGTAAAGCCTTACTCATTTTCCAGGATAGCTTTCCCGTCATGCAGTATCTAAGGAAACTCTGAATAATTCATGTTTGTCATTCCGAACAAAGTGAGGAATCTTTGTGAATCAATGTCATAGATTTCTCGCTGCGCTCGAAATGACAGTTATTCAGAGTTTCCCTAAAATTCCCTCACGATCTGCTCACGTTAGCCAACTAAACAACCACCGGTTTAATACCTTAGATAAACAATAAAAAAGCCTGCTGAGTTTATTCAGCAGGCTTTCTCGGGTTGACACAGTGCAAATTTATTTCTTAGCTTTTCCCTTTGCGCCCGCATCGTCTGCGTTATTGAGTTTTTCTTCGATCACAGCAGCGGGAATCATGCCGCCGACCACCGAACCATCGGCGAAAATCAATGTGGGCGTACCCGATACTTTGTTTTCACGGCCTGATTTCAACACAACTTCCAACGGCGTTTCACAATCCTTGCCGGTAGGTGCCACGCCTTTCAGCATAAAATCATCCCACGCCTTGATTGGATTACTGGAGCACCAGATTTTCTTGGATAGCTCCATCGATCCGTTGAGCACCGGGTAGAGCAGCGTATAAATGGTCACATTGGTAATGTTCACCAGTTCTTTTTCCAACTGCTTGCAGTACGGACAATTAGGGTCGGTAAAAATCGCCACTTGACGTGTGCCGTCACCTTTCACGACCTTGATCGCCGATTGCAATGGCAGCGAATCCAATGGAACGCGACGTGCCGCCTTGATCTCTTGAATACGCTCATTGGTCATGCTGGTGCGGGTTTTAGTATCAATGATATGGCCAAAGAAGAAATAGCTGGCTTTGTCGTCGGTATAAAATAATTCTTCGCCCACAATCACCTCATACAGACCAAAATAAGGCGTTTTCTTCACGCTATCGATTTTATGACCTTCGAAATGCGGTTGAACAGCTTTCCGCACGGTTTCCTCATTTGCCCATACCGCTGCAGAAAAAAAACTTAAGGCCAGGATTGTAATGAAAAGCTTCAAGCGTATCGCCATAACGACTCCAGTTTAAAAAATGAAATTTAATTCAGCGCGTGCTGCATCAATCGGTTCTTAATCAGAGGCAAGTGATTGGTTATTTCAAGCCCCAGATTGCGCAAGCGAGCGAGTGTCGGATTTGAATTGTTGAATAATTTTTGCAAACCATCCGTCACGAGTTCCAATGCCAGAATATCTTCTTTTCGTGCCAACTCATAACGCCGCAACAACATAAAATCGCCGCAATCCGTTCGCATGCCGCGCGCATTGAGGATTGCCGCAAGTTCGCGCGTATCACGCAACCCCAAATTGACCCCCTGACCGGCAAGCGGATGAATGCCATGCGCTGCATCACCGATCAACACCAAGCGTGGCTTCACCAATTGATTCACATGCACGAAATTTAATGGAAAACCCACCGGCGGCGTAATCAGTTGCAGTGCGCCCAGGGTATAGGAAGAGGCTTCTTCCACGCACCGGCAAAGTTCTTCCGCCGGTAAATTACGCAGCACATCGGCGTGCTGCTCCGTGGTAGACCACACCATCGACACTCGCTTATCCGGTAGCGGCAACAACGCCAGCACCCCATCCCGCCTAAACCACTGATAAGCAATGTGACGATGCGATAATTCCGTACTGAAATTGGCGACCACGCCAATCTGGTGGTACGCCCGCCGCGATTCCTCGATATCCGCTTGCCTGCGCACCCAGGAATTCACGCCATCCGCACCCACCACCAGTGACGCTTCAAGCTGGCTACCATCCTCCAACTGCACTTCCACACATGATTCCTGCCATAGCAACGAAACGCATTTTGCAGGACAAAGGATTTGTATATTTTCGTTGGAAGATTTAAGCACCTCCCAGACTGCTGCTTGCAACTGGCGATTTTCAGCGATAAAAGCCAGTTCGGACAGACCAATCTCATACGCGCTGAAATTAATATGCGCGCTATTGTCATCACCGAACACCGCCATTTCATAAACCGGCGCCACACGTTCGTCAGCCAACAGCTGCCAGATTCCCAGGCTTTGCAAGAAAACCGCGCTCCCGGGACTTATCGCATACACCCGGCTATCCCAACTTGCATCTTGCGGCAATGGCGCAGCTTCATGCGGCTCTATTAATGCTATTTTCAGGCCGCTGTCTTTCAGTGCAGCCACCAAGCTTGCACCAACGAGTCCGCCGCCGATCACGATAATATCGAATTTCATGAGGCTGATTATACAGCCGCTTTGTAATGGACGGGTAATACAAACTGCACCCTCAATGAATATGCTTTTTTATTGATTGTTTGGTGCATCAGGTGAACTTGTATTTTGGATTGATGAATTTTAATTCTGAACACGTATTCAAAGCGCAAACAAACATCGCTCAATCCCATGAAAACACGCATAAACCCTTGTCAAGTCACATTTTTGATCTTGACAAGCCATCCCCCCAAAGGCAAAATGCTGCCTCTTGCGGTATAGCGCATGGCGAATTAGCTCAGTGGTTAGAGCAGCGGAATCATAATCCGTTGGTCCGGGGTTCAAATCCCTGATTCGCCACCGCGAATTAGCTCAGTGGTTAGAGCAGCGGAATCATAATCCGTTGGTCCGGGGTTCAAATCCCTGATTCGCCACCAAATAAAACAAGCACTTAGGGATTTATTTTCTTAAGTGCTTTTTGTTTTTCACACTTGTGTAGCCATTATGCAAGAAAACAAATTCAACATTAAACAATAAGAAAAGCCCTCGCCCGGTTTTGGGGCCGGGCGCTACTGTAAGGGGATGTTTTATTTGGCACAGAAATGAAACATTACCGAGAGTATAATGCGCATTTTTGCACATAGCATATGGCCACGTCAGATAGCAAATCAAAAACTGCCACCACTAAAGAAGGTTCTCTCGGTGTATTAAGTTTAGCTGCGCTGGGTGTAGTTTATGGGGACATCGGCACAAGTCCTCTGTATGTCATGAAGACCGTTTTTGATCCTGCACATGGGCTTGCTATTACTGATAACAACATCATTGGAGTCATCTCGCTTATCTTTTGGGCAATCATGATGGTAGTAACGGTCAAGTATGTAACATTGATGCTGCGCGCAGACAATCATGGAGAAGGCGGCATCATGGCATTGCTGTCTCTTGCCAGCTCATCAGTCGTCAATCGCCCTCAGCTGCATCATATTCTTTTTATGATCGGCGCATTTGGAGCAGCGCTTTTCTACGGAGATGGAGTGATTACGCCCGCCATATCCGTGTTGAGTGCAGTGGAAGGATTGGAGGTGGCAACCCCGCTGTTCCAGCCATATATAATACCGATTACACTCACTGTATTGATTTCACTTTTTCTTATCCAGCAACGTGGCACAGGTGGCATTGGCGCGATGTTCGGGCCTATAACACTCATATGGTTCATTACGCTTGGATTTGTCGGCACAATAAACATCGCTGCGGCACCAGAAATTTTGCAAGCTTTAAATCCGCTGTTCGCTTTCACCTTTTGTCTGCACAATGGCTTACTCGCTTTTATTGCATTTGGCGCAGTAGTATTGGCGGTGACAGGAGGCGAGGCGCTATATGCCGACATGGGGCACTTTGGGAAAAAACCGATTCGCCTGGCTTGGTATGGATGTGTACTTCCTGCGTTAATATTGAACTACTTAGGACAGGGAGCGCTTCTGCTCACTGATGCATCGGTCATTTCCAATCCTTTCTTTTTGTTGTTCCCATCGTGGGCGCTTTATCCAGCAGTAGCATTGGCAACCGCAGCCACCGTCATTGCATCGCAAGCAGTGATTTCCGGTGTTTTCTCGGTAACAAGACAAGCCATCCAGCTAGGATTTTTACCGCGCATGCAGATAAGACACACCTCCGACCAAAAGATAGGTCAAATATATATCCCATTCGTTAATTGGGTTCTATTAGCGGCAGTGATCATGGCTGTCGTGGGATTCGGCTCTTCATCCAATCTTGCATCGGCGTATGGAGTAGCTGTCACGGCAACAATGGTGATTGAGACCATTTTGACTTTTTTTGTGCTTCGTTTCGCTTGGAAGTACCCTTTAATTGTGGGCATATTAGCAACTGCTTTTTTCTTGATCATCGACGCTACATTTTTTGCCGCTACGATATTGAAAATATTCCAAGGCGGCTGGTTTCCCCTAGTAATCGGCGCAATCATCTTTTTTGTCATGATTACGTGGAATAGTGGGCGTAAACTTATGCTGGAGAAATTGCGTTCAGATGATATTGCTCTTGAGCCATTTTTAGAGTCACTCCTAGCACACCCACCAGTACGCGTAGCCGGAACATCTGTTTTTGTCACGGCTAATTCAAAGGGTGTGCCGCACGCACTACTGCATAATCTCTCTCATAACCAAGTTTTGCATGAATGTGTGGTGTTCTTGACCGTAGATTACCGGGAAATTCCCAGGGTTCCTGATGAAGAACGAGTGTCTGTAAAACCCCTCATCGGAAACTGCTACCAGATCAAGGTTCATTATGGGTTTAAAGACGAACCAGACTTACCGCTCGCGCTAGCAATGTGTAAGCAGCCTGGGCTTGAATTCGAGCCGCTTAAAACATCCTATTTTCTGAGTCGTGAAATTATTGTACCGACTCCAGGTAATGGCATGACTCAATGGCAGGAGCGGATTTTTTCAACTATGGCGAGAAATGCCAGTAATGCTGCAGAGTACTTTAATTTACCCGCCAATCGCGTTCTTGAATTGGGTACGCGAATCGAAATTTAATATTATTGTTTGAAATAAGAAAAATTTAGATATCAAATTCTGCGTCCGTACCCAATTACCTTGCCAATCACTGGAAGCGATCGGGCGGCTAAAGCATCCAGCTCTTCTTCATACACCGGATTATCGCTCTTAATGATCACAGATGTGAGGAATGTCTTATTGGGCAAAAAATAGAACGAAAATATCAAATCCAATTCATCGCTCTGTAATAAATGTCCCTCAGAATGGTCGATACCAGCTAGCGCATCCTTTTCTTCCATGTCGGATGGCTGGTAGCTTCCAACCCAGCGCATTGACTTCTCCGTCCAATTCCTAGTGCGCTGGGTTTTTTATTGATTTTGATCTATGGGTGGAACTGTAGTAGTCGCAACACCCCGGCCCTCATCTTGGGTATTTTGGCATTGGAATCCATCCTTCTATGGTTCCAATCCTCGCCCGGCTTTGGGGCCGGGCGCTACCCAACATACCGACGAGCGCATTGAAATCCTTATGTGCCATCCGCAGCATTGCACGCGCTTGCTCAAGGTCGGCCATGCAACACTCTTCCTTCACGGTGCGCCCTACCAACGACATGATTCAAAGAGTTTTTCCAGTGCTCGAACTCATCCCGGCTGTACAAGAGAATATCCTTGGAGATCGCCAACCCTCTTAACGCCATATACAAGCGCGCCGCTTCCTTCCTGCGGCTGCGCTGCGGCGAGAATGGTTCAGTTTCAACGATGAGCAAATCAACATCGGAGTCAGCCCGTGCATCACCCCGCGCACGCGAACCAAAGAGGATAATCGCCTCCGGGGAAACCTCACGGACGATAGTTTCCACCATTTGATGCAACAGGGCTTCTTCGTTACTGGAATAGACTTGGGTCATTTCGTTTATCTCGTATACTTGAGCTTGTTAGTTGTAAGAAATCTCAGGGTTGTTTACAGAGAGGTTGATTAAAATAAGCGTTGAGTATTTCATAAGGGGTTGCATTAT
>NZ_JAMWZS010000039.1 GCF_024282095.1 Nitrosomonas sp.
CACACTTTCCCGGAGAAGGGCAAATTTGTTGGATTGGTGACGGTAACCGGAGGGGCGCAAGATTATGTATCACGCTTTCCATTCTCGGTAGGAGAAGGGCGTCCGACTCCTAAAGCAGCCATCATTGCTCCTGTTGTGCTGGTGCTTGCGGTTGGTGCTTTCTTCTTGATGCGCCGCAAAAATAAAAATAATCCAACCGCAGCTTAAAATAACTATTACAAGACAAGAATTGCAGTCGTTGTTTTGATTTAAGGCACAGCGAATGATCTTTCGTTGTGCCTGTTTTATTTCTACTGTGAGTGTTGTCGGTCATTCTAATAGAGCGCATCTCATTTCTGCCAATAGTAACCAAGTAGTGCCACAATAATTTCTCAGATCCGGTAATAGGTGTGCAGAAAAATAGGAGCGTGTTTTACGCGCCACGCAAGTCTGTGGATATATTGATAAGTAGGGCTTACTTAGAAAGCATAAATGTTAAAGTATTTGTGTGTCTTCTAGTCGAAATGGAGATTAAAAAATACTTACACGTAGAGTACGACGCACCAGTCAGTTTGTTTTCATCACAACCTTAGAAAAATCTGTGGAGTTTCGCAAAGGGGCTCATTCCATATATCGGCAACAGTATTTTGAGAAGCAATGGTCCAGAGTAGGCGGGGTGCTGTAGTATCAGATATGAGGGCGCATAATGCGGATCAATTACTCTTTCTATCGGGTTATGATCGGTTATATGGTTGATTTTTAAATGGAAATTTAATTTCTGGGTGCGCCTGGAGACATTGAGATCTAAAACGCATATAAATTACTTCAACAGCATGATTTAAAAGTAATCATATTGTCCTTTGCAGTCAGATTTGCTTCTGACCGCGCGAAGGTTTCTCTTAGTATTCTACCGGTAGTGGGTCCAAGCTTCGCCATAGATACCAAGTGGCTACTGAACGCCAGGGTTGCCACGATTGGGCCAATTCGATCATCATTCTTTTATCCACGGGCCGATTATCATAATAGTGGTGGCTGATTGCGCGCTGTAGTCCGATATCATCCACTGGTAATATATCCGGACGCTGCATGTGAAAAATCAAAAACATTTCTGCTGTCCAACGACCGATTCCTTTGATTTGTATTAATTGAGCGATTAAAGCTTCGTCGTCCATTTCTGTCCAGATTGTCTCATTCAACGTTCCTTGCATGAAGTGTTTAGATAGATCCTGGAGATAAGTTATTTTTCTTGCGGATAGCCCACATGTTCTTAATAAATCATGTTCTGACGAAGAAATAGTGTGTGGTGTTATGTAAGGAATTGCGCTGATTATTCTTTGCCAGACGCTTTCGGCTGCTTTGACGGAAATTTGCTGTCCGACAATTGAGCGCGCCAGGGTGGTGAAAGCACAACCTCGTGATGTAAGTGCGGCGCCATCAAAAGATTGAATTAAATGGAGCATGACCTTGTCGCATGCGGCCAGCTCTTGTGTTGCCTGTTGCCAGTAAGAGGGTGTCATGTTTTTGCTGAATTGGAGTTGTTAAATGCAATAAGTGTGCAATTTTTGGAGCTGATAAACAAGCTTATTCAGAAAAGGTGTCGAAGAAATTAACAATTCACATTTAGTTTTTATTCTATCTGTCTTATTTATTAGGATATTTTGTTGTTAATTAAATCTTAGCTGGCATTGTCATTAAGTCTTTGTCGTATAACTATAAATTTCCATATTTCTGCTTGACTATCGCGTTTTTTTTGATTAAAGTGGGAAGTGGTGGGGAAATGTGGGAAAATTTAGTGAATCTCGATTTTCCGTAATATGAGGAGACAGCATGTTTCGTGGCGTCACGCAACTCAGTCTGGATGCAAAAGGTAGGCTCGCGATGCCAGCAAGATACCGTGGTGGACTGATGTCTTTTTGCGAGGGGCGTTTGATTGTTACCGCTGATCCTTCAAAGTGTTTGTTAATTTATCCTCAGCCAGCCTGGGAACCGATAGAACAAAAACTCAATAATCTTTCTAGTTTTGATCCGAGAACTCGTAGCTTGCAGCGATTGCTGGTGGGTAACGCCAGCGATGTCGAGATGGATGCTGCTGGTCGTATCTTGGTGTCACCGCCATTGCGTCAATTTGCCGGCTTGTCCAAAGAAGTGGTATTGGTTGGTCAAGGCGCGAAATTTGAATTATGGGATGAGGAGCAGTGGAATCTACAGATTGAAAATGCGCTGGCTTTCAAGGATGGTGGTATGCCACCTGAGTTGGATGGTTTTTCGCTGTGATGGCGCAATAAAAGGGGCAGATGCACATTTCGGTGTTGCTGCATGAAGCGGTTGATGCATTGGCGATAAAACCAGATGGTATCTATGTGGATGCAACGTTTGGACGTGGTGGGCATAGCCGTCTGATTCTGTCGCAGCTTGGTGAGAATGGCCGGTTAATCGCTTTTGATAAGGATCCTGCTGCAGTTTTGTCAGGTGAAGCAATTGAAGATGGGCGATTCTGCATTCAGCATGGTGGTTTTTCCAAAATGCAGCAAATGTTGCAAGAGATGGGGGTTGCGAGAATTGATGGTGTATTGCTGGATTTGGGTGTGTCCTCACCGCAATTGGAGGAAGTGTCGCGTGGATTCAGTTTTCGTTCTGCAGGACCGCTCGATATGCGCATGGATACAAGCAATGGGCGGACTGCGGCAGAGTGGCTTGCTACGGTTGCAGAAGATCAATTGGAAAGGGTGATAAAAGAATATGGCGAAGAACGGTATGCTCGGCAGATTGCAAGAGCGATTATTGTGGCAAGAACGCGGCAGCCTATTGTTACCACACTACAACTTGCCGAAATTGTCGCAACGGTTGTGCGCCAGCGGCAGCGGGAAAATATGCGGCATCCGGCGACGCGGACTTTTCAGGCGATACGGATTTATCTCAATCAGGAGCTTGAGGAGTTGTCGTTAGTTTTGCCGCAGTGTATTGCATTATTAAATCCGGGTGGGAGATTGGTGGTGATCAGTTTTCATTCATTGGAGGATCGAATGGTTAAACAATTTATGCGCGCTGCAGCCAATGCGGACGAATTACCACGTGGCGTACCATTGCGGGAAAAAGATTTGCAACGGTTCAGTAAACAGAAATTAAAGTTAATTGGAAGAGCAATACAACCAGGTGAGAATGAAGTGGCTAAAAACGCAAGGGCGAGGAGTGCTGTCATGCGTGTGGCGGAAAGAATTACTTTGAATGGGTAATCTGAATGTTCAAATTGAACATTTTCTTCATGTTTGTGTTGATCGCGTGTGCATTGGGTGTTGTGACCTCGCAGCATACGGCTCGTAAGCTTTTTATGGCGCTGGAGAATGAGAAAGAGATAGAGCAAAAATTGGATGTGGAATGGGGTAGGCTGCAGCTGGAACAAAGCACATTGATTATGCATGGACGGATTGAGCGTATTGCCAGGGAGCACTTAAATATGATGGTACCTGCTGCTTCGAGTATACAGATTGTGTCGATAGGTGCGGCGGATGATCGATCAGGCGCAAGGATCTTGAGCCATGATTAAAAATGATAAGCCGCAGATTAAACTGTCGTCATGGCGCTCACACTTGCTGTTTGGCTTGCTGGTTTTGGGATTGACGGGTTTGATCGGACGTGCGGTCTATTTACAAGGAATGCATCATGATTTTTTGCAGGAAAAAGGGGAATCGCGTTATAGCCGAATTGTAGCGATGAATGCGGATCGGGGCATGATTGCCGATCGCAATGGACAGATACTGGCGATTAGTTCGCCGATCGCATCCGTATATGTCGACCCGAAAGTGGTCAAAATAACGCCCGAGCAATTGAAGCAGTTATCCACTTTACTTGAAGCAGATGGTAAGGATATCGATGAACGCATTAACAGGAAAAACAGTCGGTTTGTTTATTTAAAACGACAAGTAGTGCCGGATATCGCCGAGAAAATAGTGAAGTTAAAGATCCCGGGGATATATTTGACGCACGAATCCAAACGCTATTATCCGGAAGGTGAGTTTGCGGCGCATGTATTGGGTTTCACAGATATTAACGATGAAGGTCAGGAAGGTGTCGAACGGGGTTGGCAGCAAACACTCGCCGGTGAGTTGGGAAGCCGTCGTGTTATCAAAGATAATAAAGGGCGAATCATTGAGGATATTGAAAATATCCGTCTACCCAAACAAGGACAGGATTTAATTCTGTCGATCGATCGAAGAATACAGTATCGCGCACATGTGGAGTTAAAAGAAGCGGTAAAGCTCAATAAAGCCAAGGCAGGAAGTATCGTTGTTTTGGATGCACAAACGGGAGAAATACTGGCACTGACTAATTTGCCGGTTTATAACCCGAATAATAGATCAACCATCAGCAATGAAAAAATTCGTAATCGCGCGCTGATTGATACGTTTGAGCCCGGCTCTACCTTGAAGCCATTTACAGTAGCGATCGCCATGGAAGTGGGCAAGGTGAATTCCAATACGGTGATGCAAACATCGCCGGGAATGCTGCAAGTGGGAAGAAGAACCATACGTGATGTCAATAACAAGGGCGAGTTGACGGTCGCCCAGGTAATTCAACAATCCAGTAATGTTGGCACGGCAAAAATAGCCTTGTCTCTTCCTCCGCAGGCGATGTGGGAAATGTTTAACCGCTCCGGGTTTGGCATACTTACCAATTCCGGTTTTCCAGGGGAAGCGAGCGGAATACTGCGATCGTACAATACGTGGCGTCCGATCGAGCAAGCGACCATGTCTTATGGTCATGGTATTTCGACCAGTTTGATGCAGTTGGCGCGCGCCTATACGATTTTTACCAGCGGCGGTGAATTAAAACCCATATCGCTGCTGAAGCAGAATATGCCTGTCAGGGGGCAACGCGTGATTTCCCGCGACACTGCATCGGCCATGAGCTATATGTTAGAGATGGCGACGAAGCCCGGCGGCACAGCGCCGTTAGCACAAATCAATGGGTATCGTGTTGCCGGTAAAACCGGAACAGCACATAAATTGATTGATGGTCAGTATGCCAAAAAACACTATATTTCAACGTTTGTCGGTTATGCGCCGGCGTCAAATCCGCGCTTAATCATCGCAGTCATGATCGATGAGCCCTCCGCAGGGAAATATTTCGGGGGTGCCGTGGCTGCGCCCGTCTTTAGTAAAGTAATGAGCAGTGCTTTGCACATCATGAACATTCCGCCGGATGCGCCGGCCAATAATGTAGTCACCTTTACTGCGACACCGGAAATGGATGACGAGGGGTGAATTTGATGACTGTGAAAAGAAAAACATCAAAATTATTTGATCATCATGTGTTGGATGATGTCGGCGTGCCTATTAAAAATCTGGTGATCGATAGTCGGCAGATTAAGCCTGGCGATACTTTTCTGGCCTATGCCGGAGAAAAAGACGATGGGCGTAGATTTATTCCACAAGCCATAGCGGCTGGCGCCAATGCGGTCTTGTGGGATCCGCAAGACTTTTCATGGAATCCTGAATGGCATATTCCTGCGCTGCCTATCAGTGAACTGAAGGCCAACGCAGGTTCGATTGCTAATTATGTGTATGGTAATCCATCGCAAAGATTGTGGCTGGTCGGTGTAACCGGAACCAACGGTAAAACATCCTGCTGTCATTGGTATGCGCAAGCCATGACAAGTCTGAACAAGAAAACCGCGCTAATGGGAACGCTGGGGAACGGTTTTGATGGCGCGCTTGAAGCGGCTACCAATACAACACCGGATGCAACGGTATTGCAACGCTCATTGGCAAAATTTAAACAGCAAGGCGCTGACAGTGTGGTGATGGAAGTTTCGTCGCATGGCGTGGCGCAAGAGCGCATTAACGGAACGACGTTTTCAGTCGCCGTGCTGACGAATCTATCGCGCGATCATTTGGATTATCACCAGGATATGGATGCCTACGCAGCCGCCAAGGCGCGTTTGTTTTTCTGGCCGGAATTGAAGTATGCGGTGATTAACATGGATGATGTGCTGGGCGTTGAGTTATCCCGGCAGCTGGCGAATAAAACCACAAAAATAATCGGCTATGGATTCAGGTATCCGGAACTGGGTTGTTATTCAAAGCATTTTAGAATGGTATATGGTTCAAACCTTAAATCGGATATCGAAGGCATTGAATTTGATATTGAATATGAAGGCTGTCATGAACATTTAAAAATTAATCTGCTGGGTAAATTTAATGCATCCAACCTATTAGCTGTAGCAGCGGCTCTGTTGGCAAGTGGTATCAAGCTGCCGGATGCAATTCAAGCACTGCAAAATGTACGGCCTATCCCTGGGCGCATGGAAAAATATGCGGCAGCCGATCAACCCATCGTCATTGTAGATTATGCGCATACCCCGGATGCACTGGAGAAAGTACTGTGCACGTTACGCGAGATTTTACGCGCTACCCATCAAAATAAAGCAGTGAATTCGCCGAACCCGCGTTTGCATTGTGTCGTGGGCTGTGGCGGGGATCGCGATACAGGGAAGCGTGCAATGGTCGGCGAAGTCGCCACGCGCCTGGCAGATGCGGTGATTTTTACCAGCGATAACCCACGCACCGAAGATCCGCTCAGCATTATCAAAGATATTGCTATGGGTGCGGGTGTCAGTGAATATCAGATAGAAGCCGATCGGGCGTTGGCGATTTATCAGGCAATCGCTAATGCTCAGCCGGGTGATATCGTGCTGATCGCAGGCAAGGGGCATGAAAAATTTCAGGAAATACAGGGACAGAAAATTCCTTTTAATGATGCTGAAGTCGTGCAGCAAGTGTTGAAGGATTTGGCCATGAAAGTGCGAGTGCAAACATGATGATGGTCCGGGAAGCCGCCCAGGTATTGCATGCCGAATGGAACGGAAAAGACGCGCTATTTACCGGCGTGAGTACAGACAGTCGCACCTTGAAGCAAGGCAGCTTATTTATTGCTTTGGCGGGTGAAAATTTTGATGGCAGCAGATTTGTCGCTGGCGCTGTTGGAAAAGGTGCAGTTGCGATCATGATTAACCAAGTGGCTGATAACCATGATCTTCCCATCAACATGCCATTGCTTCGGGTCAACGATACGCGACTAGGTCTGGGACAATTAGCGGCGTACTGGCGGAGCCGGTTCACGCTGCCGATCGTTGGAGTCACCGGCAGTAACGGCAAGACCACGGTCAAGGAAATGATCGCAGCGATACTGCGGCAAGTCACCATTCATGATGCATCCAAGGAAAACGGTTTATTGGATCAGGTATTGGCGACAGAAGGTAATCTCAATAATGAGATTGGCGTACCACAGATGTTGTTGCGGTTGCGTCAGCATCATCGCTATGCAGTGATTGAAATGGGCATGAATCATATTGGCGAGATTTCCTATCTGACCCAACTGGCAAAACCAACGGTTGCGCTCATCACCAATGCAGGCGCGGCGCACATTGAAGGACTGGGTTCGGTTGAAGCTGTGGCGCGTGCCAAGGCGGAGATTTTTGAGGGGCTGGATCAGCAGGGTATCGCGGTTATTAATGCGGATGATGCCTATGCGCCCTTGTGGCGGGAATGCGCAGGTTCACGGCAAATCATGGATTTTGGTTTGCGCGAGAGTGCCCGGATAAATGCGGAATATCAGACGCATCCACTGATGAGCAGAATTCAATTGAAATTGCCGGATGGGATTGCAGAAGTGAAACTGCAAGTGCCCGGTGTGCATAATATCTACAACGCATTGGCCGCCGCGGCGGCCGCCGCAGCATTAGGCGTCAAGAAAGAGTTGATCGCGACCGGATTGGAGAATTTTCAGGGTGTACAAGGGCGTATGCAAAAGAAATCCGGTTTGCATCATGCGCGATTAATCGACGACACGTATAACGCAAATCCAGAATCGGTGCGGGCTGCGCTGGCTGTTTTGGCCGCCACCGAAGGGAAAAAAATACTGGTATTGGGTGATATGGGTGAACTGGGCAAATCAGCCATTGATTTACATCGCACCATTGGTAGGGATGCGCGCAAAGCAGGGCTGGATCAATTGCTGACCCTGGGTGAACTCAGCGCTTATGCAACGGAAGAATTCGGCAAAGGCGCGCAGCATTTTAATACGATCGATGAATTACTCGATGTGGCTGAGCATTTACTGGCGGATGATGTCACTTTGCTGATCAAGGGATCGCGTTTTATGCAAATGGAGCGAGTGGTCAGGCAACTCGAGGTTTGACGCTTAGATAAAGAATAAATGCTAAATAATAAATTACAACAACCGGAGTTTTTATGCTGTTAGCATTTTTTCAATGGCTGGCTCAGGATATTCGTGCTTTCAATGTATTTAGTTACATTACATTGCGTGCCATGCTGGCTGTTCTAACGGCGCTTGTTATTTCTTTTGTTATCGGTCCCATGATGATACGAAAATTGACTGCCTACAAAATTGGGCAATCGGTGCGTGATGATGGTCCGCAGACACATCTTGTAAAAGCGGGAACGCCTACCATGGGTGGCGCTTTGATATTGATGTCCATGGTATTGACGACTGTACTGTGGGCTGATTTAAGTAATCGGTACATCTGGGTGGTGTTACTGACTACACTGGGTTTTGGGGTGATCGGCTGGATTGATGATTATCGGAAGGTGGTGTACCGCAATCCAAAAGGGCTTTCTGCAAGCGCTAAATTCTTCTGGCAGTCAATGATCGCAGTGGTCGTCGCGGTGTATCTGGCTTTAACCGCTGAATTGCCGGCACAAACAGACATGATCGTGCCCTTCTTCAAGGAGGTGGCCATCCCGCTGGGGGTGACCGGTTTTGTCGTGTTGGCGTATTTTGTCATTGTGGGCACCAGTAATGCGGTGAATCTCACCGATGGATTAGACGGGCTGGCGATTATGCCGACTGTCATGATCAGCAGTGCACTGGCTGTTTTTGCCTATGTCACCGGACACGTTGTATTTGCAAAGTATCTGGGGATTCCTTATATCCCTAATACCGGAGAGTTATCGGTGTTTTGTGGTGCTCTGGCCGGGGCTGGGTTGGCATTCTTATGGTTTAACGCCTATCCCGCGGAAGTATTTATGGGTGACGTGGGTGCGCTGGCCTTGGGTGCTGCTTTGGGGATTGTGACTGTGATTGTGCGGCAGGAGATTGTGTTGGTGATTATGGGCGGGGTGTTTGTGGTTGAAGCGTTATCCGTCATGTTGCAGGTAGCATCATTCAAGTTGCTGGGTAAGCGTATCTTTCGCATGGCGCCATTGCATCATCACTATGAATTGAAAGGTTGGAAAGAAAATCAGGTAGTAGTCAGATTCTGGATTATTACGCTCATTCTGGTATTGCTTGGACTATCAACATTAAAACTAAGATGAATTTGCAAGGTAAAATAGTATTGGTGCTGGGCATGGGTGAAACAGGTTTGTCCATGGTGAAATGGCTGTCACGCCAGGGCGCACAGGTACGTGTTGCGGATAGCCGCATGGAGCCGCCCGGTTGGAAAGAAATCGTGGCAGCTTTTCCTTCGTTACAAGTTCACAAAGGCAAGTTTGAGACCGGAATTTTTGATGGCATCGACATGATTGCGATGAGTCCGGGCGTTCCCTTGGCGGATCCCTGCGTGCAGCAAGCCATTCGGCGCGGTGTGCCGGTTGTTGGCGATATGGTGCTTTTCATCTGGGCACTTGAGCAGAGCAATCTGCCCAAACCGAAGATTGCGGCCATCACGGGGTCCAATGGGAAAACAACGGTTACCGCCATGGTAGGTGCCATGTTGAAGACAGCAGGCTGGAATGTGGAGGTGGCAGGTAACATCGGCCCGGCTGTTCTGACTGCACTGATGCAACGTATGGATGCAGGTAATTGGCCACAAGCCTGGGTTCTTGAAACGTCCAGCTTTCAATTGGAAACAACGCATAATTTGAATGCAGATGTGGCTACTGTACTGAATGTGAGTGAAGATCATCTGGATCGTTATGCCGGTATGCAAGATTACACTGCAGCGAAAGCGAGGGTCTTTTTGCATGAAAAGAATACGGGCATACAGGTTTTGAATCGGGATGATCCGGTTGTTTGCACGATGGCGTTGACGGGTAGAAAGCAGATTACGTTTGGGTTGGATGAGCCGCCCACGCAAGCGGATTTCGGCATCGTGCAGGATGAAGATGATCTATGGCTGGTTGAAGGTGATACGCAGTTGATCAAAACCTCCGAATTGGTTGTGAATGGTTTGCATAATGCCGCCAATGCGCTGGCGGCATTGGCGATGTGCCGTGCATTGGGCGTGCCTGTTAATCCACTGTTGTCAGCTTTGCGGGAATTTCGGGGCTTGCCGCACAGGATGGAAAAGGTTGCGGCGTTTAATGACGTCACTTTTTATGATGATTCCAAAAGTACCAATGTAGGTTCGACCGTGGCAGCACTCAATGGCCTGAAGCAAAACGTTATTTTAATAGCGGGCGGTGATGGTAAGGGACAGGATTTCTCTCATCTGCAACAAGCTGTGGCAAATAATGCGCGCGCCGTGGTGCTGATTGGCCGCGATGCGGAAATCATCGCGCATGAGCTGCAGGATTGTGGCGTGCCTTTGCATTTTGCGGCCACGATGGAAGAGGCAATGCAGAAAAGCTTTTTATTGGCACAGGGGGGTGATGCAGTCTTGCTGTCGCCAGCGTGCGCCAGTTTCGATATGTTTAGAAATTACATACACCGCGCAGAAGTATTTGTGGCGGCCGTCAAAGATATTGAGAATAAGTTTTTTAATTTTGGACAGAAGAAGCATTAATTGATGATTTATCAAACCAGCAATCAGAAGCCAAGAATGATGACTGATTTTGATCAGGCACTGGTGTGGTCGGCTTTGTTGTTGCTGAGCATTGGATTGGTCATGATTTATTCTGCTTCCATTGCGATTGCAGAAGCGCAATTTGGTGCTGATCGTGCATATCACTATTTATTGCGGCACAGTATTTATTTGGCGGTAGGACTGATATTGGGATTTATCGCTTTTCAGGTACCCATGCAGATATGGCAAAAATATGTCAGCTATTTGTTCATGGTGAGCACTTTATTGCTGGTACTTGTTCTTGTTCCCGGCATTGGTCATGAAGTGAACGGCAGCCAGCGATGGATTTCACTGTATGTAGTGAATTTACAGCCATCTGAATTCATGAAGTTTGTGATGGTGTTGTATGCGGCTGACTATGTGAACCGTAAGGCAGCGGATCTGAGTTATCTGCTGAAAGGATTTCTTCCTATCACCACAGTGTTGGCCATCGTGGGATTTCTATTATTGCTGGAACCGGATTTCGGGGCTTTCTTTGTCGTGACAGCGCTGGCCATGTCTGTCTTATTTCTCGGTGGCGTCAGTCTGAAAATATTTATCGGGCTCATCATTATTCTTGCTGCCGGTTTGTATGGCTTGATTTTGAGTGCTCCCTATCGACTGGATCGCGTGGTGGCATTCATGGATCCCTGGGCTGATCCTTACGGCAAAGGATATCAATTGAGTCATGCACTGATCGCATTCGGACGGGGTGAATGGTTGGGCGTCGGTTTGGGAGGCAGTGTCGAGAAATTATTTTATTTACCTGAAGCGCATACAGATTTCTTACTTTCGGTGTTAGCTGAAGAATTGGGTTTTGTCGGTGTTGCTGCAGTAATCATCTTGTTTATGTGGCTGATTAAGCGTGCCTTTGTCATCGGTCGTCTGGCCGCGAAGCTGGAATCGCCATTCGCAGCACTGGTGGCGCAAGGTATCGGGGTTTGGATCGGTTTGCAGGCACTGATCAATATGGGCGTCAATATGGGCGTTTTGCCTACCAAAGGATTAACGCTGCCGTTGTTGAGTTTTGGCGGTAGCAGCATCACGGCGAATTGTATTGCTTTAGCGGTGCTGCTACGCATTGATTGGGAAAATCGTCAACGTTTGCGAGGGCTTCCGGTATGAGACCGCGCACCATTCTGATTATGGCGGGCGGCACTGGGGGGCATGTGTTTCCAGGATTGGCGGTGGCCGATTATCTCAAAGGATTGGGCTGGCGTATTGTATGGCTGGGAACTCAGGCGGGTATGGAAATGAAGCTGGTTCCACAATATGGCTATGAAACAGAAGTCATCAGTTTTTCCGGGTTACGAGGTAAGCGATTGACTACCTGGTTTATGTTGCCGCTGCGGTTAATCAAAGCATTTATGCAGAGTATCAGTATCTTGCGTCGTGTAAAGCCTGATGTGGTGTTGGGCATGGGCGGATACCCCGCTTTTCCAGGCGGCATGATGGCATCCTTATTAAATAAGCCATTGATTATTCATGAACAGAACGCGCTGCCAGGATTAACCAACAAGATTCTGGCGAAATTGGCAGACAAAGTCATGCTGGGTTTTCCGGATGCGATTCATGCGGGCACAGCAAAAACAGTATTTTCGGGTAATCCGGTGCGTCTGGAGATTACGCAGATAAAGACACCGCAGCAACGTTTCCTGGGACGTGAGGGGAAATTGAAATTATTGGTTGTCGGCGGCAGCCTTGGCGCACAAATTTTAAATACTATGGTGCCGCAAGCGTTAAAATTGATGCCCAACAACCTTCGTCCATCCATCGTCCATCAAGCAGGCACAACGCATTGGGAAGCTGTGAAGAAAATGTATGCAGACCTGCAGCTGGAAGGCGAAGTGCTGGCATTTATCGATGATATGGCAGAACGCTATGGCGCTTGTGACGTGGTAGTGTGCCGTGCCGGTGCGTTGACGATTGCTGAATTAAGTGCCGCAGGGGCTGCCAGCATATTGGTGCCCTATCCTCATGCGGTTGATGATCACCAAACCAGTAACGCCAGGTTTCTTTCCAACCACGGTGCGGCCGTACTGATGCCGCAGCATGAATTAACCGCGCCAAGGCTGGCGGAGCTGTTGGTGAGTCTGACACGGGAAAAATTGCTCACGATGGCAATGACTGCACGCGATCTGGCAAAACCAGAAGCGACCCGGGTGGTGGCTGAAGCTTGTATTGAACTCAGTGGAGCGCGGCATGAAGCATAAAGTCAAACACATTCATTTTGTTGGCATTGGTGGTGCGGGAATGAGCGGCATTGCTGAAGTTTTTGTCAACCTGGGTTACCAGGTCAGTGGCTCCGATTTGATCGACAGTCCGGTCATTCAACGCTTGAGCAACCTAGGTGTGACAGTATATGTAGGCCATGAAAGCCGGCAGATAGCGGGTGCGGATGCGGTGGTTACTTCTACCGCAGTCAAGCCTGACAATCCTGAAGTCATCGCAGCAAAGCACAAAAATATCCCCGTTGTTCCACGTGCTTTGATGTTGGCTGAATTGCTCAGATTACGCAGAGGCATAGCGATAGCGGGCACCCATGGAAAAACCACCACTACCAGTTTGATAGCCAGTATACTTGCGGCGGCGGATATGGACCCGACGTTTGTCATCGGTGGAAAATTGGAAGCGGCAGGCTGCCACGCCAAACTAGGCAGCGGTGAATTCATTGTTGTTGAAGCCGACGAATCGGATGCCTCGTTCTTGTATTTGCAGCCGGTACTGACGGTGGTAACCAATATTGACGCTGACCATATGGAAACGTATGGCCATGATTTCAACCGATTAAAACAGACGTTTGTGGAATTTGTTCAGCATCTGCCTTTTTACGGCATGGCGGTATTGTGCATGGATGATCCGAATGTGCGCGAAGTGATGCCGGAGATTACCAAACCGATTACTACGTACGGGTTATCCGAGGACGCGCAAGTTCGTGCTATCGACATTCGGCATCATCACAATCAAATGAAATTTACCGCGGTAGTGGGTGTGAATGGTTCAGCGCGCAAACTGGATATCACGCTGAATTTGCCCGGATTACACAACATACAAAACGCATTGGCGGCAATTACGGTTGCCAATGAGATTGGTGTGCCGGACGCGGCGATTGTTAAGGCACTATCGGAATTTAAAGGTGTGGAAAGGCGTTTTCAGCAATACGGCGAGATTAAAATATCCGCGCAGAAGAGTTTTACGCTGATTGATGATTATGGCCATCATCCGGTAGAAATGGAAGCGACCATAAAAGCCGCCCGCGGCGCTTTTCCTGGTCGGCGCTTGGTGCTGGCATTTCAACCGCATCGCTATACGCGCACCAGAGATGTATTTGAAGGTTTTATTAAAGTGCTATCCCAAGTGGATGTGCTGTTGCTAACGGAAGTGTATTCGGCAGGCGAGGATCCCATTATTGCAGCGGATAGTAAGTCATTGGCACGTTCAATCCGGGTGCAGGGAAAGGTGGAACCCATTTATGTTGAAGCGGTGAGCGATGTGCCGGTTGCCATATTGGATGTTGTGCAAGATGGCGATGTGGTTCTGGTGATGGGCGCAGGCTCTATTGCCAAGGTGGCTCCGAGTATTGCACAAATGAGAAACAAACTGATTGTAGTGAATGGCTATGAACACTGAGCATCAATGCGGGATGATCGATTTGTCACACAGCACGGGACTCGATATGGCAGTAGCCGGTCAATTGACGGATAAATTGGGTGTGCATGCAATGCGTGGAGAAATGCGTGCCAATGAGCCCATGAGTAAGCATACTTCGTGGCGTGCCGGAGGCTGCGCTGAGCGCTATTACATACCGGCGGATCTGGCTGACTTTGCATGTTTCTTACAGCGTTTGCCGGCGGATGAACCGGTGCATGTGATCGGATTGGGCAGCAATCTGCTGATTAGAGATGGTGGTCTGCGCGGTACTGTAGTGGCAGTTCATGCGCAACTGAATGATTTGCAATGGCTGGAACAGGATAGTTTGGGTGGATTGATTTATGCAGGTGCCGGTGTGGCTTGTGCAAAAGTTGCACGATTTGCGGCTAAGCATGATTTGGCGGGTGCAGAGTTTTTGGCGGGTATACCAGGTACGGTGGGCGGAGCGCTCGCAATGAATGCCGGGTGCTTTGGATCAGAAACCTGGGAGATTGTTGCGCGTGTGCAGGTTATTAATCACGGCGGTGATGTGCTGGTACGTCAGCCTGAAGAATACAAGATTGGTTATCGTAGTGTGAAACTGCAACCGATATCAATCAACATAGCCGAATCTGAATGGTTTGCCGGCGGATATTTTAGACTGTTACGTGGCAATCAAACGGAATCCCGGCAAAAAATCAAGCAATTATTGGCGCGACGTATTGATACTCAACCGCTCAATCAGCCGAACGCAGGTTCGGTATTTCGCAATCCACCCGGAGATTATGCAGCGCGTTTGATCGAGGCCTGCGGTTTGAAGGGGCGGTGCATCGGTAGCGCCATGGTTTCACCCAAGCATGCCAATTTTATCGTCAATACGGGCAATGCCAGCGCGACTGATATTGAAGCATTGATCATGCTGGTACAAGACTGCGTCAAGAAAGAAACAGGGATTGAGTTAATCCAGGAAGTACGGATTATCGGTGATGCCGGGAGGTGCTCATCGTGATTGCGCACAATTTCGGCAAAGTGGCAGTACTACTGGGCGGTCGGTCTGCAGAGCGCGAGGTGTCATTGCAAAGTGGGCAGGCTGTTCTAGGTGCGCTGCGCAGCAGTGGTGTCGATGCGCATCCATTTGATCCGGCAGAACAAGCATTGGAAGAGCTGTTGTATCAAGGCTTCAATAGGGCCTTTATCGCGCTGCATGGACGTTTTGGTGAAGATGGTACGATCCAGGGTGCGCTTGAATTGATGGGACTGCCCTATACCGGTAGTGGTGTGATGGCCAGTGCGTTGGCCATGGATAAATGGCGCACCAAATTGGTGTGGCAGGCAGCCGGTATTCAGTCTCCTCGTTATGTGCTACTGCAGGCTGACAGCAATTTTGAAGAAATCGTTGCAACACTGGGCTTGCCGTTGATCGTTAAACCGGCACGTGAGGGTTCCACGATCGGTTTAAGTAAAGTGCGTCATCAGCAGGATTTGGTAGCAGCGTATCAATTGGCGGCACAGCATGATGCTTTGGTGCTTGCTGAAGAATTTATTGCTGGCAAGGAATTGACAGTGGCTGTTCTGGGAGAAACGCCGCTGCCAATCGTAAGAATTGAAATAGCTGGTGAGCTTTATGATTATGAAGCCAAGTATTTTTCGAGTGATACGAGCTATTTCTGTCCAAGCGGTTTGCCGCATGAACAGGAATCGGCGATCCAGGCTCAGGCATTGCAGGCCTATAAAGTGCTGGGGTGTGAGGGCTGGGGCAGGATTGATCTGATACTCGACCAGGCAGGACAATTCTATTTTCTTGAAGCCAACACTTCTCCCGGTATGACAAGCCACAGTTTGGTACCGATGGCAGCAAGCGCAGCGGGAATTTCTTTTGAAGATTTGGTCATAAAAATACTGGCGCTATCTCATGTGGAATAACTATCAGGCGCTCAATTTGCTGTCCAGGACATTGTTTACTTTAGTGGCAATAATGATCTTGTATGCAATCGGTTTACAGCTGATCAAGCCGCCGTTTTTCCCCATTAAAGAAATTAATATTCACATTGTGGATGGTGCAAAAAAAGATGCCAAGGAATTGTTGAATATTACGCGTGAGCAGATTGAGCAGCTGACAAAACATGACATCAAAGGAAATTTTATTTCAGTGAATCTCACTGAAGTGCGCGAAGCTTTTGTAAAATTGCCTTGGGTGCGTGATGCAAAGGTAAAGAGGGAATGGCCTCATGGTTTGAATGTAACGCTGGAAGAACACCAGGCACTGGCCTATTGGGGGAGTCATGCATTAGTCAATACTTATGGCGAGGTATTTCGCGTCACAGTGGATAGAGATTTGCCTGTTTTTACCGGCCCTAAAGAGGCAAGCGCACCGGAAGTTGCACAGCGATATCGCCGCTTCAGCAAGATACTGGCGCCATTACAGCAATCTATTGTGCAAATCAATCTGACGCCGCGCTATGCCTGGCGCATTCAGTTGAATACTGGGACGGTACTGGAGTTAGGACGTGATGAGACGGAAGAAAGGTTGGTTCGTTATGTTTCAGTCTATAACCACAGTATTGCGCGATTCAACCAGGAAGGGCCGTTGGCGTATGTCGATCTGCGCTATCCCAATGGTTTTGCTATCCGCGTGCCCGAAGTGATGCAGCATGTACCGCGTAAATCCGGTTCGAAGAGAGAAACGTGAGACCAGGGAGAGAGATAACTCGATGAACAAAGCTAGGGAAAACAGAAACCTGATTGTTGGCCTCGATATTGGCACATCAAAAATTGTTGCTGTCGTTGCAGAAGTCATTCCGGATGGGAGCTTCGAAGTGATCGGCTTGGGTAGTCACCCTTCGCGTGGATTGAAGAAAGGCGTGGTGGCCAATATCGAAACCACAGTGAATGCCATTCAACGAGCGCTGGAAGAAGCGGAATTAATGGCGGATTGTAAGATTCATGAGGTTTATACAGGAATCGCCGGCAGCCATATCAAAGGCTTCAATTCAGACGGCATGGTTCCCATCAAAGATAAAGAAGTCACGGAAAAAGATGTGGAGCGGGTGATGGAAGCGGCAAAAGCGGTGAACATACCGGCGGATCAGCAAATCCTGCATATCCTGAACCAGGAATTCATCATCGACGGACAGGAAGATGTGCGCGAACCGGTAGGGATGAGCGGCATACGCTTGGAAGTAAAAGTGCATATCGTGACCGGTGCGGTTTCTGCGGCACAGAATATTATGAAGTGTGTGCATCGCTGTGGTCTTGAAGTACGGGATTTGATACTGCAGCCGTTGGCATCCGCGATGGCCGTATTATCCGACGATGAAAAAGACCTGGGTGTCTGTCTGGTGGATATCGGTGGCGGCACGACGGATATCGCAGTGTTCACCAATGGCGCAATTCGGCACACAGCAGTCATTCCGATTGCCGGCGATCAAGTCACCAATGATATTGCGATGGCATTGCGTACCCCGACCAAGAGCGCTGAAGACATCAAATGCCGTTATGGCTGCGCCTTGAGAAGTCTGGCGGATACCCAGGAAATGGTGGAAGTTCCTGATGTGGGTAATCGCGGTTCGCGCCAGCTTTCCAGGCAAACATTGGCGGAGGTGATCGAGCCGCGGGTGGAGGAGCTTTACTCTATGGTGCAGGCCGAACTGCGCCGCAGTGGATTTGAAGAATTGCTCTCATCAGGCATAGTCATTACAGGTGGTTCTGCCTCATTACGGGGGATGGTGGAATTGGGTGAGGAAATTTTTCATATGCCGGTGCGATTAGGTCTGCCTAATTACCATGGCAATTTAAAGGAAGTGATTCATACACCGCGGTATTCTACGGGTATTGGCTTGATTATTGCCGGTATCGAGCAAATGCAGCATCAGCAAGGTTCAAAATTGCAAGGCGGTTCCGCCAAGCAGATTCTTTCGAGAATGAAAGGATGGTTTCAAAGAAATTTTTAATGAGAAATTTTCAGGGTGTGTAAGCTGTCAGGTGGCTTTAATTTCAATGTACTAAAGGAGAAACATTATGTTCGAAATCATGAATAACGAAACTCAAGAAGCGGTCATCAAAGTTGTCGGTGTGGGTGGCTGTGGAAGCAATGCGGTGGATCATATGATCCAGAACGGCATGCAAGGTGTTGAGTTCATCAGTATGAATACTGATGCGCAGGCATTGAAAGGTAATAGAGCGCCGACGATATTGCAATTGGGCACAGGGATTACCAAAGGACTGGGTGCAGGGGCAAATCCTGAGATTGGCCGCGAAGCCGCACTTGAAGATCGTGATCGCATCGCAGAGATGATTCAAGGCGCGGATATGCTGTTTATCACCGCGGGCATGGGGGGTGGAACGGGAACGGGCGCAGCACCGGTGGTCGCGCAAGTTGCCAAAGAAATGGGTATCTTGACTGTGGCGGTTGTCAGCAAGCCGTTTGCATTCGAAGGAAAACGCCTGGTCGCCGCGAAGGCAGGTATGGAAGCACTGTCACAGCATGTTGATTCATTGATTGTAATCCCTAACGATAAGCTTATGATGGTGTTGGGTAATGACATTTCCATGCTGGATGCATTCAAAGCGGCTAACGACGTGCTTTATGGTGCAGTCGCCGGTATTGCCGAAGTGATTAATTGTCCAGGGCTGGTTAACGTTGACTTTGCCGACGTGAAAACCGTGATGTCGGAAATGGGCATGGCGATGATGGGTTCAGCCATCGCAGCCGGTGTTGATCGTGCCCGCGTTGCGGCAGAACGTGCGGTTTCAAGTCCGTTGCTGGAAGATATTTCCTTGTCGGGCGCGCGCGGCATTCTGGTCAATATCACTGCCAGCTCATCATTAAAAATGCGCGAAGTGCATGAAGTGATGAATGCCATTAAGAATCTCACAGCCGAAGATGCAACTATCATTGTGGGTACCGTCATTGATGAGAATATGACGGAAGACTTACGTGTGACCATGGTGGCCACTGGATTGGGCAGCATTGCAAGTCAGAGCCAAAGCACACCTTTGACGATGATTCATAGCCGCACAGGGACAGACGATCGGGATTCGATCTATGCAGCGGAAGAACCGGCAGTGATGCGTACAGGCAGAAGAAGCAATGCTACAGTGGCAGCAATGCGTCAATCAGGTGTTGATCCAATGGATATACCGGCTTTCTTGAGAAGACAAGCGGATTAGTCTGAATTATTGGGAAATAAATGCTTTGCTGCCCTGTTGGTGATCCGGCAGGGTGGTTTTGCAAGTGATTGAATTGACCAATTTGACATTGATTAATTGAATTCCACCTTTTGCTGGTCTCGACACTTTGGCTTAGAGTGTCAGTGAGATAAACTAGACCGTCTTTCACGTAGCGGTTAAAGGTTGTGTTGCAAAGGGAGAGCGGCTTCCGCTGAACATCGCATCCTGATCGGCTACTTATGGTCTGTACGCTCTACATACATCATTTAATCGCATATAATGTGCGCAACATATCTTATAAGTGTGTGGTTATACTCATAGTCAAAAAGCGCTAGGCCATTGAGGTTTATTTCTCTGGCGCCATTGTTCAAGACGTCTATGGGCAGAGTCCTGGCCCACGTCAATTTCAAGGAAGTCACAAATAGATTTCCACGATTGAGGGTTATTAAGACCTTTCAAATCGGAAGCGTCATTGGTTAGGCGAACGCTTTCCAGCCATATCTTCGGGGTGATCTCTGCAGGGATTGGCTCAAAATTACTATCAGAACTAGACCGCTCAATGCAATATCCTTTAAAGAACTTCTCTAGAATCCTATGAGCCCGATCTTTGATTGCTGACTCGTCAAACACTTCGTAATCCAGCAGCATTTGGTTAAGGCGAATCCGTGATTTTTCTGCAAGCAGCTTCTTTTTCTCAGAAAACCCCTTGTTGCTCAATCCCTGATTATCAAAAGTGATAGAGAGATTACCCAAGGTATGTATATATTGTTGGTGTGTGGTCTCTGGAATGCCAGACCAGTGTCCATTCAGAGTCTGGGGCATAATATGCTCAATCTGACACCCCTTAAGTCCGGTATCAAATGAAATGATTTCGTTTTGGCCTAGATTCTCCACAAGAACAAGAAACCGGAGAAGTTGTTTCTGATTTCTGTACAGATCAATGTCCGTTATTCTTCGCTCAATCAATCCAACACTTGGTTGCCTGTATCCTTCAGTTGTAGATGTAACGAGTATCTCAAATGCAGCGGCGTAATCATGCCAGTAGTTTAGATCTTTGGCTTCCAGCTTCTTGGGAATCGTGGGAATAAATCGAGTAATGACCTTTGCTGGATCGCCGGAAAGGAAACGACAAGCATCATATGCCGCAACCTTATTAATTGCATTATTCAGAAGCTGCTTGTCATAAACAACAATTTTTCCTTCTTCAATTTTGGATAATTTTTCCACAATATCCATGAGTAGTGTGGCATATGTAAAAAATGATGTGCGTAAATATCCTAGTGAATTTTTGTCAATATCAGGATGAGAGCCGACTCGAAGAGTCTGGTAGATCGTTCCCCATTTAATAAGATCCAGGATAAGTTGTTTGCAAGTTCCAAAATCAACGATATCACCGACCCATTTCTTAAATGCATGATGAACAACCTTCGGATCTTTTGTGACTTTCTCAGCAGTCTTCACGGCAAGATACTCGCGGAAGAAAGCCTCAATATCGTCTTCTCTTTCCGCCAAATTAGTAAATAATGCCTCGAACTTATTTGTGTATAACTCGATGAGTTGCTTTTCCTCGTGGTGCGTAACCTGAAATCTCTTAAATGTAAAAATAAAATTTTTTATGAGATCGGAACCAGAAAGTCGTTTGCCAGATGAATTAATCGATTCAAAAACCGAGTTCTCATCTTGATCCTCGTCGAGGAAGATTACGACGACTTTAACTCTTTCGAGAGTGTCAACAAACCTTTGGAGGTGATATTCGTTCCAAGCTTCGAATCTTCTAACGATGTGATTGTAGTTTTTCCAATAGTTTGTCGACCGATCGGTCAAATCAATTGTCAGAAGTTCACCGGATAATAACGTATTGAGCGTTCTTTGATGCTCCATGTTATTAAGCTTGATTCTGATATGATCTCCCTCCTGACTGAACAATGCTCTACATATCGCCCGGGCTGATTCGAGCGCATTCTCAGTTTTTATCTTTGAAAGATAGAGGTATCGGATCGCGCATAAAATCAAGATAGTAGTCGTAATTCGCTGCTGACCATCGATTACTACTCGCTCAGTAACGAATCCACGAGTCTGATTCTTTACAATTATGTTACCAATGTAGTAATCAGCCTTGGAATTTCCCTCGTGCTCTTCCGCGAACTCAACAATATCATCTATTAGCTTGTCGACCTCCGTCTTCGCTTGCCATGTGTAAGTTCTCTGATAAATGGGAATATGGAAGGACATATTATCGCCCATAATCAGATCCCTAATATTCTTTTGGTGACCTTCTATTGTCATGAGATTTTCTCGTTGCTTGTTATTTTGCTTGCAAAAATGGGGGACTTTTTACTTCGTTCGCTGACTTAAATGTCGATTTTAATGAAAAAGTTCAGGACTCTCAATCAGTCCCTGACAGTTCAAACGCGCTCTAATCAGCGTAACTTGCAGACGATAAAGTATATTAATTAGGCAACTACCGATAGCCATTTCTTAACTATAGAGACTAGTGGGTATATCTTGCAATTGAGCTATTTTCTTGAGCGCGAAGGATTGGAAAGGGATCGACTTCTGTCGCTTGAGGGGAGAACGTCTCCGAAAGTAATTGGCCGGAAGTGGTCATTTCAATGATGCATATTGTCAGTGCTTATTCAATTCTTTTCCTGAATACGCCAAACTACTTACAGATAATTATCTATTTTTATGCAACAAAGAGCCTATAAAGGTGCCCAACTTACCTCGCATTCCCCCGATTCCGTAGCGACATAGGCGGAATTCTCCGTAATGGTGACGGATATGTCCATGGTTCTTTGCACCATCTTTGTCAGCGCTTGAATATCTTTCCATTGGAACTGAAAAATCAGTGCGGTCAGTTGACTGAATTTTTCCCGCTCCTGTATCCACCAGACGTCCGATTTGGAATTAAAGCTGTACACTTTGACGGTTTGTGCGAGTCGGGTTGCTTTTTTGATGCGATCGGCAGCGGGCTCTCCGACATCGATCCATAAAGCGATTCGACCATCTAAGGTGTGTACCCATAAATCAGGTTCTTCAGCGCTACTTAATCCTTTGGTAAATGACAGAGATTGCTGCGCATTGATACAGAATGCAAGGATACGCGCCATCATGCGCTCAAGCGTTTCTGATGGATGCTGGGCGATGGTCAGGTTGAGCGTGTCGTAATAATTACGATTGAGATCGGTCAATGCGATTTTAAATTTGTAAATGGTCGGTTTTAACGCCATAAGTATCCCAGTTCGTTATTCATCAGTATTTTCTAGGCTTCCGGTTCCAATGGCATAATATCGGCTTGAGCAGTTTCTTGAGTCGGTTCAAACCACGCCAGCGTTTTGTGCAGTTTGACCACTTCGCCGACGATGATCAGTGTGGGGGGGGTCAAATTAGCAGCGGCGGTGAGCCTGGGCAGTGTGTTGAGGGTTCCGGTAACGATTTTTTGTTGCTGTGTCGTGCCTTGTTGAACGATCGCGGCAGGCGTCGTGTCCGGCAGACCATGAGTGATCAGTTGCTGGCATAAAACAGGCAGACCCAGCAGTCCCATATAAATCACAATAGTCTGGTTAGGGCGTGCGAGATAGGGCCAGTCGAGATCAATGGTGTTGTCTTTAAGATGGCCGGTGACAAAAATACAGGATTGCGCATAATCCCGGTGCGTGAGTGGAATGCCTGCATAGGCCGCAACGCCGGATGCGGCGGTAATGCCGGGAACTACCTGAAAGGGAATATGGTGCGACGCCAGCGTTTCAATTTCTTCGCCGCCGCGCCCGAAAATAAAAGGGTCGCCGCCTTTCAGTCTGAGTACGCGCTTACCTTCCTGAGCCAACCGTACCAGCAGTTGATTGATGGATTCCTGTTTCAGCGTGTGGCGGTTACGCTCCTTACCTGCATAAATACGAGTGGCGTCGCGACGCACTAGATTAAGAATGGCGGGTGAAACCAGACGGTCATACACCACGACATCGGCTTGTTGCATCAGGCGCATGGCGCGAAAAGTCAGTAGATCAGGACTTCCAGGTCCCGCGCCTACCAGATAAACCTCACCTTGTGGTGGTGCGTCGTTTTCTTGCTGCAATGATTGCAGCAGATAATCCTGGGCGGCTTGATCCTTTCCGGCCAATACCATTGCAGTCAGCGGGCCTTGCAAAGTTTTTTCCCAGAAAATGCGTCTTTTTTCCGGGTGTGTGAAATGCTGCTTGACGTGTTGACGGAATTTTCCGGCAATCGCAGCAAGGCGTGCATAAGCGGCCGGTATCATGATTTCCAGTTGGGCACGCAGTAATCTGGCCAGCACGGGGGATTGTCCGCCGCTGGATATGGCAATCAGTAACGGCGACCGGTCTACGATGGAAGGCATGATAAAGGTGCATAAATCCGGATCATCCACCACATTGACCGGAATCTGCCGTTGCCGAGCCGCTTCGGAAATCTGTTGGTTAACGGTGCGATCATTCGTTGCCGCAATGACCAAGACAATATTTTCCAGATGCTCAGGTTGGAAATAGCCGGCATAATGGTTAATTCTGCCCTGCACCCGGTACTCATTTAGCGCTGTATCCAGTTCCGGCGATACCACGCAGACTTGCGCGCCGGCCTCGAGCAGTAGCATGATTTTACGTGCGGCAACTTCGCCACCGCCTACTACCAGGCAGGTTTTGTTATTAATATTGAGGAAAATTGGCAGAAAATCCATTGATCCTGAATCCCGATAATGAATAAAGGAAGTACTGATTAATTCTAAGCCAAATATCGGCTCGTGAGTTAATCAGTACTTCCTTGAGATGTGATGATTATTTTCTACAGGATATCTGAGTGTAGAAAGGTATTCTAACCGGTTTAAGTTTATAAACTGGATTCCAATTTCAGAATTTCTTCCAGTTTTATATTGATCCCACTGCCTTTAAATACGGTACCTATTTTTTTCTTATTCAGGTGTTCGATATTGAGATCGTATACTTCTTTAGACAGCGGGAAGTATTTCACTTCGGTCACCAGTTCTGGTGCATTTTTCATATAAAAATTAACAAATTCGCTAATTTCTGGCTTGTCAGCTGATTTGGCATTGACATAGATGAATATCGGGCGTGATAA
>NZ_JAMWZS010000040.1 GCF_024282095.1 Nitrosomonas sp.
AACTGGCAATACAACCTTCACTGCCGCAAACGATTTTGATAATGTCCAGAACATTGAGGCCATTACGCTTGGCAATACCAATACGGCTGTTACCATGACGACGCAAAACACGCTGGTGGCAGCCGGTGCTACCTTGACGTTATCGAATGCCGCCAATTCAGGGGTACTGACATTCAATGGCAATGCCGAAACCGATGGTGTTTTTACGATTACCGGCGGTACAGGTAATGACAGTATTACCGGCGGTTCCGGTAATGACACGATTTCCGGAGGGACGGGCAACGATACGCTTGTCGGCGGCGCAGGCAACGACAGTATGACCAGCGGCGCAGGCAATGACAGCATCACGGGTGGCGCAGGCGCTGATACCATTCCGCTCGGCAGTAGTGCCAATGATAATGCCCGCCAAACAGTCATTTATAGCACGGTCTCGGATGGCGCTGCAGCCGGTGCGAATAGCGGTGCAGACTCAATTACCCAATTTGATGCTAATGCCAACACGGCTACGGACGACCTGATTCAGGTCTCAGGAGCGCTTAAAACACTGTTGGATGATGATAGTGACGGTACGCTGGATTATTCGACGAGTAATAGTGCAGATTTGGGAAATCAAGCCATTGTCGGTGGTACGAATCAGGAAGCCACCGTGCTGCTGGATGCGGAAATCGAGCTTGTACTGGCCGATTTTACGACGGCAGGACTAACCAATGTTTTAACCGAATTGGGGGAAGAAATCGACTTTACCGGCATTGCAACCGGCGAAGAACACCTGTTTGTCATCAATTTCTCAGCTACGCAGACTGCAATGGTGCTGTATACCGCCGGATCCGGCGGCGATGATACCATCGTTGCAACGGATATCCAGGTGCTGGGTATCGTGACGCATAATGATGGTACCGGTTTGGTCGCGGGCAATGTGACATTCTGATCTTTGCGCTGCAGTGAATGCTCACCGCATTGCACGCTGTCTATGGCTTTGTTTTTAGCATCTTTCATCCTGTATGGACAGAACCAGCAAACTATCAATCTGCTGGAATCAACTTCATCTGCCTTTCAGGCTTTCCAGGAAGAAACGGTGTCGGTTTTCCACTAACCCAATTGGCATGGCCGCTGCCATAATACGGTGACAGCGGATGTCCGCTTTGTCCGCCGGGCATATCCAGATAACCATTCTCTTCTTGGCCGGGAGCGACGATTGAACGTTGCGAGGCACCAAAATCAGGGGATTGAACGCGTGGCATATTATGGTCGCCGGGCAGCGGATCATTCGGCATGTCGAGCCATTGCGCAAGCCATGCGGGCAATTTTTGGCTGAACGGGTGGCGGATGCGTGCAGCGTTATATTCCCCCCAGTTGCGTTCAGTAATACCGCCGTTTTGCTGCAGTTGCACCGCAACAACCTGAGCACAAAGGTATAGCAATTCTTCCCAATTTCTATACGGCACCGGCAGCAAGTGCTGAGGCTGGCGCTCAAGCAATTGCCATACGATCAGCTCTCCCTGGCTGAGTCTGGGTAATTTGAAAGTTGCATCTTGTTGTCTGACTTGAGCGGCGAAGCCGTTTAACACGGTTTTCATGACTTCATAACGATATGTGCGGACTGCGCGATAAGAAACAGAATCCGCCGCGGCATGTCCATCCCAGTCGTTTAGCGCAGCTTTCATCACGGCAACCCACGGCAAATTATCGTCGTCAGCCGCTTCCAGGGTGGTTTTTAACAATTGATACCAGCGTGTTAATAACAGTGCGCGATCATCCAATTGGATCGCTTGCATGTCTGCAACGGTAAATTGATCACGTGCCAATAAACTATCGCGGATTTGCGTGGCTCTGGCACCCAGGTCGTAACCGCCATTGCCTAGCAGCGCAAGCTGATTGCCCGAGACTGCGCGGGAATTGGCAGACCACAGTCGCTGTGATGCGGGATTGTTGATTAACGGATAGTGTTCGGCGTCCAGCCAGCCGTTCCAGCCGGTATCGGAGATGCTCCAATCGGCAGGCAGTTGCGGGTCATAATTGCCGGATCGACTGGGAATGCGCCCTGCGAACGTCCAACTGATATCGCCGTTGCGGTCGCCGACAATAAAGTTCTGCACGGGCATACCGGCCAATTGTGCAATTTTTGTAGCTTGTTCGGCCGTCTGTGCGTGTTCCAGCTCAATCAGCTTAAGGTTGATGGCTTCGGGTTGCAGTGCCGTCCAGACTAGCGCCAAAGGGGTTTTGTCATGATCTTGCGCCATGATGGGTCCCCACTCGGTTTCAGAAATAGTGAGAATTTCATCCAGAGCAGCGCGAACATGGATCGTCTCTTGAATGGTATTGAGCGGTTTCCAGCCCGCTGCGCTGAGATAACGTGTGTGATCTTTTTCATCTAGGGTTACCCGAACCCAGTCAGCAAAATCACCATGACTGTTGGTAAAACTCCAGGCAATATGGCGGTTCGATCCGATGATGATCGAAGGCAGACCCGGCAAACTGATGCCTGTGATGTCATGATGATCCGAGGATGTCGTGGATGGATAAATGAGACGTGACCGAAACCAGATGTTGGGTACCCGTAATGTCAGATGCATGTCATTCGCGATCAAGGCAGCGCCATCGGCTAACGCACCGGAAACCGCAAAACTGTTACTTCCTGGCGCATATTCAGTATTCAAGTGATCGTCTTTGAATAAATGCTCATCCAGTGCTTGCAGGTTAATATCAGTGATTGACGGTAGTTTCGGCAATGCAAACGGTTCATCGATCAGTGGCGCATCCCAGCTGCCCGCCTGCATGGTCAGAAATTGATAAACCGAGTCGGGTAATGCTGCGCGCATGCTGGACAGCTTTAGTTCACGATAAATATTTGATTCATTCAAGGTGAAAAACATCGCGAATATCACCAGAATGCTGTCTTCATTGCGCCACGCAGCCGGTTGGGTCTGTGTCAGCAGGTACGGAAAAGGACTCACAGTCAGCGCTTGCATGCCTTGGTTGACGCCGATCCGGTACGCATCCAGTAAGTGCAGTTGCTCGGCAGGAAGTTGCTGTAATACCACTGCAGCGCGTGATCGCATACGAAACTGACGTGCCCTGCGGTCATGCGTAATCAAACCGGTGCCGAATAATTCTGCTAATTCACCGGCAGCTTGCCGGCGCATTAAGTCCATCTCAAAGAAGCGTTCCTGTGCATGAACGTAACCCATCGCCATGGCCAGATCCACGCGGCTTTGACCTGTTAAAGTAACGCTGCCAAGCGTATCTCTGTCAATCGATACTGGGGCGGATAATTCCGCCACCACCATTTCACCATCATAGTGCGGCAGGCTGCCACGCAGTAAGAATCCTGCAGTAATGATCAATAAGCAGGTAATTAACACGCCTATTATCAGAAGGCGGCGAATATAACGTAACGTAATATACATATCCTTATTAAATCAATAAGTAATGAATCATTCGGAAAAATGCTAAGAAATTTCTGAGTAACTGTCATTTTGAACATCGTGAAAAATCTGCAGTGTTAGATTCCTCGCGGTGTTCGGCATGATGAATGTGGATTATTCACAGCCTTTCTGAAGTTTTCAAGATGCAACCATTTAATAAATTAATTTATCAGTAATTCATTGATAAAAAACAAAATATGAGATCACCTTCAGCATTGCATGGATAAAGGGGATGATTCCTTCTTTGTTCGCATTATTGAATCGTGACAATCAGCATGATAATTCATTTGTAAGAATTTGGAGTTTGTCATGTCTGAAGATAGTGATCTAGAACGTACGGAACAGGCTACGCCCAAGCGCATAGAGAAAGCGCGGGAAGAAGGGCAGGTTGCGCGTTCTCAAGAATTGACCACATTCGCTTTATTGATAGTCGCTGCGGCCGGCATCTTGTTTTTGGGTGCCGATTTGATGGATAAGCTCCTGGGGATCATGAAAGCAGGCATGCAATTGGAGCGGGAGTTGGCGTTTCAACCGGATTTGATGCTCACTCGTTTCTATGAATTGGCTTTTGAAGGCTTAATCGCAATCGCACCATTACTTCTGTTACTGATCATCGTAGCGTTTTTTGCACCCATGCTATTAAGCGGCTGGATGATTAGCTCCAAGGCACTGCTACCTAAATTCGATCGTATCAATCCCATTAAAGGCTTCGGCAGAATATTTTCAATGCGCAGCTTGGTTGAGCTGATAAAAGCAATTGCCAAAACCATAGTCATTGGCGGCGTTGCAGCGTTGATCATTTGGCACAACAAAGAAGAAGTGATGGCGCTATTGACAGTGCCGGTGGATTCCGGAATCCAGCGCACGGGCGAGTATCTGGTGATGAGTTTTCTGCTGACCGTTGCCGCAATGGCATTAATCGCTGTGATCGATGTGCCATTCCAGCTTTGGGAACACGCGAAGCAACTGCGTATGACCAAGGAAGAAATCCGCAAAGAGCATAAAGAAGACGAGGGCGATCCTTTTGTGAAAGCGCGGATTCGTGGTTTGCAACGTGAAGCTGCGCGTCGCCGCATGATGGCGGAGATACCGAATGCGGATGTCATTGTGACTAACCCGACGCATTATGCGGTGGCGCTTAAGTATAAAAGCGAAACCATGCGTGCGCCTACGGTGGTTGCAAAGGGCGTGCATTTGTTAGCGGCACGTATTCGTGAAGTGGCTGAAGAGAATCGCATACCGATTCTTGAAGCACCGCCGCTTGCACGTGCTTTGTACTATCACGCCGAACTTGAAAGTGAAATACCTGAAAAACTGTATACCGCGGTGGCTGAGGTACTGGCCTACATATTTCAGTTAAGACGTTATAACGAATATGGCGGCGATGCTCCTAAACCGCCAACGGATGTGCCAGTACCGGATGGACTGGATCAACCCAAATACGCTGTTTAGTGGATACAAATAAGATGAGTCACTTATTAACCGATTTCTCAATATAGGCGCTTAATTGCAAACGATATGAATAATGCAGCTACCTTATCATCGTTAGTCGATACGAATAATCTCAGGGCGCTTGCCGGTCCGATATTGATTATCATGATCCTGGCTATGATGGTGTTGCCTTTGCCGCCATTTGTGCTGGATCTATTGTTTACCTTCAATATTGCGGTATCCATCATCGTGTTGATGGTGAGCCTTTACACCAGGAATCCGCTGGATTTTGCGGTTTTCCCTACCATATTGCTGATCACAACCTTATTAAGACTGTCACTCAATATTGCTTCGACCCGGGTGGTATTGCTGGAAGGGCATACCGGCCCTGATGCAGCAGGTAAGGTGATTGAAGCGTTTGGGCACTTTCTGGTTGGCGGTAATTATGCGGTTGGAATAATCGTATTTATTATTTTGGTGATTATCAATTTTGTGGTGATTACCAAGGGCGCGGGGCGTATTGCAGAGGTGAGTGCACGTTTTACGTTGGATGCCATGCCTGGTAAACAAATGGCTATTGACGCCGACTTGAATGCCGGGTTGATCGGTGAGGATGAAGCGCGTAAACGCCGGGCCAACATTTCACAAGAAGCGGATTTCTACGGATCAATGGATGGTGCCAGCAAGTTTGTACGCGGTGATGCCATTGCCGGCATATTGATCATGCTGATTACCATTATTGGTGGGTTGATCGTCGGCGTACTGCAGCATGATATGGAAATGGGTGCAGCAGCCAAGAATTATACGATGTTGACAATTGGTGATGGCCTAGTGGGACAGATTCCTGCGCTGATTATTTCAACGGCCGCCGGTTTGGTGGTGAGCCGTGTCACTACGGACGAAGATCTGGGTGAGCAAGTTTTAAGTCAGCTGTTTAATCAACCGCAAGTATTGGTGATTACTGCAAGCATTCTCGGTGTTATGGGAATGATTCCAGGCATGCCCAATTTTGTATTTCTGCTGATCGCTTCTATTCTGGGCGCGATCGCGTACTTCAAGGGAAAAAGTGCAAGTACTCAATTAACAGCGGCGCCGGTTGTTCCGGAAGTTCCCGCGGTAGAGAGAACGGATGCAAGCTGGGATGATGTGACTCCGATTGATACGTTGGGGTTGGAAGTCGGTTATCGATTGATCCCGCTGGTCGATAAAGCCCAGCAGGGGGAGCTGTTAAAAAGGATCAATGGCATACGTAGAAAATTTGCGCAGGAAATTGGTTTTCTACCGCCGGTTGTGCACATTCGCGATAACCTTGAACTGCGGCCTAATGGTTATCGTATCACTCTCAAAGGTTCGGTCATCGGTCAAGGTGAATCTTATTCGGGGATGTATCTGGCCATCAATCCCGGGCGAGTCACTATGCAACTGCCTGGCACCGTGACCAGTGATCCGGCATTTGGGTTGCCGGCTGTGTGGATTGAAGCCTCTTTGCGAGAACAAGCACAAACCAATGGTTATACCGTGGTTGATGCCAGTACCGTGGTAACAACGCATATTAATCATTTGATCCATTTACATGCTGCTGAATTATTAGGCAGACAGGAATTGCAGAAACTGCTGGATCATCTGAGCACGCAATTTCCAAAACTGATTGAAGACTTGGTTCCAAAACTATTACCTCTGTCTACGGTACAGAAAGTCTTACATAACCTGCTGGAAGAGAGTGTGCATATCCGGGATATGCGTACCGTAATCGATGTGCTGACGGAGAACGCGGTACATACGCAGGATGCTAACGAATTGACTGCGGTTGTCAGAAACGCTTTAGGTCGTGCGATCGTCGAGCAGCATTTCCCTGCAGGTACCGAGTTGCAGGTAATGAGTTTGCATCATGAGTTGGAAAATATACTCGCGCAAGTGATGCAAACGGGGGGGGCACAGGGAGGTGCAGGAATAGAACCCGGACTTGCCGATACTTTGCTCAAAGAAGCCCGCAGTGCAGCGCAGCAACAGGAAAAGCTGGGGTTGCCTATCGTGTTATTGGTGCCCAGTCCCATTCGTTTCTTATTAGCCAAATTTTTGCGGCGTGTATTGCCACAGTTAAGCGTGCTGTCCCACTCAGAAATCCCAAGTTCCAGAAAAATCAAAATCACTGCCGTTATTGGAGGTAGCAAATGAAAGTAAAACGATATATTGCTCCCACGTCGAAAGAAGCATTACGTCAGGTTAAAGATGAGCTTGGTGTTGATGCGGTGATACTTTCAAACAGAAAAACAAAGGATGGTGTAGAGATCATGGCGCTGGCGGATTCCGAGATGTCCAGTCTCGTGGAAACACCGCCAGCGGTGCCTCATATTCCTCAGTATGAACACCATAGAGCGCTGGATACGACAGAATCGTATTCAAAATTATTGCCTTTGACTCATGAGCCGGCAGAAACTCAGAAGGTATCTTCCGATGTCATGTCCGCGTCATTGGCGCATGACATCATTGCAGAAATACATGCCATGAAGAGTACGCTGGAAGATCAATTGGCCACCGTTGCCTGGGGAAACTTTACGCAGCGCAGACCGGAGAAAATGAAAATATTGCGTGCCATGCTGGATGCCGGTTTTAGCCCGCTGTTATCGCGTCGCCTGGTGGATAAATTAACCGCTGATTTTGATTATGAGCAGAGTTTGAAGCAAGCAATGTCGGCTTTGGCTTTTAATTTGCATACGGTTGCCAGTGATGAGATGGTGGAAAAAGGCGGAGTGTATGCACTGATTGGTCCTACGGGGGTTGGGAAAACGACCACCACCGCAAAGCTGGCAGCTCGATGTGTCATCAGGCATGGCGCGGACAAAGTGGCATTGCTGACTACCGATAGCTATCGTATCGGCGGTCATGAGCAATTAAGAATTTATGGGCAATTATTAGGTGTTCCGGTGCGTACTATCAAAGATACGGATGACCTGCAACTTACGCTATCGGAGCTGAAGAACAAGCACATGGTGCTGATTGATACCGTTGGCATGAGTCAGCGTGACCACATGGTGGCACAGCAGATTGCAATGCTGAGTAATTGCGGCACCGATGTAAAACGTATGCTCGTGTTGAGCGCCGCGTCCAATGGCAAAACTTTGGACGAAGTGATCTCCGCCTACCAAAAGAACGGTATTTACGGTTGCATTATTACTAAGGTCGATGAAGCGGCAAGTCTTGGTGTGGCACTGGATGCCGTTATCCGCAGAAAATTGATGCTGCATTATGTGGCAAACGGGCAAAAGGTTCCGGAAGATATTCACGCGGCTAACCCTCGGTATTTGTTACATCGTATTTTTAAATCATCTCCGGGAGATTCTGCGTTTACGCTGCAAGATGCGGAATTTGCCTTGATTATGGCAAGCAAGAATAGCGCAGAACCATCACGTACTGGCGAAAAGTCATTAGCAGGGTTCAATTATGACTAGGATGATTACACAGGATCAGGCCGCTGGCTTACGTAATTTGGTGTCATTTCAGGCGCATGATTCAGCACGGGTTTTTACCATTGCTGGCGGGAAGAGCCGGGTAGGAAAAACCAGTGTTGTGGTGAATCTTGCCACGGCATTGGCTAAGAATGGCCAACGCGTACTACTGATTGACGAGAATTCATGCCATAACAATATTTGCACTAACCTGGGGCTGCAAGCACGCTTTGATCTGCTTCACGTCATCAACAGGGATAAAAAATTACATCAGGTTTTACTGCAGAGCCCTGAAAATATAACCATATTATCTGCCATGCGCGGTATTCATGCACTCAATAAGCTGAGCCCATTCGAACAAGATTGGCTTATCAAGAGCTTTTCAGAACTGACTGAATCTGTTGATGTTGTGCTGATCGATACTGCGATGACCGGTACTACGCATGTCCTGCCTTTAAGTTTGGCTTCAGAACAGGTGATGATCGTGATTTCAGGGTCGGCTGCTTCACTGACTGGCGCTTACGCGCTGATTAAGATCATGAGTCAGGAATATGCGAAACAACATTTTCTCATTCTGGTGAATAAGGTGGAATCAGAGACAGAGTCGCTGGCCATTTACCAGAATCTATATAAAGTGGCGCGCCAATATCTTTCTGTAACACTTGAGTTTATCGGTTATATACAAAGCGATGAGAAATTACGCAGTGCCACTCAGCTGTGTAAATCTGTCATCGATGCATTTCCGACTTCGCAAGCTGCACTGTGCTTTAGGCAATTATCTCACGACATTTTTCGCTCTTCATGTCCGGATAAGTATAACGGGGGGGTTGATAATTTTATGCAACGGTTGATTCGAACAAGCCATCTTAGTATGGCAAATTTTACGGTGTAATTGATTATGTATACTGCGACTGGAATTAAAACGATTGATAAAGAACAGTTTGTTATCGAATTCACGCCATTGGTAAAGCGCATCGCTTATCACATGATGACTCGATTGCCGGCGAGCGTACAAGTCGATGATCTGATTCAAGCCGGGATGATTGGTTTGCTGGATGCGATCAGCCGTTATGAAGGTTCATATGGCCGGCAATTTGAAAGTTATGCGGCGCAACGCATACGTGGTTCTATTTTAGATGAATTGCGCGAGGCAGATTGGCTACCACGAAGCATACGAAAAAAAATGCGTCGTATAGAAGCTGCTGTCAATTTATTAGAACAACGTAAAGGATGTGCGCCGAGTGAATTGGATCTGGCGTGTGAGCTGGATATGTCGCTGGATGAATATCATGAGACATTACAAAGCGCACGCGGTGCCCAGTTAATTTATTACGAGGATTTCCAGCAAGATGATGAAGAGCCATTTCTGGATCGCCTATTGGTGGATTCCGAGGGAGATCCGCTCAATGCATTACTGGATGAGAACTTTAGAACGCAATTGATTGCTGCCATTGATAATCTGCCGCCCCGAGAAAAACAGGTGATGGGGATGCATTATGAGCAAGAAATGAATTTAAGAGAAATTGGCGAGGTGCTTGGGGTCAGTGAGTCGCGGGTTTGTCAGTTACATACCCAGGCAGTAGCGCGTTTACGCAGCCGCTTAAGAAATTCTTGATATGTTATTTATAAATCATCCATTGTAATGAAGCGATGTTTCGATGAATAAAAAATCAAAAATGGATTTGAATAGCGTTGTTGGTATTTCGTTGGCTTTTGTTGCAATCATTGGCGGACAGATACTTGAAGGCGGTCATGCGGGTTCTCTAATTCAAACTGCCGCATTTTTGATTGTCATGGGCGGCACCACCGGGGCGGTTTTATTGCAAAGTCCGGTGAAGATTTTTCTAAGTGGAATCAAAATGAGTACATGGGTATTTTTTCCACCCGATAATTCGCCGCAAGCCTTGATCAAGCAAATCATTAGCTGGTCCCATATTGCCAGAAAAGATGGTTTATTGGCTCTTGAGTCGCATGTGTCTGTGGTAAAAGATCCGCTGGCACAGAAAGGATTGCAGTTACTTGCCGATGGGAGTACCGCGGAGAAATTGCGAGAAGTTTTGGAAATTGATATCTCGGCCTTAGAAATGCATCAGCGCCAATCCGCTCGAATTTGGGAAGCCGCTGGGGGGTACGCACCGACAATTGGCATATTGGGCGCTGTATTGGGTTTGATTCATGTCATGGAAAATTTAACGGATCCCGAACTTTTGGGAAGTGGTATTGCAGTTGCCTTTGTTGCAACAGTCTATGGCGTGGGGTTGGCAAACTTGGTTTGTTTACCTATTGCTAATAAGTTAAAAAGCATAATTAACGAGCAAATGGTGCTGCAAGAGATTCTGGTTGATGGATTTGTAGCCATCGCAAATGGCGAAAATCCTCGGTTTATTGAGAACCGATTGAAAGGTTATTACATTTAGTACAAGCTGCTTAAATTTGAGTATTGATTCTGATCTTTTGGGTATTTCATGTTAAAAAGAAGAAAATTAAGAAATGATGAATCTACCGAGAATCATGAGCGCTGGCTTGTTTCATACGCGGACTTTATCACATTACTATTTGCATTTTTTATAGTGATGTATGCGATTTCTTCAATTAATGAAGGTAAATATCGTGTTCTAAGCCATTCATTGGTCAGTGCGTTTAAAAGTAGTAATACATCAAATTTAACATCTGTACAATCCGCAGAATTTACACCCATTCACATTTCGCAATCGAAGCAGATTGATTCAATCAAGCCTATTGATGAGCTAAGTTCTCGTAAAGCGAAAAAGCAAGAAAAAATGCAAAGTATGGCTAAGAATATCCTCCATGCGTTGGAGCCTCTGGTAAAGGATGGTCAAGTAAGAGTTACGCAGAGCACGCTTGGAATCACTGTAGAGATTAATGCGAGTGTTCTTTTTTCTCCAGGACAAGCGAAGCTTGCTGAGAATTCCAGTCTGGCGTTGCAGGCGGTTGCTCATGTTATAAAAGACCACGAGCATGAAATTCATGTGGAAGGGCATACCGACAATTTGCCGATACATACTGAAAATTTCCCATCAAACTGGGAATTATCAACTGCTCGTGCGAGTAGTGTGGTCAGATTGTTTGTGGAAAATGGTGTCGAAGCCGGTCGATTGACTGCTGTAGGCTATGGTGAGAATAGACCGATAGAAACAAATGAAACGCCAGAGGGTAGAAAAAGAAATCGGCGAGTTGCTGTAATGATTTTAGCAACAGATCCGGATAAAGTAACTGAAATACCGATTACTAAGGACTTGAAAATAGAAGAATAAGCTTTAAATATAAGTTTGACCTTTGGGTCCATATAAGGAAACGTTTCCTGCTGCACAGTGTAAGGCAGCAAACGCACGTTGGTTATGCTGAAGGTGAGTTGAGATGATTAAACCGTTTGAATGGTTAATTTTTTGGGCTATCTCCGCCTGCACTAACAGTTCATTCCATAGAGTCTGTATTCCAGGTTGATTTGAGAGCTGTTTCTCTAACCAGTCACTTATGCTACGTTTCTCTAGAGTAATGCCTTGATTCTGTAGATATTCATTGCGATGATTGTCAATCTGTATCAATTTCTCAATTAAGCGTGATTTATTTGAGGAAAGATGGTCAATTTCTTCTATTTTTCCTTGAACCAAAGCATCTTCTTCTTTTTTAAGAATTTCAATAAATTTTCCTAAAGTACTTTTTTCAGCTTCTAAAACTGAGGTAAAGTTTGATGAATATAAAGGTGATGTCATTAAACAGCATCCTTTTTGGATTGTATTAATTCTTTAACAGTTTCAAGGAGTCGATCAGCAATAACTTCTGGATTTATCCGAAAGTTACCTTCACTGATGGCTTGTTTGATTTCTTGAACTCGAGCTGTATTTACAATTGAATCACCAGCAGAAGTGCTGTCTATATTTTGTAGCTTCGTGACATTCGGACTCAGATGTACATTATTTTCTTGTTTTGTATCAGGACGCGGCACGCTATCAGTTCGCTTTTTTCCATCACTGACAGTGATGGTGGTTACTGACTGTAATGATTTATCTATTTTCATTTTCCTTCCTTCTTAATGGACTTTATTAAATATTTAATCGACATTTTTGTATAAAACTTTAGTACTTAAACTTACTTTCGCATATTGTTGAAATGGGTTTGGTTTGGCTAATTTCTGCAATTTTTGATAATAGAGGATGGCGATATTGATTCGTATGCGTTTTTATGGATCTAATTACGGCAGATCATCGAATTTATTTACGATGTAGTTATCATCTGAATTTAACTGATCATGAATCATCTTAGCTATTCTTCTCGTTGCATTAGTAAAACAGAATGATATCGTAGATAATCGCCATTTTAAGATCAAATATATATTCTTACTGTGAACTCAAAATATGTCTTCCGTATTTAAAGCAATTGTAAATGCATTTAGAGATCTAGTGCGGTTCAAGATCGCTTGGATTATAGTCTGGCCAATTTTGGTCGCAACGTTTTTTTGGTTCGCAATCGGTTACTTCTTTTGGGATAATTTCTCAGAATTAACTTATCAAGCCTTCAGTGAGATGGGCATTGGCGAATGGCTCAAGAATATTGAGTCTGACTGGGTTGCTGTCAGTATTCAAAGCTTATTGCATATTATTATATTTGTTCCACTCATCATAATAACGACATTAGTTATTACAACAATTTTTATAATGCCTGCACTCATAAAATTGGTTGCCAATCGTAATTATCCGGAACTGAAACGTGAGCATGGAGGCAGTATTAGTGGCAGTGTTATTAATGCGATGCTTGCTACCGGTATTTTTATTCTTATGTGGATTATCACCTTGCCACTATGGACAATCGGGGCAGGCATTGTTGTTCCCTTTGTGGCGGCAGCTTTTATGAATCAGCAGTTATTTCGCTATGACGCATTATCTGAACATGCCAGTAAACAGGAGATCAAAATAATATGTGCTTCTAATAGATTCTCACTATGGGGATTAGGATTGCTGACAGGTTTTATGCAGTTTGTACCTGTGCTTAATTTATTGGCGCCAATTTTTACAGCACTTGCATTCATTCACTTTGGACTTGCGCATTTAAAACTTTTGCGCGCAGAAAATGAGAAAAGCATTCCTGATCTAGCTATAGATCAGTAAATCATATCGATTGATTATGAGTATCCAGAACTGGGATCCGAATTTTATGGATCTTTCTCCAATATTTGGATCCTTTCGGCATTTAAAAGAATATGTTGCAGCCATGCAGTATTGGCCTGAGCTTTCTGATCTGAATAATTTAAGCATTCAACAAAAACAGCGGATTGTGACCCAGTCAGGAAAGGATGTGTGCTTTGTACCCATAATACGCGGGAAGCAATGCATTGAGCAAAACTATGAAGCTAAAATTTATTTAACAGGCCAGGTGCAGACAAGAGCTAAAAATTGGCACGATTTTTTTAATGCATTGGTATGGCAAATCTTTCCCCGTGCTAAATCGGCACTCAATCAATTACATTATCAAGCGCAATTATTTGAATCAGTTAATAAAATTAAACAGCGTGGTGTGTTGAGGGATGCCGCAACACTTTTTGATGAGTCTGGCGTTATCGTTGTAAGTAGTCAGAAGGCATTGATACAGTTACTGAGAAATTTTGAATGGAAGCAGCTATTCTGGCAGCAACGTGAAGCTGTATTGTCATCCATGCGTTTTTTTGTTTTTGGCCATGGATTGTATGAGAAAGGATTAAATCCTTATACGGGTATGACGGGTAAGGGGATTGCTTTTAATGTTGATGAAACATTTTTTGATCAAACCATATTGGAGCAGTTTCAATCGATTGATTTGATGCTGGCGTTTTATTTGTTAGAGTCGTTGTCATCAAACGCTGATTTGACCCCCATTCCACTTTTAGGCTACCCCGGTTGGGTTGAAGATAATAGTAAGGAAGCCTATTACGAGAACAAGAAATATTTTCGTGATCGTTATAAATTGGCGGATTCAATTTCATAGTCAATAATCTCATCTGATTTAATAACAACTCGCTTATCTGGATAGGTTTTTTCAAGCAAGCGACTTGCTTATGACTTGATACGGTATGTTTTCTCGAATTGAGTCTGTGTTTTTTGTTAAAATACATGTTTAATTTACTAATTTATTGGAGTATTTAATGGCAATTGAAAGGACGTTATCCATTATTAAACCGGATGCTGTTGCGAAAAATGTAATTGGAGAGATTTATTCCCGTTTTGAATCAAATGGTTTGAAGATCATTGCGGCTCGTATGATGCATTTATCACAAGCTGATGCCGAGCAATTTTACGCAGTGCATCGTGAGCGCCCATTTTTCGGTGATTTAGTAAAATTCATGACATCCGGTCCCGTAATGGTGCAAGTACTGGAAGGGAATGAAGCCATTAAAAAGAACCGGGATCTCATGGGCGCTACAGATCCTAAAAAAGCAGAAAAAGGAACTATTCGCGCCGATTTTGCAGACAGCATCGATGCCAATGCAGTGCACGGCTCAGATGCGCCTGAAACTGCTGCAGTTGAGATTGCTTGTTTTTTCCCAACATTAAATATTTATTCTCGTTAAATCTCATAACTATCTCGATAGTGACTACCAATCTGCTTAATTATGATGCCAAAGGCTTAACCGATTTTTGTACGGAAATCGGAGAGAAGCCGTTTCGTGCAAAACAATTGCTGCGCTGGATTCATCAATTTGGCATAACCGATTTTGTCGCTATGAGTGATCTGGCGAAAGGTTTCCGTGAAAAATTGGCGACGTTGGCCGTCATTGAGTCGCCGCAAATCATTTCTGATCATGTGGCGGCGGATGGAACACGTAAATGGTTACTGTCAGTTGGGGCCGGCAACGGTATCGAAACTGTTTTTATTCCAGAAGTGAGCCGTGGCACCTTATGTGTTTCCAGCCAGGTCGGGTGTGCGCTGGCCTGTACTTTTTGTTCGACAGGCAAGCAAGGTTTTAATCGTAATTTAACGGTTGCAGAAATTATTGGGCAATTGTGGATTGCAAATAAGACGCTGAGAAGTGACTCAAATGCTGCCGCCACTGACATGAACCGGGTAGTGAGTAATGTGGTCATGATGGGGATGGGAGAACCGCTGGCCAATTTCGAGAATGTTGTCATGGCGCTGGATTTGATGTTGGATGATCACGCGTATGGGCTGTCGCGGCGCCGCGTTACGGTCAGTACGTCGGGCCTGGTGCCCGCGATGGATCGATTGCGTGAGCGCTGTCCGGTCGCCCTGGCGGTGTCTTTACATGCGCCGAATGATCATTTGCGTGATCAGTTGGTACCCATTAATAAAAAATATCCGATCAAGGAATTATTGGCGGCTTGTCAGCGCTATCTGGCAGTAGCGCCGAGGGACTTTATAACGTTTGAATATGTGATGCTGGATGGTGTGAATGACAGTGTCGCACATGCCCGTGAGCTCATAAAATTAGTGCAAGACGTACCTTGCAAATTTAATCTGATTCCCTTTAATTCCTTTCCCGGATCCGACTTTAAACGCTCTACATCAGAGGCTGTCAATATTTTTCGTGATGTATTGATGCAAGCAGGATTTGTTACAACGGTCAGAAAAACCCGCGGTGATGATATTGCGGCCGCTTGTGGGCAATTGGCAGGTCAAGTAAAAGATAAAACACGCCGCACAGCAATGTATGTAAAGACGGAAGCAGTGAAGTGAAAAAATATCGCTTAGTTTCTTTTATAGTGCTGCATCTTCTATGGTTAAATGCTTGCGTACAGCAACCGATCGAAAACGGAATGTCCGAGCAGGCTAAATTAGAACGAGCGCATCAAAGCGCTAAAATTCATACAGAATTGGCTGCCGAGTATTTTCATAGAAGACAATTTAATGTTGCGATAGAAGAAGTGGCAGAAGCACTCAAGGCTCAATCCAATTATGCGCCTGCGTACAATGTATTGGGTCTGGTGAATATGACACTCAATGAAAACAATAAAGCACTGGATAACTTCGAGCAGGCAATTCGGTTGGCACCTAAAAGCTCTGAAATAAATAATAATTATGGATGGTTTTTATGCCAGCATTTTCCGCAGCGTATGGATCAGGCGATAGACCATTTTATGGTAGCAACACAAGATCCACTTTATTTAACACCGGAAATGGCATTTACCAATGCGGGCTTGTGTGAGCTTAAGCGTCAGAGATATCACGAGGCACAAGTATTTCTCCAGAAGGCATTGTCAATTCAACCCAATTATCTGTCTGCATCAATTGGTTTAATTGATATCGATTTTCAACGTGGCAATGTAGTGGGTGCAAAATCAAAATTGGCTGATTTATTGAAAAATAGTCCATCAACTCCTGAGAGTTTATTTTTGGCGATACAGATTGAGCAAGCAATGGGTGATCAATTGGCTGTTGATAGCTATATTTTTCAACTGCAGAAGCACTTCCCAGATTCCAGAGAAGCAGCAGCTATTCGAGAAGGAAAGATCAGATAATGAACAATATCAATCAGAGCAATAGCAATAATGATCAACTTTCAGGCGATATGGCATCAGTTAATATCGATTTAAATACAGCAATGCGGAGTCATTTGCCACATACTGAGCATAACAATACGCAAGAGAATATTCAGCAAGATTTAACGATGGGTCAAAACATGCCGGCATCAGAAGAAATAGATATAAGGGTATCAAACACAGAGCGGACGACTGATTCCGGTTCATTTTCGATCAATCAAAACAACAATGGTGTCGAGCAAGTCGAAGTCAGTAATCACGAGACTATGCATACGGGTTTTGATCATAAAGTAGTTAAAAATCAAATGAATGAGATTGATTCTGCAAGTATTGTGCAAAGCGTCGGGCATATATTGCGTAGAGCGAGAATCGCTAAGGGTATGAGTATAGACGATGTATCCCGACAACTGCGTCTTTCAGTGCAACAAATTGAAGCGATTGAGAAAGAGGATTTTGAAAAATTACCGGGACGTACATTCTTGCGTGGTTTTATTCGTAACTATGCGAATCTTGTTCAATTGGATTCAACCCCATTATTGCAAATGCTGCCTGAGTCGGTTCCGGTAATATCTACCTATGAACGGACGCCACTTACCAATAAACAACTATCGTTTTCTTCAAACCGGGAAAGCTCTGGTAACAATCGACTCATTATTATCATTATCCTATTCGCTGTTATCTTAGGGGCTTACTTTATTTCTGAGAATATTGGTTGGAATAAGACATCGGATAGTAGTGCGATGAATAATGAAGCAAAGAAGGTCACTGAAAAAGCATCAGTAGAAATTCAACTACCGATATCTTCACCGATAAAGAATGCAATCAATACGCAAACCAATAAAGCACCAGAGCCAAGTATTCAAATAAGTACCGAGAAAAACGCAAATACCGAGCTTGGTATAAAGACTGAAGCACTTGCTGTTGCGACAGAAAATAAATCTATTGTGCAAGATACTGAGAAACCGACTGTCGCATCCAGCGACTTAGGCAATTTATATTTTAAATTTACTGCGGATTCATGGGTCAAAGTAGTGGATGGCAAGGGTGTGCCTTTATTCGAGCAACTCAAGAAGGGCGGTAGTGAGCAAATGATCGTGGGTAAACGGCCATTGTCGATTGTTTTGGGCAATGCATCGGGAGTCAATCTCACCTATAATGATCAGGAAATTAATATTCCTTCCTACAAAAAGCAAGACGGAACTGCACGTTTTACACTCAAATAAAAATGTTTGTAATCTTTTGATCTATATACAATATAAATTATGTCTGAAAATAATTTCTCTATAAAGCGTCGATCCAGTGTAGGTGTCCGGGTTGGGACTGTCATGGTGGGGGGCGGTGCACCGGTCGTAGTGCAATCGATGACGAATACCGATACGGTCGATGAGGTAGCCACTACCGAGCAGGTTGCACAGTTAGCGCGCGCAGGATCTGAACTGGTACGGATTACTGTCAATTCAATGGAAGCGGCCAGTGCTGTACCTGGAATTCGTGCGCGCCTGGATGATATGGGGTGCCATGTGCCGCTGGTCGGTGATTTTCATTTCAATGGTCATAAATTACTGACCAGTTACCCGGAATGCGCAAAAGCTTTGGCAAAATTCCGCATTAATCCTGGCAACGTCGGGCATGGTAAAAAGCGCGATGAGCAATTCACCATCTTGATTGAAACAGCCTGCAAATACGACAAACCCGTGCGTATCGGTGTCAATTGGGGCAGCCTTGATCCGGAGATGCTGGCGCGTATTATGGATGAAAATGCAGCTTCCAGTGATCCGCAGGATGCCAAATATGTGATGCGGGAAGCATTGATCACGTCAGCGCTGGAAAGCGCCGCCAGGGCGGAGGAGATTGGTCTTAATCGCGATAAAATTGTTTTATCCTGTAAAGTAAGCGGTGTGCAGGATTTGATCATGGTTTACCGTGAATTGGCTGTGCGATGTGACTATGCGCTGCACTTGGGATTGACGGAAGCAGGCATGGGATCCAAAGGTATCGTGGCATCGACAGCGGCATTGGCAGTGCTTTTGCAGGAAGGCATCGGGGATACCATTCGTATTTCGTTAACACCGGAACCGGGCGGCAGCCGCTCACGGGAAGTGATTGTCGCACAGGAAATTCTGCAAACCATGGGATTGCGTGCATTCGTTCCGCTGGTAGCTGCCTGTCCGGGATGCGGTCGTACCACCAGCACGTATTTCCAGGAATTGGCCGAGAGTATTCAAGCGTATGTGCGTGATGAAATGATCGTGTGGCGTGGGCAATATGAAGGTGTTGAAAACATGACATTGGCTGTGATGGGTTGTGTGGTCAATGGTCCCGGTGAAAGCAAACATGCCAATATCGGTATCAGCCTACCGGGTTCCGGTGAGACTCCGGTGGCACCGGTATTTGTCGATGGGCAAAAAACCGTGACCTTAAAAGGCGACAATATTGCCAATGAGTTTCGTCAGATTGTTGATAAATACGTCAGCGAAAAATATCCGAGAAAAGCTGTCTGATGGTGAACGGAGTTAAAGCGATTCGCGGAATGAATGACGTTCTGCCGGATGAGTCCTACCGGTGGATACATTTCGAACAGATCATACATCAATGGCTTGCGACGTATGGTTACCGGAATATCCGCACGCCGTTGGTCGAACAGACTGATTTGTTTATTCGGTCAATTGGTGAAGTCACTGATATCGTTGAGAAAGAGATGTATACCTTCATCGATCATCTCAACAATGACAGTTTAACCTTGCGACCTGAAGGTACTGCATCCTGTGTACGTGCTGTTATCGAACATAATCTGTTATATGCCGGTCCACAAAGATTATATTATTCCGGCCCGATGTTTCGGCATGAGCGGCCGCAAAAAGGACGTTATCGGCAATTTCATCAGGTGGGTGTGGAGGCATTGGGGTATGCAGGGCCGGATATTGATGCAGAACTGATTGTCATGTGTTCGCGTCTGTGGGATTTATTGGGAATCCCTGGGTTACGCCTGGAAATCAGTACATTGGGTAATGCTGAATCACGTGCGCTGCATCGAACCCGATTGATTAAATACTTTGAGCAGCATCACGACAAACTCGATGAAGATTCATTGCGGCGCTTACACACTAATCCACTGCGCATACTGGATAGCAAAAATCCCGGTATGCAGGAAATCATTGAGGGTGCACCTAAGCTGATTGATGATCTGGATGAAGAGTCGTGCATTCATTTTGAGTCATTGCAGCATATACTGCGCGAACAAGGCATTAATTTTGAAATTAATTTGCGCTTGGTAAGAGGGCTTGATTATTACAATCGTACGGTATTTGAATGGATTACCGACAAATTAGGCGCACAAGGAACTGTCTGTGCGGGTGGGCGGTATGATGGTCTGATCGAGCAAGTAGGGGGGAAATCTGCGCCAGCCTGCGGTTTTGCGATGGGTATTGAGCGCTTGCTTGCGTTGATGCAGGAAAATGATAAGGAAATCAGGCAATCCGTACCGGATATCTATATTGTCCATCAGGGCGAACAAGCCATGGATTACGCTTGGAAATGCGCTGAGTTTCTTCGTGATGCAGGGCTGAATGTGGTATTGCACTGTGGCGCTGGGAGTTTCAAATCGCAGATGAAGAAAGCTGATGCCACGGGCGCACGTTATGCGCTGATTATTGGCGATGATGAGGTGAATGCACAAGAGGTTACGATCAAACCATTACGTGAACCCATCGAACAAGCAAGTGTGAAATTGACCGCAGTGGCGGAATTAATCAAAAAATGATGGTCGCATGATCACCCTACCGATGCTGAAAATTCACTCAATTTATTGAATCTTTATTTATTCAGGAACATACAATGGCAACTTATAACCTTGAAGAACAGGAAAAAATCGACGGATTCAGAGCGTGGTGGGACAAATATGGCAATGCCATCACTATCCTATTGACAGCGTTCCTTGTTACGCTTGGCGGCGCACAAGCCTGGAAGTACTACCAACAGCAACAAGCACATCAGGCAGCTGATTTATATACTTTGTTACAACAAGTTAAAACATCCGGCGATGCAACGAAAATCAATGATGCAGCCCAGTTGCTTACTGCAGGTTTTCCATCCAGCGGTTATGCGCCCCGTGCCGCACTTATTGCGGCACAAGCGGATGTCGAAGCGGGTAATAACAAACGCGCCATACAAAATCTGCAGTGGATAATCGATCACGCAAAAGAAGCAACAATGCACGATCTGGCGCGTTTAAGAATTGCCGGTATTTTGCTGGATGAGGAAAAATATGATGACGCATTGAAGATGTTGAATACACAACATGATGGAGCGTTTGCAGGCTTATATTTAGATCGTAAGGGCGACATATTGACAGCTGCAAAGAAAATTTCTGAAGCACGGCTCAGCTATCAAGCAGCTATTGATAAGTTAAGTAAAAGTAACAATTACTACAATATCGTCCAAATGAAATTGGATGCATTAGGCGACTCTGATTAGCCATTAACGTGATCGTTCGGTTGAATTCTGCCAAGTCCTGGCAATTATCTGTATTTTCAATAGGCGTGATTTTGCTGCTGGCTGGTTGCGGCAGCATGAATCCATTTGATATGCGTATTGTCGAATCGATGAGTACGCAAATTTCTGATCTATTAGTTAAAGATGAAGTCATCGTATATGAAAAGGAAGAACTGGATGCTTTAAAGGCGGCTGATCGTATTCCTTTAAAATGGAAGCACAAGGTCAGTGAAAATCAAATCGCGTCCTTTTATACGGCTTACGATAGCGGCGCATTATATACAGCGGATGAAGAAGGAAAACTAACAAAATACGATGTAGCTACCGGTAAAGAGCTATGGCAGATAAAAACTAAAAACAACTTCTCTGCCGGGGTTGGTATCGGTGAAGGGTTAATTCTGGTGGGAACATTCAAAGGGGAAGTACTCGCCTACAATGAATCCGGGCATATGTTGTGGCAGGTATCGGTTACCAGTGAAATTTTGAGCCCGCCGCAAATACAAAATAATATCGTAGTGGTACGCACGCTGGACGGCCGGATATTCGGGCTCGACGCTATCGATGGAAAACGTAAATGGGTATACCAAGGTGCTACGCCCTCGTTGACTGTGCGCAGCACCGCCGGAGTCACCGTTGCGCATGGGGCCGTGTTTGCCGGTTTTCCCGGTGGAAAAATGGTTGCGATGAGTTTGTTTACCGGCAATATCGGTTGGGAAGTCGCTGTTTCACATCCACGTGGCGTGACCGAACTTGAACGCATGACGGATATCACAAGCGCACCGGTGATCAATAACCGATTTGTTTGTGCAGTTGCCTACCAGGGGCGTGTGGCGTGTTTTGCACTTAATGACGGTACGCAGATATGGGCACGAGAATCTTCAAGCAGTGCCGGTCTTGCGATGGATAATGATTATGTGTATGTCACTGAAGAGAAGGGTGTCGTGGCTGCTTATGATTTACTCAGTGGCGCCAGCATGTGGAAACAAAGCAGGCTGGGTAGCAAGAAATTGACTCGCCCCGTTATCGATGGACAATATATTGTGGTGGCGGATGATCAAGGTCATGTCAATTTATTGCGGAATTACGACGGTGCATTGATTGCCCGTTCAGCAACCGATGGCAGTGCGATTCAGACGGCTCCCAGTGTATTCCGGGACGGACTTGCGGTGCAAACCGCCAGCGGGGGAGTTTACGCATTCAGTACACAATTTTAGTGGTTGATGTCAGCCTTCCTGGGTCTTGACGATTCACCTATACTGCGAAATTGGTAGTAATTTTTTTCACTTCATGGCACTGAGCGTGTACAGCGCTAGCAGCAAAAATAATGAAACCCACACTTGTTTTGGTTGGTCGTCCGAATGTCGGCAAATCCACCTTATTTAATCGCCTGACCCGTACCCGTGATGCTATCGTGGCGGATATTCCCGGTTTGACGCGGGATCGTCATTATGGTCATGGCAAAGTGGGCGATAAGCCCTATTTGGTGATGGATACCGGTGGTTTCGAGCCGGTAATCAAAGAAGGTATTTTACATGCCATGGCTAAGCAGACGCTGCAGGCAATCGATGAAGCCGACAAAGTGCTGTTTATTGTCGATGGCCGCCAGGGTGTCACTGCGCACGATAAAATCATTGCCGAGCAACTGCGAAAATCCGGACAAAACATTCTACTGGTGGTGAATAAAACGGAAGGCATGGCGACGGCCGTTGTGACCGCCGAGTTTTATGAATTAGGACTGGGCGAGCCTTGCGCGGTATCAGCCATGCATGGCGATAATATCAGGGAACTTGCCGATTGGGCATTGGCGGATTTTCCAGAAACCGAAGAAGAATCACCCGAAAGCAAGTATCCCAAAATTGCCATCGTCGGCCGTCCTAACGTTGGTAAATCCACGTTGATAAATACGTTGCTGGGCGAGGAACGGGTGATTGCATTTGATCAGCCGGGCACGACACGGGATAGTATTTATATTGATTTCGAATATAAGGAAAAACACTATACCTTGATCGACACGGCTGGCTTGCGACGTCGGGGACAGGTGTTTGAAACCATCGAAAAATTCTCTGTCATCAAAACCTTGCAGGCAATCGAAGATGCTAATGTCGTCGTGCTGGTGCTGGATGCAAGCCATGAAATCTCCGATCAGGATGCGCATATTGCAGGGTTCATATTGGAAGCCGGGCGTGCGCTGGTCATCGCGGTCAATAAATGGGATGATTTGGACGACTATCAGCGCGGTACTGTGAAACGGGAACTGAGCCGCAAGCTGGCGTTTTTGAGCTTTGCACAATTGCACTATATCTCGGCACTGCACGGCAGCGGCATCAAGAATCTGCTGCCTTCGATTGACACAGCCTATGCCGCTGCCATGGCAGATTTATCAACACCCAAGCTGACGCGCGCATTGATGGCTGCAGTCGAGAAACACCCGCCGCCGCGTGGTGGGATGTCGCGTCCCAAAATGCGCTACGCCCATCAGGGTGGTTCCAATCCACCGCTGATTATCGTGCATGGCAGCATGCTCAATCATGTACCGGAAACCTATCGGCGCTACCTGGAAAATACTTTTCGCGACGTTTTCAAACTGACCGGCACACCGCTACGAGTCGATTTTAAAGTCGGCCATAATCCCTATGCCGACAAAAAACCCGCAGCACCGACTGAAGCTGAAGCCCGGCGTGCACATAGTAAACGTCGACGTAATCGGAAGAAGTATGGTTAAGCTGGATATCTTCCAAAGTCAGGAAAAATTCCATAATAATAAGTTAATGTTTCTTTCTGAATCGCACCGGATTTTCCGGAGATAAAATGATTTGAGAGGAGGAGAAGATGAAGAATCAAATCAGTTATTCACCG
>NZ_JAMWZS010000041.1 GCF_024282095.1 Nitrosomonas sp.
AATAATGCAACCCCTTATGAAATACTCAACGCTTATTTTAATCAACCTCTCTGTAAACAACCCTGAGATTTCTTACAGATATATATTTGAAAGATTAGTGCAATCCTAGCGAGTCAAGATCGACATCATCTGCATCATCATCACCAAAATCATCTTTGGTTGCTTCAAATTCATCGATTATTTTCGCAAATCGGCCCACTGGAATCTTGCTATCCATCAACGCATCATCTTCATAATTTTCATCATCAGCGGGATAGATACCGTCATCATCATCAAAAGAAAGCTCTTTACTCATCACAATCAACCTCCATGTAACATTTTTAATAAAGCTTATTGATATCACGTCACCATGATTCAACAATTAAAGATTACACACAGTTTTCCCCAGCAATTCTAAAATTTGCATAAGAATCATTAGGAAAACAAATAAAGCGCTGATCAAACGAATCGCACCCCGCACCCGAAAATTTGTTCGATCACATAAAACCGTATTTTGATTGAGTCATTTTAGATATACTAACCACATCAACAACGGATGAGTCACAGTATGGACGAAGAAACAAAATCACTACTACGCAATATTGCTCATCATCTCAAATGGGTCATCATCCTGCTATTTGGCATACTGGCATTACTGATAACCGAGATAGCAAGCGGCGTCTGACGCGCTCTGACATTTGTTCCCCGCCTTCCAACGCTTCGGCGTTTATCAGGCTGTTACACATTACTGCCAGCCGGTAACCTCGTAGCCTTTCTCTTGCAAACACCGCGATACGAAGTTTGCGTAGGCTTGATTAGGCTGCGCAGGTCTTGCCGAATAAAAGATCCCCCTCAGTAACCCTGCCACAGCACCGCTTGCCGCTCCCACTATGGAACCATGAGCAGCCGAACCGTAAATGGCTCCCCCCACTGCGCCGCTCGCGGCACCGACACCGGCACCCATAGCTGTACTGGTCGCGACATTACCGCCCCTTCCGCTACTTTCCTGAGCGCCGGATGATTTTGCCATTTGCTTGCAAGCTTCAATATCCTGCTCTGCAGCTTCTCTTCCCACAGATTGCAAATGAGAATTGGGATATAAGATCGGTTTTGTACTGGAACACGCCGAAACCCCAAGCACGATTAATCCCACCGTCAATATCAACAATAATTTCATAAAGTTCCCTTTCTTTTCATAAACATTCCTCACTGGATCAGTATAACCGGAATGTTTCTGCAATGCTCTGTTTGGGAAATAAATTATCTGATAGATAAGCAGGATTATTAAATAAATACTCAGAAAGTATTGTGAGAAGAATCACAACAATGAAGAGAAAGTCGCATCAATCATTCTGCGACGATATGCTGATACCGGCCAGACCGGAAACCAAAAGACCCACACCGCGAGATAATTTGTTGAGAATCATGCGAAAAACGCTACTATTGCAGTAGCGTTTTTCAGGTTGGATTTATAACAAACCCCAAGCTTTTCTTATAAATCCAGCTATTCTTTACCTTTACTGGTTAAAGAGCTCAGAAATGCTTTTACATCACTGATAAATTCAGGGCCAACTTTGCGGCCAAGTTGATGTTCTGCCATTTCGCGGATTGCTTCATCGAGTGTTGCAACCGAGCCATCATGAAAGTAAGGGCCTGTTTTAGTAATGTTTCTCAAACTTGGCACTTTAAACACCTTCTTGTCAGTTTCAATTCCGGTTACGGCAAATCTTCCCACATCAGCCGTGTTATAGGACTCGACAAGGCCGATTTTTTTGTATGAGTTTCCACCAATTGCCACGCCATTGTGACAAGTTGCACATCCCATATGAACAAATTTTTGCAAGCCTCTTTTTTCAGTGTCATTCAAAGCTTTTTCATCGCCTTTGAGATAATCATCAAACCGTGAAGGTGTTAACAATGTACGCTCAAAAGCACCGATTGCCTTACCAACATTTTTGTATTGGAATGGATCTTTTTCATCTTTAAATGCTTCCGCAAACATACTCTTATATTCATCGATTTTTTTCAATTTATCGACCACGGCGGCTTCACTCGGCATGCCCATTTCGATTGGATTCAAAATTGGTCCCAACGCTTGTTCTTCAACATCTTTTGCACGTCCATCCCAGAATTGGGCAATATGCAGTGCTGCGTTCATCGTGGTCGGTGAATTTCTACCACCGCGTTTTCCTTCATGGCCTGGCGATGTCGGTTGACTGTCTACACCAAAATTATCCAATTGATGGCACGAGTTGCAAGCAATCCGGTCGTTGACCGAAAGTCGGGGATCCAAGTAAAGTTTTTTCCCCAGTGCAATCAAAGCTGCATTTTTCTTCTCATCAATAATCGATGCAGGTAAAGGCTCAAAAAACAGTTTTAAGCTGGCTTTATCCAACATATGGTGACCGCCGCCATGCATACCGCCATGATGACCATCATCGTGCATGCCACCTTGATGATCAGAACCACTTTGAGCATAGCTATAAGAACTTAACATAAGCCCCAGAAACAAGAATATTTTCATATAACCTCCAAAAAATTTAACTGTAACACGCTGAACAATACTACTGAGTGGATAGGATACTGATTTCTGAAGAATTGTTAAAGGGAAAAAACTTTTTAGATTCACTTTACATAAACTTCAGAATTGCTAACGAAGAATAATTATATGAATTCATTTATGCTTTACTTTGAATAAAAACTTCAAATTTATCGACTGTCAGCGGTTTGCTAAAAAAATAACCTTGACCATAATCGCAACCCATGGCCATCAATAGCTGCTTCTGCGAGTCTGTCTCCACGCCTTCCGCAATGACTTTCATGCCCAGACGATGAGCCATGGTGATAATTGCCTCGCATAAAATTCTGTCGTTGGATTTGCTGTCCAGATTGGAAACAAACGATCGATCAATTTTAAGATAATCGATATCAAACTTTTTCAGATAGGATAGCGACGAATAACCCGTGCCAAAATCATCAATGGCCACCTGCACGCCGGCATCCCGGAAATTTAACAATTGCTTAACCACCAGTTCATGGGCATCCAGCAGCAAGTTCTCGGTAATCTCAACAATGATGCTGTGTCCATTGAGTCCGAGTTCACTTAAATGATTCACCCAATCACTGAGTTTGCTAATAAACTGCTTAGGCGATTTATTGATGCTGATTTGAAAATTCGTATTGAAATTTGCTTGCCACAAAGTAACCTGATCGATTGCCTGCTTGAATACCCAATCACCGATTTCAGTAATTAGATTGGTTTCTTCTGCAATGCTGATGAATTCTGCCGGACCAATCGTTCCTCGTTCTGGATGTTGCCAACGAATCAGTGCCTCGGCTTTATATACATTGCCGGTTGCCAGCTCCACAATAGGTTGATACATTAAAAATAGCTGACGATCTGCAAGTGCATGACGCAATTCGTATGCGATTTTCGAGCGAATTTCCTTGGCCATTCGCATATTCGATGTAAAGCACTGCCAGCAATTACGCCCATTATTTTTAGCCGCATACATCGCTTGGTCGGCATTCTTCATCAATATATCCGCGCTGCTAGCATCATCGGGAAAAAACGTCACGCCGATACTCGCGGAAACATACGCCGACTTGGTATTCAGACGAAATGGCTTCACCAATTCCAGCAGGATTTTTTGAATGATCATCTCAGCGCAGCGCTGGTCATTGATACCATTTAGAATAATCGTAAACTCATCGCCGCCTAAACGCGCTACGGTATCCGTCTCGCGAACACAACTGCTAAGCCGCTTTGCCGCTTCCACCAATAACGCATCGCCGACACTGTGCCCGAATGAATCATTTACTTCTTTGAAGCGATCCAGATCAATAAACAACACTGCCAATCGCATCCCAAGGCGGGAGGAATTTTTGATATCGTGACTCAATCGATCGTAAAACATATTACGATTCGGCAAACCGGTCAAAGAATCATAATTCGCTTGCCGCCATATAATTTCATCCGATTTTTTCTTATCGGTGATATCAGAAAAATTGATCAGATAATAGCTGATGAGCCCATCCTTGCTATGCACCGGGATAATACTAAACCACGCCGGATACTCTCGTTTGCACTCATTTCTATTCCATACTTCGCCTTGCCAATGATTATATTGCTTAACACTCAACCAGATTTTCTGAAAAAACTTAGCACTGTGTCGCTTCGACACCACAATTGATACGGATTTACCAATCACATCTTCTTCCGTATAGCCGGTCAACTTATTAAACGCTTTATTGATAGCAATGATTACCTTATCCGCATCGGCGATCATAATGGCTTCCGTGCTATTCTCAAAAACCTTGCTGGAAAGGTTTAATTGTTCGTTCACCTTTTGTTGCTCCAGCGCAATCCCGATAATGAACGATCCGATTTCGAGCAATTTGCGGTGGAATATACTGGGCAAACGGTGCTCAAAACTGGACAGTGCAAACGATCCAATACACTCACCACCTTTACTGCGTACCGGCATTGACCAACATGAGAGGATATTAAAATCAATGGCTAATTGCCGAATACTCTGCCAGCGTGGATCGTCAAGCGTGCTTTCAACAAAAACCGCTTCTTGACGAAATACCGCATTCCCGCAAGACCCAGCACCAGGACCTGGGTGCAAACCATTCAGTTGCACAATACATTCCTCAGGAACACTCGGTGCAGCAAATACATTCATGCATTGTTTTTCCTTGTCCAGCAGCATGACGGTTGCAACTGCATTGTCCAAAAGCTGCTCCATCAGCAAGCAAACTTTTTCACAAATCTCCTTATAGTCATTTCCCAATACCACTAATTCAAGAACTTCCTGCTGAAACTGGAGAATCCTCCCCTGTTCCACATTGGTTAAGTCAAAATAATTAGTCGGTGCAAAAATCTGATGAGATGAATCCTTTGCTGCAGGAATATTTTTACTCATTACTTGCTACCATAAGTTAATAGAGTTTTAGAAAATCAAAGGAGATCTAAAGACAGAATAAAGTCCGCCACCGCAAGCACCAGGGAATTAACTCCGCAGAAACTAAAGGACTCCAGCTTTTTAATTCGTTAACCGGCAATACAATACAAGCGCTTTAACAGCCTGTTAAAGCAATCGCAACAATCACTTACTTTTGCAGTTTATCTCCCCGATATGTATCTCACCCCTGGTTTCAGCTAACTGCACCTGTTTTTCTCGTTCCCGGTATCTGTCTCTGTCTTCATCCGAACGCTCATGATAACAAGCCGGGCAACTGATTCCCTGTTGATAATACTCACTTAATTTATCTTCTTCTGAAATTGGCAAACGGCAGGCATGACACTGGTCATAGCTGCCTTTCTCCAGCTGATGATTCACGGTAACACGTTCATCAAACACAAAACACTCGCCCTGCCATAAAGACTCCGCCTCTGGAATTTCTTCAAGGTATTTCAGAATACCGCCCTGCAAATGATAGACTTCCTCAAAACCCTGCTGCTTTAAATACGCTGTGGATTTCTCACAACGAATTCCGCCCGTACAATACATCGCCACTTTCTTATGCACTGATGGATCCAGGTGCTGGGATACATAGTGTGGAAATTCACGAAAAGTTGTGGTGTGTGGATTTACCGCACGGGCAAAAGCGCCGACCGCGACCTCATATCGATTGCGTGTATCAATCAACAAAACGTCAGGATCACTAATTAAATCATTCCAGTCACGTGGCGCCACATAGGTTCCAACCGATTGCTTAGGATCAATTCCCTCAACCCCCATGGTGACAATTTCTTTCTTCAGTTTCACCTTACTGCGCTTGAATGGCATCTCATCCGTCATAGATTCCTTGACCGTTATGCCCGCAAACTCAGGTATCGTCTCCATCCACCCCAAAACAGAATCGATGCCTGTTCGGCTGCCAGAAATGGTGCCATTGACACCTTCTTCCGCCAGCAACAGCGTCCCTTTTACCTGATTCTCAACCATCTTCGCCTGCAACGGACGCTGTATCTCCTTGTATTGTGGCAGGTATACAAACTTATACAGTGCACAAACGACGAATCCTGACATTTTTATTCCTTCTTGATAAGCGGAGGTGTACTCTGGATCAAATATTCTCATCTAGTGCAGCCCGCTTTTAAAATAATAAATTACCGTAACCCCAAATAGCCGTACCAGAAATAAGTGATAATAAGATAAGAATATCAAATAGAAAACGATATTTTAACTTTGCAACAATTTCAAGATGTGGTTTCCATACTTCATCTCGTTTTTCTCTCAGAAATTAACGTGCTTCAACCCTCACCGCCAACCCATGACGCGGCTTAAACGTAATCTCCGCCACCGGCTCCACCGGATGCTCCGCTACCGGTATGACACGAAAGCGCTGCAACACTTGCGCGAGCACTAACTGGATTTCGAGCATCGCCATGTTGGCGCCGATGCAGGTGCGGGGGCCGGCGGAGAATGGCAAATAGCAATACGAGTGGCGTGAGGCTTCGCGTTGCGGAGCGAAACGGTCCGGGTCGAATTTTTCCGGATCAGACCAATGATCCCGATGGCGGTGCAGGGAATAGATGGGGATGACGAGGTAGCTTTTGGCTGGAATGCGGTAGCTGGCCAATTCAATCGATTCGGTATTTTGCCGCGCGATTGCCCAGATGGGTGGATACAGGCGCAGGGATTCCTGCATGACTTGTTTCAGGTAAGGCAGTCGCGCCAAGTCACTGCTGGTTGCCGCTGCGCCGCATAGCACGCTGTTCAGTTCTGCCACCAGTTGCGCTTCAACCTGCGGGTGCTGCGATAGCAAGTACAATGTCCAAGCAATGGCGGTACCCGTGGTTTCATGGCCGGCCAGCAACAAGGTCACAATCTCATCGCGTAGTTGCGTTGCACTCATTCCCTCCCCTGTTTCCGCATTCTTTGCCGCCAGCAGCCGATCCAGCATGTCGTTATCTCCCATCCCCTGCTTACGCCGGCGCGCTATCAGTTCATGCACAATCCGGTCGAGCTGGCCTTTCATGCGCAGAAAATGACGATTGCTCGGCACCGGCAACCACGGAAACAGTGTCAGCATCGCACGCAACGTCTGGGGATTGGTGTTGATGACTTTGAGTATCTCAACGATCTGTTGCGAGTATTGATCAATATCTGCACCAAATAACGCGCGGCTCACAATCTGAAACGCCACATGCCCCATTTCCCGGTCCAACCGGATTGTTTCATTGTAAGATCGCTGCTCCCAGCGTTGCAGCATTTGCGCAGTCATGGCATTGATGATCGTGTCAAAACCGTTCACAGTACGATTGGTAAACATCGGTTGCATCAGTTTGCGCTGCTGCTGCCAGAACGCGCCTTCGCTGGTCACCAACCCTTGACCCAGCGACTGGGCAAGTACGCGGTAGTCGATGGTATTCTTGATGAACCTGGGATAATCCTGTATCAGGATTTGCCGCACATCATCCGGATTATTCATGATATAGAGCGTGAACATACCGCGCCAACGCACCACATCGCCATAGGTTTGCGTCAGTTTCTCAAAATACTGCGGCGGCCCGCGCCAATAATCCTGCATTCCCGTCCACAACGGCGGGCCGGGTGGGAGTGGCTTTTCCGTCTTGTTATTATTCTGTTGCATGATGCTGTTTCTCGCTTTTATTGAGTTTTACGGGATAATAGCGTTTTTCATCGCAATCGACAGCGTTTACTTTACTTATGCATCTATCCATCGTCATCCCCGCTTTCAATGAAGAGCGCCTGATTACGCATTGCCTGGATTCCATTTCCGAATCAATGGCCGCCAATCAAAAGCCTGGCTTTACGTATGAAGTCATCGTCGTTGACAATAACTCAACCGACAAAACCGCAGAATTGGCCAGACAGGCCGGTGCCAACGTGGTGTTCGAGCCTATCAATCAGATCGGCCGCGCCCGTAACACCGGCGCAGCAGTTGCAACGGGGGATTGGTTATTGTTTGTCGACGCCGACAGCTTGCTCAATCCCGGCATGGTCACCGATATTCTACAAATGATTGAAACGGGCAAATACGTGGGTTGCGGCAGTGTCATGCACATGCCCGATCTACCGTGGTGGGGCAACGCCGCGATGCAACTATGGACGGCGTTTTCGGTGACGTTCCACTGGGCATCGGGCGCGCTGGTGGTGTGCCGCACCGATGCGTTTCGTGACGTGGGCGGCTTTAATCAGGAATTGTTCGCCGCCGATGAAATCGACCTCAGTCAACTACTCAAACAATGGGGACGCAAACGCGGCCTGAAATTCACTATCCTCACCCGCCACCCGCTCGTCACTTCACCCCGCAAAGTGCAACTGTATACCGGCCGCGAAATCGCCGGTCAGATAGTCAGCGTCCTGTTCAGTCCGCGCAAGACTTTGCAGAATAAGAAGAAACTTCCAATTTGGTATGATGGACGGCGATAGACGAGATAGCGCTTACAATATTAAACATCATTCTTTTAAAATTTGTCGGGATAATTTACAGCAACGGATCAAATCCATTTAGTTATTCATCCTTGATACGTCTGCGCCTCAGCAGGTATTTCTCAAATTCAATGAGCAGAAATAACATGAGACTGAACACGATAATGCGTCCCCAGGCTGCCATATCCAGCGCCGTCGTGCCAAATAATTGCTGCATCATGGGCAGGTAAGTCAATGCGAGTTGGAATAGGAGTAATATGGCGACTGCAACCAGGATATTGCGATTGCCCGACAATCCTTCGCGCGACATGACAGAAGCGAGCAGGTAACGGCAATTGAACAAATAAACGATTTGCCCCATGACCAGTGCATTGACAACCACTGTCCGGCTCAATTCGATACTGGCGCCCTGCATGATTTCCCAGAAATATAACGCAAAACCGCCTCCCATCATCAATAGTGCAACAAAAACAATGCGCCACACCAGAAAACCGGACAATATTGACGTATTGGGATCATGGGGAGGGCGTGACATCACATCCATTTCAGGGCGTTCAAACGAAAGCGCAATCGCCAGTGTCACCGTGGTTACCATATTGATCCATAAAATCTGTACCGGAGTGATCGGCAAAGCCATCCCCAGAATAATCGCAAGCATCAAAATGCCTGCGCCACCACTGCTGGTTGGGATAATAAAAACCACTGTTTTGCGGATATTGTCGTAGACCGCGCGGCCTTCTTCCACGGCGTGCGTAATCGAAGCAAAGTTATCGTCCATCAACACCATTTCGGCGGCTTCCTTCGCCACTTCGGTACCCTTCTGCCCCATGGCTACGCCAATATCAGCGCGTTTTAATGCCGGTGCGTCATTCACGCCATCACCCGTCATAGCTACGATTTCACCATTATCCTGCAAGGCAGTCACCAGTCGAAGCTTATGTTCGGGGCTTGCGCGCGCAAAAATATCGACTTCCGCGACTACTTTGCGCAATTGTTCATCGTTCAGATCATCCAGTTCAATACCGGTAACAGCACGCTGACCATCGCCAATGCCTAATTTTGCACCAATCACACACGCAGTAGCCCGGTGATCACCGGTAATCATTTTGACTCGAATGCCTGCCGCGTGGCATTGTTGCACCGCGGCAATGGCTTCTTCGCGCGGCGGATCAATAATTCCAACCAGCCCAAGCAAGGTAAATCCCGCTTCGATATCTGCAAACTCCAGTGTTTGTTGTTTGGCTTGCACCACCCGGCTGGCCATGGCTAGGACGCGCTGCCCGGTTGCACTTGCTTCGCGGATCCTGGCGTGCCAGAAATCAAGCTGAATCAAGCGATCTTCTCCCAAGCTGCGCTGATGGCTGCACATGGTTAATACTTCTTCCGGTGCACCCTTGACATAAATCAGGCTATGCCCGGCGTGATCGTGATGCAGCGTTGCCATAAAACGATGTTCCGATTCGAAAGGAATCACATCCGTGCGCGGTAATGTTCCATGCTCAAAAACCGGATCCAGTGCGGCCTTCATTGCCAAAGTAATCAACGCACCTTCTGTCGGATCACCGTGTACCACCCATACGCCATTTTGCTGATGCAGTATCGCATCATTGCACAGCAATCCTGCTCGCAGCATATCCAACATATCGGCGTAATCAGTCGTCAGAATTTCCTTTCCGTCCCGGCTAAAACCACCTGCTGGTACATAACCGACACCGCTGACCTGTAATTGAACATCGGCCGTCATCACATTTTGCACGGTCATTTCATTACGCGTCAGCGTTCCAGTTTTGTCGGTACAAATGACTGTCACGCCACCCAGTGTTTCCACCGCCGGCAGTCTGCGTACAATGGCACTGCGCCGCGCCATATTCTGCACACCGAGCGCCAACGTGATTGTCATGATGGCGGGTAACCCTTCCGGAATCGCTGCAATGGCCATGCTGATCGCCGCCATGAATATTTCGCCGATGGGATAATCGTGCAATAGCAACCCATACACAAAAATTGCAACGGCCAGTAACAAAATCACAGCAGTCAGCCAACGGCCAAAGATCATCATTTGCCGCAACAACGGTGAAGTCAGCTTATCGACTTGCGCGATCATCTGGCTGATACGCCCTATCTCGGTATGCTGACCGGTGGCAACCACCACGCCCATTCCCTGACCATAAACCACCAGCGTGCCCGAATACGCCATACAAAACCGGTCGCCGATTGCTGTCACGGCCTCGACTGCGTGAATGGATTTTTCCACGGCTGCGGATTCTCCGGTTAAAGCTGCTTCTTCGATACGCAGATTTTTGCAACTGAGTAACCGCAGGTCGGCAGGCACCTTGTCGCCGGATTGCACCAACACGATATCCCCAGGCACCAACTGTTCAGCCGCAATCTGTATCCGTTGACCCGCGCGCAAAACGATCGCGTTGAGCGACAGCATGCGCCGGATGGCGTTGAGTGCCTTTTCAGCTTTGCCTTCCTGCACAAAGCCGATGATGGCATTGATCACCACAACACCAAGAATCACGCCGCTATCGACCCAATGACCCAAAAAAGCTGTCATCACAGATGCGGCCAACAGGATATAAATCAACACATTATGAAATTGCAGTAAAAATCGAATGATGATGCTTTTTGGCTTTTGGGATTGCAGTCGGTTGGCACCATGCTGCTCAAGTCGCAATTGCGCTTCCGTTTGTGATAAACCGGTATGCGCGGTTTTAAACGTTTCCAGCACTTGTTGTGATGGATAGCTATGCCACATGGGCATTTTATCGGATAACGGAATCTGTTTATCAGGCATGAATCCCTTGATGAAACTTATAGAATGGGTTGTGTTTATCCAATAGACCGAAATTGATCTGAATAATTTGTATTTAATTATTCAGTACGGCTACAATAAATATCATTTTCTCACTCAACACAGCAAATGGAGTTTATATGAAATACCTTATCACTTTGATGACAGTAGTGATCGTTGTGTTTGCAGCCACAGTGCAGGCCTCCGGACGGGTGCCATTTGGGCATCAGATTGTCCCGGTTCAAAATTATAGCCGTGCTACCGAGCAAATCGCGATATCAGGTCTCATTGGCGACGGCGGTGCACAAGCCTTGGCAGCGCATGGCTTCAAAACGATCATCGACTTGCGCACTTCAACCGAAGGAACGGCTGACGAAAAGGCACTGATCGATCTCAATGGCATGAATTATATCAACATACCAATGACCGTTGCCGGCATCAGCGAAGAGCAGCTGGCCGCTTTTACGAAAGCGATGGAAACAGCCCAGGCGCCTATCCTTATCCATTGTGGATCAGGTAATCGCGCTGGCGCCATGTGGGCCAGCTATCAAATCAGCAAGGGAGTCGATCCGGAAATAGCGCTTGCGGCAGGCCGTAAAGCCGGTATGCGTCCACCAATGGAAGAAAAAGTCAGAGCCGCTTTTATCAAATAGGCAGCAATACCGCCACCGGTTTTCTGCGGTATCGCATCAAGCAATTAAACTTAGAAACCTCAGTTAAGCGAGGTGAACTGTGTGGTTCTCAGGATGCAGCGCAAGGCGCAACGACACGGTTTCTAGGTTAAAAACAAGCGGACAACCATCCCGATTGACACGCCCATAGCCACTACAGCAAAGCCTTGCTGTAGTCTTGGGCCAGCAAGATAATGGGCGAACATGCGCCCGATCAGCATACCGATCAATGCGCCGGCTGCAAAAGGCACAGCAACAGGCCCGTTGATTCCCCCTATAACAGTTGCGGACATCACACCCATCGCGGAAACCAGTGCAATGACTGCTAACGATGTTGCCAGGATGGAGTGTATGGGAAGGTTGGTTGCTTTCTTCAACGCGGGCACAACGACAAAGCCGCCTCCCACCCCCAGCAATCCCGACAAGAATCCGGTGATGACCCCTGAAAATGCCAGCGCACGAGCGCATGGCCAAGTCCACATCAAGCGACCGCCGCTATATTCAAGCTGACAAGGGGTTGCAGACACTTGCGATTGGCAATCTGAAGCTGTTTTTGCTGCTTCAATAGGCTGCGTGCTACTTTGACGCAACATATCCACCGCCACATAGCATAGGACCAGTGCAAACAATATCGTTAAAGGCGCATTGGGTAGCTTTTGCGCCAGCCAAATACCCATGGGTGCGGCAATTATCCCCGTAATCGCAATAAACCCTGCCGCCCGGTAGCGCACTTTTCCCTGCCGATGTGCAATAACTGCCCCCACAGTTGACGATAGACACACGGCTAATAAGGCAATGGGTGCGGCTTCAGAAACCGACAGATGCAAGCCAAATATCAGCAAAGGCACGGCAATGATGGTACCGCCGGCACCGGTCAGTGCTAGGACAATGCCCGAAAGGAAGCCCAGTGCGACGCTGGTTAACAGGATTTCCACAGACTCAACTGGATTTACCGCATCGGGCAAGCCATTCCTTGCCTTTTAACATACCATTCCAGTAGATCCATGGAAAAACGGTGGTTTTGAAGAACCAGTAGATCTTTCTCGGTATCGTTGGATCAAGCGGAAACGTAGGCAGCAATTTTCCACCAAAACCAAATTCAGCCAATATTACCTTGCCGTTTTCCACCGTTAGCGGGCATGCACCATAGCCGTCATACATCGTTGTCAGTTCCCGGTCTTCTTTTGCTGCCAGAAGATTCTCGGCTACCACAACAATTTGTTTTCTGGCTGCCGCGGCGGTTTTTGTATTGGGCGATGAACAGGCATCTCCCAGCGAAAATACATTAGGATAGTCGGTATGCTGCAGTGTCTTTTCATTCACTTTGCAAAAGCCGCCGGCATCCGCCAAAGGGCTATTGCGTAGAAAATCCGGGGCCACTTGCGGTGGTGTCACATGCAGCATGTCAAAGGGCTTTTCCACGCGCGTCACATTCCCATCACCGTCTTTGATCTCAAAATAGGCGATCTTTTGTACCCCGTCCACTTTGACCAGATTGGAATTGAATACCAATTTGGCGTCGTAGCGTTTGACATACTCCATCAACGGCGGAACAAAATCAGCCACACCGAACAGCACGGCGGTTGCCGTATCAAATTCAACTTCAATTTGATCCAAACAATGTGCGCGCATCCAATGATCGCAGGAAAGATACATGGCTTTTTGCGGTGCGCCGGCACATTTGATAGGCATTGGCGGCTGAGTAAAAATCGCCTTCCCGGATTTGAGGCTTTGCACCAATTCCCAGGTATACGGCGCCAAATCATAGCGGTAGTTTGAAGTAACGCCATTTTTGCCCAGCGTTTCTTCCAATCCTTCAATCTTTTCCCATGCGGTCCGAATCCCGGGACACACAATCAATTGCCGGTATCCCATCACACGGCCATCCGCCAAATGCACCCGATCATGCTGCGGATCAAATCCGACAGCAGCCGCCTGAATCCACTCAGCGTTTCTGGGAATAACCTCAACCATCGGCTTTACCGTTGCTGCGATGTCATAGGCCCCGCCTCCCACCAATGTCCAAGCAGGCTGATAATAATGTTTATCGCTGGGTTCGATAATGGCAATGCGCAGGGCCGGCCGCCGTTTAAGCAGACTGGCGGTAACACCGATACCGGCCGAACCACCGCCGATGACAACGACATCAAAGGCGTTATCCCAGTTACAGGCTGCCACCACGGATTCGCGTTCCTCCGTATCTTCGACATCATGCTGCTTGGCCATTTGATGTAAAGCAGTGGCACGTCTGCCCGAGCCGCAGAATGCGAGAATCGGTTTGGGTAACTCATCCATGAGTTTCTGAAAAGCCATGGCGCGTTCGGCAGATATTGCACCGATCTTGACTGGCAAATAAGCGAAGGTGATGCCGAGTGATTTGGCCATCGCTTCCAGTTCTTCGCTGGTTGGCTGAGCTTCACCGCCTTCAAAATCCGGTCGGTTACAAATGATCGATTTATAACCCGCTGCGGCGACCTCAGTGAGATCATCAATACTGACCTGACCCGCTACTGATAATTTGTGATCCAGCTTGGTAATATCAATGGACATATCCTTCTCCTTATCAATCAGTCACTTTATCGTGGCACCGAATCCCAACAGAAGATTGCATCGCATTACTCTCGTGCATACTGCTGTCGCACGGTTACACTAGCAGGAGGGGTGATCTTTGCAATAAAGGCTGAATAAAGTTTCCATAATCTTAATGGCTTCCGGGCTCGCCAAACTATAATAAATATATTTACCCTTACGTTCTGTTGCTACCAGATTTTCTTCACGTAATACCGTCAGTTGCTGCGAAAGCGTAGGCTGGTGAATACCCAGCAATTCCTCCAGTTCCCCCACATTCCGAGTACCTTGGCTAAGCTCGCATAAAATAAGCAACCGATCTTCATTCGCCAGTATTTTCAATAGCGTACAAGCAGCAGAGGCTGATGAACGTAATGCCGCGATATCGTGTACAACTGAGTCAGTTTTCATAATCTATCTATCTTATTTAACATTAGAACGTGCCTATAAAACCGAAATGATAAATGCATTATTCCCGGCAATAGCTTAAATTCTAATTTATTTTCACACAAATCTGTAAGTAATCTATCTTCGCGCTTGCAGTATCTCGTAGATCCCCATTCCCAGCAGCATTGCAATCAGGAATATAAAAGCCTCTGTACTACCCGCTCCAACCAGTACCAGTGCTGGCCCGGGACAAATGCCAGCTATCCCCCAACCAATACCAAATATAAAACTTCCCGTCAGCAGACTGCGATCAATCTTTGTAACAGCCGGAATATGTATGGATGTCCCCAAATAGCTATGTGTACGTTTTCTTGCCAACGCAAAAGCAATTATCCCGACAGTCACTGCCCCCCCCATAACCCATAGCAAAGTAGCATCCCAGCTACCCGTTATGTCAAGAAACGCCAACACGATTGCCGGATTCACCATACCGGACAGGATGATTCCCAAACCGAACACAACCCCCGATAATAATGCCATAAAATTAATCATTTATTGCCTCTTATTGTTGAGTCGATACAAAATTAAATGATGAACACATGACGCACCACATAGACTGTGATAAAGCCCGTCATCATAAATATCACGGTTGCCACCAGCGATCGCGGCGAAAATCTTGATAACCCGCAAACTCCGTGGCCACTGGTACATCCGGAACCCAGGCGCGTACCATAGCCGACCAGCAAACCCGCCAGCGCGAGCAGCGCATAATGCGTCCTAATTTGTATTTCAGGCAGAACAAAAAAGAATTGCCAAATAACTGCGGATAGCATAAGTCCGGCAATAAAAGCGATACGCCAACTCATATCTCCTTTTTGCATGCGATATAATCCGCCCACAATGCCTGAAATACCCGCGATACGTCCATTAAAAAGCAGCAACAGGGTAACCGCGCCACCAATCACTAAACCACCCGTTGCAGCATGCCATGGTATGAAATCCCAATTCGCATTCATCGTTAAACTCGCATTAAGATTAAAATAATATATATAATTATATTATAATACCTATTTTTCAAGCCGTCTGTAGGAAACTTAGCCAAATAACAGGAAAATAAAATGACACCTCAAGTGAAAGCATTCTTTGATCCGGCAACCTGGACCGTCAGTTATGTTGTCTTCGATGAAATCAAAGGCAGTTGCGCCATTATTGATCCCGTGCTGGATTACGACTCCAAATCAAGCAGAACAAATATCCACTTAGCCAATAAACTGATTGAATTTATACGTGCACAGCAGTTGACAGTGGCATGGATACTGGAAACACATGCGCATGCGGATCATCTTTCTTCCGCTGATTACCTGAAAAATCAATTGGGAGGTAAAACCGCCATTGGCGATAACATTCCCGTGGTTCAGAAAACCTTTAAGGAAATCTTTAACTTAGGCGATGAGTTTGCACCGGATGGTCGGCAGTTTGATCACTTGTTGACTGACGGTGAGTTATTTCAGGTTGGCAAATTAACTGCAAGCGCCATTTCCGTCTCTGGTCACACGCCTGCGGACATGGCTTATCAATTTGGCGATGCCGTTTTTGTGGGCGATACACTTTTCATGCCCGATATCGGTAGTGCCCGTGCCGATTTTCCAGGCGGCAATGCGCATCAATTATTCAGATCGATTCAAAAATTGCTGGCTCTGCCCCCGGCGACAAAGTTGTTTATGTGCCATGATTATCCACCCGCCAGCCGCGCTGCAGCATGGGAATGCACGGTTGCCCAGCAACGGGCTCATAACATTCATGTGCATGATGGCATCAGCGAAAATGAGTTTGTAGCCATGCGTAATAAACGCGATGCCACGTTAGAGATGCCCAATTTGTTGCTGCCATCGATACAGGTCAACATCAGAGCCGGAAAACTACCACCCGCTGAGCAAAACGGCGTTGCATATCTTAAGATACCGATAAACCTGATCTGAACTATCTGAGTACGTTATCTCATCAGAAGAAAGCAGGTGCTTATGCTTGTACCGTAATGAAATTCCCACGATGCTGGTCAAATTTTACGGCAATAAACCGGGTCCCCACGGAGGTTTCGCTGCCTTCACTCCGCCGATGCGTCACTTCAGCCACTGCTTGGAGGTTGGGTGCATCGATTTTTATGATGTCATGCAAATCAATTGATTGCTCAGTAAGAAACCGTATTCCCATAGGCGACAGATCTTGAAATAAGCCCTGATTCGCCATACCCGGCCAAAACAGATAAAATGTAAACTTACCGCTAATCGCAGTTCGCATCATTGTACGGCGAGATGATGCAAGGTTTTCCTGTTGCAAAACAAACAATGGGCTTGCGCATTCCAAACAACTTTCACTCTGATACGCATTCATATGCGGCATATAAGGTGTCTTACAAAAAGAACAGTAGTGCGTAATCGCCGCTTGGTAAGATTCAACAGTGGACTGGAATGAACTTGCAGCATCCACACGCTTTACCAGATCGGTACTGACTTGCGTGGATTTCTCCGCAGCATAAGAAACATTGCTGGCAGCAAATAGCACATCGTACTGTTTACGCGCCTTAGGATCTGAAAGCGTTTGATAGGCCTCATCCAGTAACGCAATGTTTTGCGGTACGCTTTTCTTTAATGCTTGATAACTTGCTGCAATCGCAGTGATCGATGCATCCGGTTGTACTTGCAGTATTCGATAATAATTGCGTTGATTCAGATTTGCAGATCGCTCACTTTTCTGCTTGTTGACTCCAAATTCCGCATTTGAACCAAACGCACCTTGACTGAGCGTTTTTATATGGTAGCGTTGCAGTAATTCATGATCATAGGTTGCCCGCTTCAACGGATCTCGTAGCGTATCATAAGCAGCATCCAGCAAATCCTCATTCCAATTCGCGTCACCTAAGTCAGGACACATCTTAAGTTTTTGCATCAATACCCGGTAGTTCTCTCTTATAACCGCCATTGAAGCATCGGGTTGGACTTGCAATATTCGATAATAATTACGCCGTTCGATCATGGTAGCTGGAAACTTGAAATTTTTTATCAATACAACTTATAAGAATCCAAATGAGGCTTCCCGTATTTATTTTGGCAAATAAGCGTGCTTCTCATATTAAGTCCAAGCCAACAAACACGATTAATATTCAGGCTGTTTGCTCATATTTGTTTGCACTGTGCATTCTTGCGCCGGAAAGTACTCCCAATAAGTAGTATACATAATATGACTCAGCATAGATTCATCCATAACAAACATATTTTACTTCAGCATCTTATAAAAAACTTCCTTTCATTAGCACATTTAACTGTAAGTTTTTTCACGGATGGCTTGCGTTTCATTAAAAGACATATATAATGAGAATCATTCTCATATAAAACCTTAATCTTTTAACTATGGATACTCTGATTTTCCCATACACACCGATTAGAAATCTGCATCAATCGAATATAACGAATTTAAAAACATCTATCGACAGTGACACTTTGTTTAAAAATGGTGATGTCATATTTATACTACATAAGGGTGAACAGTATTCTTTACGCCGGACACGCAACGGTAAGCTGATTCTGAATAAGTAGTGGATGAAGGACGCATATCGTGTATATTTATAAATGTGAGCTATGAGTGCGCAATATCACGCGTGAAACTATTATCAACAACATTAATCGGGCACATTAGAATGCCAAACGATATCTTCCCTTCCGAACTCAATTGCGTATACGCGATGCCTATTTAGGAGACAAAAATGAAAGGTAATGCAGATATTATCCGTTGGCTGAATCAACAGCTACAGCACGAATTAACCGCCATCAATCAGTATTTTCTGCATGCACGCATGTATAAAAACTGGGGGTTCGGCAGCCTTGGGAAACATGAATTTGAAGAATCCTGTGAAGAAATGAAGCACGCCGATGCACTCATTGAACGTATCCTGTTACTGGAAGGCCTGCCCAATTTACAAGATCTCGGTAAACTCATGATTGGAGAGACCGCTGAAGAGTGTGTTGCATGTGACTTAAAGCTTGAGTTTGTCTCACGGGACACTTTGCTTGCTGCAATCGCTGCGTGCGAAACAGCACAAGATTATGTTTCACGGGAAATTTTTGAACGCATTCTTGAAGATACCGAAGAGCACATTGATTGGCTGGAAACTCAGCTCGATGTCATGCAAAAAATCGGTATTCATAACTGGTTACAAAGCCAGATATAGTTTTTCCATTGCCGCTGGAGTTCTCCTCCTTCTTCAGCGGCACATTTAGCCAGCCAGCCTGCTCCTTTCAGGTCAGCCAGCCGTTTTTTTACTTGCTGATGATTTGTAGGGAGATTCGATTATGAAATTTTTGAAGAAACTGGTAGTTGCTAATGCTGTCTCGCCAATCACATTCTCTTCCGATCTTGCATACACCGATAATTTTTTATCCTTTTGTTCATGCAACTTAGAAAAATTAGCCCACCGGATAAACAAATACTTCTTGATTCACAAGAAAGCGCATCTTGAGTGGAAATTCACGCGCCTTCAGCAGAAGACTTTTGATGCTTCATCGGCTCCCATCAATAATTCCCATATTATCGACTGGGCACCGTTGATTAAAAACAATGCTGCTATCAAAAACGCCACGATTAATAATCCGACTAAAGATTGTAGCGACTGCCATTTCTTAGCAGGTCGCTCAGTTTTGTGTGTAGGTGGTCGTGCCACACTTTATCCGGAATACAATCAACTCATTGAAAACTCCGGCGGCAGTTTAGTGACATTCCATGGTGATCGCAATGACCAACTGAGTAATCTGCTCCCATTGTTGGAACAGGTTGATATGATCATCTGCCCGGTTGACTGCGTTAATCATGAAGCTTTTTTAATAGTTAAACATTACTGTCAATGCTTCGGCAAACTGTGTGTATTACTTGATCGATCAGAAACAAATACCTTTTCCAAAGGAATTCATGTGCTAGCGACTTTGGCGTCAGCAAAAGTCTGCAATTGACAAGCTTAAAATCAAGTCCGGTGATTTCCGCAACGCGATAAAGAAATGTAAGACATCATGCTAATTTGAAGTTATTATTCTCTGTTACCAACTGATCAAACTTCATGGAGAAAATGATATGTCAAAAAAATCAATGAAACCTATTTCACTGGCTGTAGGTACCGCATTCGTAACCAGTCTTGCTGCCGGTCATGTCTCGGCTGACACAAGCACCAATCCCTTTGCTATGAATGAGTTATCCGGCGGCTACATGCAACTTGCCGATGCGGGCAATGCCAGCAAGTCTGACCAAGAAACCAAATCTGACGCAAAAAAGCCGGAAAAAGAAGGTAAATGTGGTGAAGGCAAGTGCGGCGGTAAAATGAAAAAAGATATGGAAGATAAAGGCGACGCAAACAAATCTGACAAAGAAGATACTAAAAAGTAATTCACGTACCATTTAGCCATGCGCAGTCACACAAATTTTCCTGTTCATGGCGCAGGTCTTGGTCTGCGGAGGGCGTTCATGCGCACACTCCCGGATCAGCCCATCAACGCGGTAAACTTCTGGGAAATAGCCCCGGAAAACTGGATAGGGGTGGGTGGTTATTATGGCAAGAAATTTCGTGAACTCACCGAGAAATTTCCTTTTATTTGCCACGGCCTGTCCCTTTCAATCGGCGGGCCGTCGCCATTGGATGAAGCATTTCTGCAACGGCTGAAACGTTTTCTGAACGAGCATCATATTCGGTGTTACAGCGAACATCTGAGCTATTGCAGTGACGACGGTCATTTGTATGACCTGCTGCCAATTCCCTTCACAGCAGAAGCTGTACAGTATGTGGCGAGCCGTATCCGGCGTGTACAGGATATCCTGGAACAACGCATTGCGCTGGAAAATGTTTCTTACTATGCGGCGCCTGGCAAGAAAATGGAAGAAATTGATTTTCTCAATGCCGTGCTGCAGGAAGCTGATTGCGATCTACTGCTGGACGTCAATAATATTTACGTGAACAGCATCAACCATCGATACGATGCCGAGACGTTTCTCCGACAACTACCCGCCGCACGCATCCGTTATATCCATATTGCCGGGCATTATCAAGAAGCGGAAGATCTGCTTGTGGATACGCATGGCGCGGATGTGATAGATCCCGTCTGGCAATTACTCGAAAAAACCTATCAACATTTTGGCGTCATCCCCACTTTGCTGGAACGTGACTTTAATCTTCCGCCGATAGCAGAGTTGTTGCAAGAAGTGGAGACCATTCGTTCATTGCAGTCGAAATGGCTGGATCAAACCGGTGACCACATACAACACGGCTGACCGCCCTGATTTTGTGCAGCAGCAATATGCTTTTGCGGCACATATCCGTAATCCGGAGAAAAATCCATGCCCCGACGCTATCGAGGAACGGCGCATGAAAATCTATCGCGAACTGTTTTACAACAATGTCGAAGATTTTATGGCCAGCACCTATCCGGTATTACGTCAAATCACACCCGATGACCGTTGGCATGCGATGATCCGCGATTATTTTGCCACTCACTTGTCGCATACTCCGTTGTTTCCGGAAATGCCGCGCGAGTTTCTAAAATATCTGGAACACGAACATCAAGCGCATGCTGACGACCCGCCCTTTCTGTTGGAGCTCGCTCATTATGAGTGGGTTGAATTAGCGCTTTCCATGCTGGACGAGAAAGTCGACGAAACAAAAATAGACAGTTACGGTGATCTGCTCGATGGCATACCAGTCATGTCGCCGTTAGCCTGGTCATTGAGTTATCGTTTTCCCGTTCACAAAATAAGCCCGGCTTTCCAACCCAAAGATACCGGTGCAACGCCAACTCATCTAGTGGTTTACCGCGATGCTCATTTTGATGTGCATTTTATCGACATCAATCCAATAACGGCACGGCTGATACAACTGATTTCTGACAACACCAACCAAACCGGGCGAGCCTTGCTGCAACAAATTGCCACGGAACTTAATCATCCTGAACCCGACATCGTTATCCATGGTGGCACGGAGATATTGAATAACCTAAGAAAGCGAAAAGTAATTTTAGGTACTTGTTTTTAAAATTAATATTAAATGGTGTCTCTATAGCTCCGAAGGTTTCTGCCGTTAAATTTCTCATCAATAAATGGCAGATGCAAAAAAATCGAACAATAGAGATACCTGACATGAAAGACGATAGTACCCACAGTATCCCCGCTACGCACAACATGGCAGATTTTCTGGCTTCTTCAGTACATGACATGAAGAATTCAATGAATATGCTGATTGTTGGCCTGGATAAAGCGCTTGCTTCAATCGAGACAACGCAACTTGCGGCCCATGCTGAATTGGTACAGATGAATCATGAAGCAAAACGCATTAACAATAACCTGATTCAGTTACTCACACTCTACAGACTCGGTCACAACACTTATCCCTTTGACCCGCAGCCTATTCACCTGAATGATTTCCTGTACGCGATAGTTGCGCCATATGAGAAATTACTGAAACTCCATGGAATCAATCTGGAAATTAACGTTAACCCGGAACTATATGGGTATTTTGATGAAGATTTGATCAGCGGTGTCATCGGTAACGCATTAAACAATGCAATGCGCTTCACACATGATCATATCCAAATCACGGCCATCAAAAATAACGAAGTACTGGAGCTACGCATCGAAGACAACGGCAATAGCTATTCGGCTCAGATACTTCAAAAAAACGGTGACCATATGCATCGTGTTAACTTTCAAGAATGTAGCACAGGATTGGGTTTCACCTTCTCGGCAATGGTTGCACGTATGCACCATAATCAAGGACGTGTAGGAGAACTGAAGTTAGAAAATAGCAGATCTCTTAAAGGCGCTTGTTTTATATTACGTTTGCCATGATTAATTTTTATTTCCCGAAATCATGATTACTACCAGCCCACTTAACCTTTCACTACCTCATCTGGATCTCTCAGGAAAAACCGTGTTGATAATCGATGATTATCAAGAAATGCGTAGTATTTTTCGTGAATTCTTGCGTAATTGTGGCGCTGACATCAAGACAATATACATGGCAGCAGATGGCAGTGAAGCCATTGCTATATTAAAGAAAGTGCAATTTGATATTGTGCTGTGCGATCTCCATTTGGGGTCTGGAAAGAACGGACAACAAGTACTTGAAGAAGCAAAATATTGCTCACTGGTTGGACCTGCTTGTCTGTGGATCATGGTTTCTGCAGAAAAAACCCCCGAAGCAGTGACAGGAGCAGCGGAATATCAACCCGATGCTTATTTACTGAAACCTGTGACTGAAATGAATTTACGCATGCGACTCACCAAGCTTTGGACAAAGAAGGCAGCATTCGCAAAAATCCATCAAGCAATGCAGCAATCGGATTACCTCAAAGCCATCAATTTATGTGATCAGTCATTGAACTCAGATAAAACTCACAGAACTGACTTACTAAGAATCAAGAACGATTTATTTCTGCTTACCGGCGAGTACGATCGTGCTCAGAAATTGCTGGAAACCATTTTGGTTGAACGTGATTTTCCTTGGGCTAAAACCGCGCTAGCAAAAATTTGTCTCAAGAAAAACGATATGGCTGCAGCCAAAACCTTACTCGAAGAAACTATCCAGGCAAATCCTTCATTTCTTGAAGCATACGATCTGTTGGCTCAAGCGCTGCAAGCCATGAGTGATTTCGAAGGCGCAAACCATATACTCGAGCAAGCGATAAAGCTGTCTCCTAATTCAGTGTCACGACAAAAGAATCTCGGCAATATTGCAATGAAAACAGGCAAGTTGGAGCTTGCTGAGCGGGCTTATCGCAAAAGCATCGCGCTAGGGTCTGTTGACAATTGAAGATAAGTATTTAATAGAAAGAGGCAAACTCGTAATATTGAGGTTCCTATACCAC
>NZ_JAMWZS010000042.1 GCF_024282095.1 Nitrosomonas sp.
GAGAAATTACGAAAGCATGGTCGCTATGGCATGTGGGTATCTATGGTTACCTATGTGAAATGTCAACAGACCCTAGTTACACTGAGAGACGATCAAATTTATTGATGAGAAAGTATAAATAAAGGGGATATCATGAAAAACACGAAAGATGACTGTACCCAAGATGGCTATCCTTGTTCTTCATTGAATCAATCGCGACGCGCTTTCTTTAAGACGACTGGCGCCGCAATCCTGGCAGCGCCGGCAATATTGACTTCACGTAAAAGCTTAGCGCAAGTAATTGTCCCGCCATTGCCGCCCAGCCCGCCAACCACACCGTGGCAGCAAGAATTGCCTGTGGTGGGCGAACCGCTGCAGCAAACAGATCTGTTTGCAGGTCCTTTACCGCCGCCGCAAGGGGATGCCTATACCGATGTTGGCGAGGTTGGGCGTGCCAAACATCAGCGCTGGGACGAATTCTTCGCTGCACCGGTTCTTCAGCCCGACGAGGCAGATCTTTATGAGCTAAAGGTTGAAGCGATTACCGATCACGTATTCCATCCGGATTACCCGCCTCAGCTGGTGTGGAACTATGTCGGTCGCACGGAAAGTGGTGCTCCCCATCGTAATCCTACGATTTTTGCACGCTACGGGCGTCCAGTCATCATCCGTTTGCATAACGAGTTGCCAGAGGACCATGGTAGTAACAGCACAGCGTTGACCGGCTTCGGCTCACCTGAAATCAGCATGCATCTGCACAATCTGCACGTTGGTTCTGAGAGCGACGGCTTCCCGGGTGACTTTTTCAGCAGGACAAAAAAAGGTCCAACGCTTGATGCGCCAGGCATATATAAGGATCATTTTTATCCCAACATCTATGCCGGACTCGAGGAATTTGGCGGTATTGGAGATAGCCGCGAGGCGCTTGGCACATTGTGGTATCACGATCATACGCTGGATTTCACTGCGCCTAATGCGATTCGCGGAATAGCCGCCTTTTACCTGTTGTTCGATGAGCTCGATTCGGGCGACGAACATGATGCCAATCCGAATGCCTTGCGGCTGCCAAGCCATCCCTATGACTATCCGTTGGTATTCAAGGACTTGCGTTTTAACGCGAATGGCATCCATATATACGACCAGTTTGATCCCGAAGGTACATTGGGTGACAAGATTACGGTCAATGGCATGATCGAACCGGTGCTGAGAGTAGCCCGCCGCAAGTATCGCCTGCGCCTGCTCGATTCGGGACCAAGCCGGTTCTACCAGTTTCATCTGGTTAATGCTGCAAATAGAGTGCAGCGCTTCACTTATATCGCTAATGACGGCAATCTCCTGCCCAGACCATTACTCAATCAAACTAGGATCAGACTGGCCGTGGCCGAACGCGCCGACATTGTAGTGGACTTCTCCCAATATGCATTGGGAACGGAACTTTATCTCGTCAACCGGCTAGAGCAGGATAATACACGTGGGCCCGATGGCGCTCAGGCACCCGGCAAGCGCTTGCTTAAGTTCATTGTCGATTATGAGCCTGCTGAGGAAGATGTCAGCCAGGTGCCGAGTTTTTTGCGCCCAATACGCAGACCAACTGAGGCGGAAATCGCAGCAGCACGAGTCAGAAACTGGGTATTTGCGCGCAAAAACGGTATGTGGTCAATCAATGACCGCTTCATGGATGCCAATACTGCACGCGCCACTATCACTAAAGGCAGCGCGGAAATCTGGAACTTAAACAATCCATCCGGTGGCTGGAGCCATCCTATCCATATCCATTTGGAAGAAGGAATTATCCTCAATAAATTTGTGGACGGCATCGAAGTGCCCATACCGGTGCACGAGAGAGGACGCAAGGATGTCTTCGTATTGGGGCCGAATACACGCATGAGAGTATTTATACGCTTTCGGGATTACGTTGGAAAATATGTGATGCACTGCCACAATACAGTCCACGAAGACCACGATATGATGGTGCGTTTCGACATTGAGGAATGAAAGGAGGTACAAAGAGAAAATAATGATGAATATGCATTGAGAAATACTGACGGGCATGGGTGTAGCCAAGGGTGCCCTAGATTTTGCTCCAGCTGTCTTTTACTTCTCATTATTTTAATTGGCTATTGCGCTGAGGGGGGAAGTTGTGCAGAAGTCTTGGTCATGGGGCGATCATTTGTGATAAAACGCTGAAGAATCTGGTATAGCTGTTCAGGATCAAAAGGTTTCGCTAAGAAGGCATCCATGCCCACGTGGATAAATTTTTGCTGATCTTGTTCCATCACATTGGCTGTCAGAGCGATAATAGGAATATCGGTCAGACGCAGATCATGGCGAATTTGTTGGGTTGCTTCCAAACCGTCCATGACGGGCATTTGTATATCCATAAAAATTAGGTCGAATGGGCGTTCGGGCGCTTTGAGGCGATCCAGGCATTCAACACCGTTTTGCGCAAGACTCACTGTAATTCCCCAATTGCTTAACAACTCAACTATCAGCATTCGGTTGAATTCGTTGTCTTCGGCAACAAGAATATGTGCACCGGCGAATTGCTTTTGTGCATCTTTCAACGTCTGATCTTGATCGATTTTATCCACTTCTTTTCTCCTGAAAAGTGCAACCACTGCATCAACCAGAGTTAGTGAGGTAAAAGGCCTGATTAAGATACTGATCATCCCAGTATCCTTGATGTCTTTCGCAAACATGGAGTCCATATGGTTAGTAATCCATATAATTTTGGGCTGGCGGTGAGCGGGCAGAATCACTCCGATGTCATGCATAATCTCGAGACAACCGGGATTAGGGGTGTGCGCGGTCAGCAACAGCAAATCAAATGGCATGAGATCCGCATCCGTGAGCTTTTGGATGGCTTGTGCGCCGCTTTCCACAGCAGCAGCATTCCACCCCAGAGACTGCACAATCTCTGCGAGAACCTGGCGTGTAATCGCATTATCGTCAATGATCATGATCTTCAGTGACTGCAGATCATGAGGAATCATTACCCAGGGCTGCTCGCCGTGATCTGCCGGGCGCAGCTTAACGGTACAGTGGAACTTGCTGCCTTTTCCATACGTACTTTCCACTAAAATAGTGCCATGCATTTGTTGCGCCAGTCGGTAGGAAATGGATAGCCCTAAACCGGTACCGCCGAAGCGGCGTGTAATGGAAGAATCCGCTTGTGAGAACGCTTGAAAAAGATTTCCCATTTGCTCAGTGGTCATGCCTATACCACTGTCGGCCACGCTGAAGGCAAGCGTAGTGGTTCCAGATTGGTCAATGCTTTCAACCGCGATACGAACGATGACTTCGCCGTGATCCGTAAATTTAATCGCATTGTTGGTCAAATTAATGAATATCTGCCCCAGCCTTAGCGGGTCGCCCATAAAGTGCCGGGGAACATCCGGTTCCACGTAAAAAAGCACATCAATGGATTTGTCTTTTGCCGCTATCGACGCAAGTACCGCCAGATTCTCCAGAATGCTGTTCAAATCAAAAGGGATACTTTCCAATTCAAGTTTGTTCGCTTCAATTTTAGAGTAATCCAGAATGTCATTGATAACGCCTAACAAAATATTCGAGGCGCCTTCGATATTACTTAAATACATGCTCTGACGTGCATCAAGAGAAGTTTTTCCCAATAAATAAGCCATACCCAATATGGCATTCATGGGGGTGCGGATTTCATGCGACATCATGGCGAGAAACCGGGTTTTGGCGATGCTGGCAGCTTCAGCCTGTTGTCGTGCTTCTATGAACATTGCTTCGCGTTCCTTGCGATCAGTAATGTCTTGATGCGTTCCAAACATCATTAAAGCCCGACCATCTTCGGTCCAGCTTGATACCTTGCCACGACCCAGCCCCCAAACCCAATGTCCTGCTTTGTGGCGTAGGCGAGCTTCGCATTCGTAATAGGGAATTTTTCCGGCAAAGTGATCTCTGAGGAGTGCTTCGGATCGCGGCAAATCTTCCGGATGAGCAAACCTGAGCCATGTTTCCGCTGTGGTAGGAAAAAGCTCAGCACGCGTGTAACCGATAATCTCCGCCCAGCGCTCATTGATTGTAATTTCACCGGTTTGCACATTCCATTCCCAGGTACCGGTATGGGTGCCTTCAATAATATTGGATAAGCGCAAACGTTGAAATTCAATCTCCTGATCACGCAGTTTCCGATTGGTAATATCGCGTGACGACGCATAGATATATTTCCTGCCTGAAACTTCGATTCCGCTTGCATTAATTTCGACATCAAAAATGCTGCCATCCTTGCGTCGATGGCGTGTTTCGAGAATATGCGATGATTTTATAATTTCTCGCAACATATTCATGAGTTTTTCTTTGGGGATCTGCACATCCCAGTCCAGCACATTTAATCGCGCGGTTTCTTCGTAGCTATAGCCGAGCATTTGTGCGAATGAGCGGCTAAAATGCACGATATTTCCACCTTCATCCAGAATGTGCACGCCATCGCTGGCCAGATTCAGCAAAGCTTCAAATTTCAGCGATACATCTTTTAATTCCGAAATATCGGTTGCATAGCCATTCCATATGGTACTTCCATCATGCTGCTTGGCTGGTTTGGATTGCGCATGTATCCACCGGGTTTCATTTTGTCCGGTAACAATGCGGAACTCAAAATACCAATCATTTAATGTATCTGCAGATTCCCGAATCGACGAGCACAAAATCTCAGAGTCTTCGGGATGAATCATAGACAATATCGGAGCAGCATCTGTGACAACCTTCTCGGGTGCTATGCCCAGGATCTGGGTCATACCTTTGCTGGCAAAAGGAATGCAGCTGCGTCCATCAGGAAAACGCTGAAACTGGTAGATGAAGCCGGGAATATTATTCGATAAATCTTCGAGAAATTTATGATTCTCAATCAGCTGAGTTTCCAGATTTTTGCGGACGATGATATCAAATAATGTGACCAGATGATTTTTAGTAAATGCCGGAGATTCCAGTGGGGAAGCGGTTGCAATGACGTTGCGCTGAGAGCCGTCCTTGCACCGGATGACAAGATCAAGCGGCTCAAAATCGGTTTTTTCTCTGGTAGCCTTTTTCAGATTTCTGGCCCATGCTGTTGTCACCCATTGGCGATATTCACTGTCCGGATAGGCCTTGGGCCACCAATCAGCCAATGCTGGAATATCTGTCACCGTATAGCCAAATAATTGCGTAAATGCTTTGTTCAGATACGTGATATTTTGATGTTCATCATTAACGGCCGTGGGAACAGGGGATGAATCAATAATCGCATAAAACTTCGCTTCATTTTTTCGCAGCTCGGCTTCGATCCGATTGCGTTCGGCAAACAGCACACTGACAAACTGTGCCGTGAGCGTAATACCCAGAATAAAAATGTTCATGTCAAAGATATTCGGATCGCCATTCAGCACAAAGGGACCCCATCCGTGCAATGTCTCATACAAAGACAAAAAGGTAATTCCGCTACAAATCAGAGACACGATGGCCAATCCGCTTTTTATCGCGATCCATGTCAAGAGTAATGCATAAATCACCATCGCCAGGGCAATGCTGCTAAAACCCAAATTGCCGAAAATCAGCCAAGTGGCTGGTAATATCAGGATAATCGGCACCATTGCACTTTGTATCGATTGCATAATGCGGTGGCGGCGGTTAGGTAAAGAAAATAGAATCAGTAACAGCGGTGTTACCAAAATTTGTCCCATGCAGTTGCCAAGCCACCAATAGATCCAAGCCTGGAGATAATTCGACGATTCCTGAATGACATTGAAAAATAACAGTGTCAAGGTTCCGAAAGTCGCGCTGAGGGGTTGCAGAATGAGAAAAATCATCACGAACAGATGACTTAAATCGCGCACCTTGTTCAAGGCAGGATCAAGCTTCCAGCGCTTAAACAAGGTTGCTCCAAGCGTTACCTCAATACTGTTGACGACAGAAATGGTCAGCGACGGCAGAAATTCAAGCCCTACGCTCAAAGCAAGCGCCAACTGCCCCAAGAAAATGCCCGGCCAAACCCTCGGACCCAGCAAAATAATAGCGGCCAGTGCGATACCCTCAGCCACGAAGAAAACCGGAGTAATAATGTAGTAAGAAGCTGTGGTTAGGAGACTGATGTAACCGAAGGTAAAATACAAAGCGGCCAGTATCAGCAACTGAAATAAATAATGCCAATGTGCGTCTGGCCGATCGTTACTTATCATGTGATGGCTGAATATTTTTGATTGGGCAAGCTGTTGCAGCAAGCTTGAGTCCAATAACGTGACAATCGCCAAGCGGATTATCAGTGCCACTAATAAAAGCTCAGGATATCTCACTTAGCTTTGCCAAACAACAGGTTCTCGATCAACTATGTGGTAGCATCCGCCAACAGCCCGTTACGATGAGCATCGATTCCCGCATCGGTGCGCAAATAGCACATCATGGAACCAATGGTTCGTGCTTGCTATCTGATTAACAGGCCGTTGAGTTGGCAATCTGATCTTTTCAAGATAACAATTTTTCTATGAATTTCCTCTTCGCACTGAAAATGCACCCGGATGAACTATGTTTTATCTAATACTGATGATCTTGATTATTGTGCTGATTCTGGGACCGTCTTACTGGGTCAAGCACACGCTTGAGAAATACAGTCATCCCGAAGACCGTTATCCGGGCACCGGCGGTGAGCTGGCGCGTATTTTATTGGATTGGGCGAACTTGCAGACTGTCAGGGTGGAGGTGACGGAGCACGGCGATCATTATGATCCGATAGAAAAAGCGGTACGTCTGACAGCGGATAAATTTAACGGTAAGTCGCTGACGGCAATCACGGTGGCAGCGCATGAAGTAGGGCATGCCATACAGGACCGGGATGGTTATTTGCCATTAAAATTACGCACACGGCTGGTAGCAATCGCTGCGCCGGCGGAGAAATTGGGTGCGGCTATTTTGATGATCGCACCCGTCATTACGGTCATTACCAAAGCACCCAGTGCGGGCGCGTTATTTTTGCTCGGTGGTTTGTTGACACTGGGAGCGGCAACCGTTGTGCATTTGGTTACACTCCCGATGGAATTGCATGCCAGTTTTGCGCGCGCTTTGCCCATGCTGGAGCAAGGTAAATATCTGATTCAGGGCGATGAACCGCATGCCCGCAAAATTCTGCGTGCAGCCGCTTGGACCTACGTTTCCGCCTCACTGATGACATTACTTAATATTGGCCGATGGTGGGCAATTCTGCGGCGTTAACTGTTTTGAGCGGTTAAAATTCCAGTATTTATGATACTCGCGGTCTTGACCCTGTAATATAAGCAACTTACCATGTGTTATTTAATGGTTACAGTCTATTTACTCACAAGTAAAATGATCAGCAATTTTTTAAGCTAAAGGATGAATATGATGGTTTTAGTTAGGCAACACAAGGCAAAAGACGTACGTGGATTCACACTACTTGAATTGCTCGTTGTCATGGTGATCATTGGTTTACTGGCGGCTTACGTTGGGCCAAAATACTTTTCGCAAGTCGGTAAATCAGAAATCAAAATGGCGCAAGCGCAGATCGATTCGCTGGAAAAAGCACTACACCAATATCGCTTGGATGTGGGAGGTTACCCAGCGACCGAGCAGGGATTAGCCGCACTGGTAACACGCCCCAATAATGAAGCAAGATGGCAAGGGCCTTATCTTGCAAAAATGCCGCCATCCGATCCGTGGGGACGTCCTTATGTCTATAAGTATCCTGGCGAACGCTCAGAATTTGACTTACTCTCATATGGCAAAGATGGGCAACCAGGTGGTGAGGGTGAAGCCGCCGATATTACGAACTGGTAGATGCGGGCAATGCGTTATGCAGTGAAAGCGGTCTTGTCCGGACAAGGAACCGTGCACCTTGAACTGGAAGCGAACAGTGAAGCAGAAGCGCGTCTTCAGGTCATTGAACAAGGCGGCATGGTTTTAAGTGTGCGGCGCAGCTTTTCAGGCTTCTCACTGAAATCGAACACGCGTTTTCCATTAGTCCACTTCAGCCAGGAATTGCTTTCCTTACAAACCGCTGGGCTCAGTCTGGTAGAAAGTATCGAAACTTTGCTGGAAAAAGAGCAGGATGCCAGTAATCGTAAAATTATCCAAAATATTCTTGCGCGGCTGTATGAAGGCGTCACCTTCTCGCAAGCTCTGGAAGAGTACCCGCAGGCATTTCCACCCTTATATATTGCAACCATTCGCGCCAGTGAACGCACCGGCGATCTCCCGGAAGCTCTGACACGATTTATCAGCTACCAAACACAGATGGATTTTGTACGCAAGAAACTGGTCGGTGCATCCATTTATCCCGTGCTGTTACTGGTCGTCGGCTTTCTGGTTTCTATCTTCCTGATGGTATTTGTGGTTCCCAAATTCAGCGCGATTTATGACGATATGGGCAGCGATTTACCGTGGATGTCATTATTGCTGATCAAATGGGGGCATTTCGTTGAAGAACGGGGCTGGGAATTAGCCATGATGACGGGAGCTCTGCTTACGGTAACTGTTTATGCTGTGACACGGCCGGCTTTTCGAGCCAGTATCCTGAAATTGTTATGGCGTATTCCGGCGATTGGCGAACATATGCGTGTTTATCAGTTAGCGCGTTTCTATAAAACACTCGGCATGCTGCTGCGCGGCGGCATTCCCATTACACAGGCGTTGGAAATGGTGAGCGGACTACTCCAGGCCCATTTTCGTCCCAAAGTGGAAGCAGCTGCCAAGCATATCCGTGAAGGCAGGACCATTTCCAGTGCCATGGAACTGGAAGGATTAACCACTGCAGTGGGGAATCGCATGCTGCGCGTTGGTGAGAGAACAGGTTTGATGGGCGATATGATGGAACGGATCGGCAATTTTCATGATGAGGAAATTGCACGCTGGGTCGAGTGGACAACCAAGCTGATCGAACCATTATTGATGGCGGTCATCGGTATCGTCATTGGTGGTATCATTATTCTTATGTATATGCCAATATTTGAATTGGCTGGAAGTATCAATTGATCGAAACTGCCATTCCATCCGAAAGCAAACCACCGATTGACATCAATCATCTGGCCGATGCGCGGCGAAAAGCCATCAGCCAGGGTGTTTCCGTCATCCAAGTGCTGGAAGATACCAGCGGCTATGCCCCCGATGAGTTGACGCAACAGCTAGGGCAGTTGCTCCATATGCCGGTACTGGAGATGAAAGCAATCCATACGCTCAGCCCGGCATTTGATCGGCTGCCTTTTGCAGAAGCCATCATGCATGAATGCGCGCTATTTCGTCGCGAGCAGGCCTATTTACTTGCTGTCAGCAATCCATTTTCAAGTAAATTGCGTGCGTGGGCGGAAGAACGTTTTGATATGGCTGTTGAATGGCATCTGGTACATCCGGCTGACTTGACTGCTTTCTTCAGTCAGCAAGAAAAAACCATGCGTGCGATGGATCAGGTATTGCCTTCTGCCGAGCTGGATAAAATACAGAGCGGTATTGAAGATTTATCGTTAAAGAGCATCAATGCAGGCACCAGCCAGGTGGTACGGCTGGTACATTCCACGCTGTATGATGCACATAAATCCCAGGCCAGTGATATTCACCTGGAAATGACCACGAGTGCGCTGTCAATAAAATACCGCATCGACGGCGTGTTATCCTCCATGGGTGTCATACAAGGTGCGGATCTGGCCGAGCAAGTCATATCCCGCATCAAAGTCATGTCGGAATTGGATATTGCTGAGCGCCGCGTACCCCAAGATGGCCGATTCAAAATCTCCATCCAGGGCAGGGAAATTGATTTTCGTGTCTCTATCATGCCGAGTATTTTCGGCGAAGATGCTGTGCTGCGTATTCTTGACCGGCAGGCACTGTCCGATCAAATCGAAGGATTGACATTAAATCAACTGGGTTTTAATGCGGCGGCCATCGCAAGTATCCGCCGCTTGAGCTCGGAACCCTACGGCATGTTGCTGGTTACCGGCCCCACTGGTAGTGGCAAAACAACCTCGTTGTATGCCGCAATATCTGAAGTGAATAAAGGCAGTGATAAGATTATTACCATTGAAGATCCGATTGAATATCAGTTACCCGGTGTTTTGCAAATTCCGGTGAATGAAAAAAAGGGATTGACCTTTGCGCGGGGGCTGCGTTCAATTCTGCGGCATGATCCTGATAAAATTATGGTGGGCGAGATTCGGGATTCCGAAACTGCGCAAATTGCCATACAAGCTGCACTGACGGGACATCTGGTATTTACTACAGTGCACGCTAATAACGTATTTGACGTGATTGGACGATTCTCACACATGGGTGTTGATCCCTACAGTTTTGTGTCCGCCCTGAATGGAATTGCTGCACAGAGATTAGTGCGTTTATTATGTGCGCATTGCGCAGTTGACGAGCGTCCGGATGATACAGTGATTGCAGAATCAGGAATTCCTGCGGATGAAGCGGATCAATACAAGTTCCGTAATGGCAGAGGTTGTGGCCAATGCCGCGGCAGTGGGTATAAAGGTAGAAATGCAATTGCTGAGATTCTGATTCTGAATGATGAAATCCGCGAACTCATTGTGGCGCAGGAGCCCATACGCCGCATCAAAGAAGCGGCACGGAATAATGGCACGCGCTTCCTGCGTGAAGCCGCTTTAGATATGGTCAAACAAGGATTAACCAGCTTAGAGGAGGCCAATCGTGTCACGATTGTGGCGTGATCAGATTCAGGTTTTCCTGGCACCCGAACGGATCGATTTAGTCCGTCTCGCGCGCGGCTTTAAACCCGTGCAAGCCGCTAAGATAACTGCATTGTGCCAGCGCATTCAAGGCGTACCTGCGTGGCAAGCCGCAGTACAGAACTTAGAAAAAAATCTGACGGATGTGGCCGGTACAGAACTGACTATCACACTGTCCAATCATTTTGTGCGCTATGTGACACTGCCACCTCAAGCAGAAATAGCCACGCCGGAAGAAGTGAAATCCTATGCCACTTTTCGACTGCGCGAGATATATGCCGAGCGTATTGACTCGTGGAACCTGAGTGTCAGTGAATGGAATCCAGTAAATGGTGCTATTTGTGCGGCAATCCCCCGCGATTTGATGACACAATTGGAAGCAATGGCAGCACGACATCAATGTAAACTCAAAGAGGTCGAACCTTATCTGGCATCGGTTTATGATCACTGGCGCAAGCTGTTGAGCGGCAACACGCTATTTTTTGCTGTCATAGAAACCGGGCGTATTTGTATTGCCATACTATCCAACGGAATCTGGTACAGCATTCGCAATCAGCGGATTTTACATGGCGTTGCCGATGAACTTCTCGCCGCATTGGATCAGGAAGCCATTTTTTTTGGCAATAAAGAAGCTATCGAATTAGTATACGTGTTTGCGCCGGAGCACCCGGCACTCACGTTACCCAAAAACTGCGGATGGAACATTGTGCCAATACCAACGGACCAGATACCGGTGTTGCCGCACTACCCATCAGTGGTCGCTGATAATGCCGGGATGGATCAATGTCCCGCTTAAGATTAAAATTTCCTTATCACGAGCAATCAATCCCGCAGGTTGATTTTGCAATACTGCTCATTGGATTACTGATTCTTGCCGGGGTGCTGTTACAATTTCGCTCCATTACTGAAGAAGTTAATTATTGGAACAATCGCGTTGAGCGTTTAGAGAAACAGCAGCAGCAAAAAGCTGCACCACGCACGCGGTCAACAGCACGGATCAGAGAATTTAGTCAGGAAATCCGCAAAGAAATTGCACTAGCGAATGGCATATTGGATCAAATCAATTTGCCTTGGGAAACGTTATTTGATTCAATCGAATCTGCTGCGACAGAACAAATCGCATTATTATCACTGCAACCGAATGTATCGAGTCGTACATTGCGCATCAGTGGTGAAGCCAAAAATATGTCCGAGTTGCTTGATTTTGTAGAAGCATTGGAACGTGAAGTAGTGTTTGAAAATGTGCATTTGTTAAACTACAAAATAAAACAGGATAACCCGCACCGGCCAATCGTTTTTCTTTTGACAGCCGCATGGATTGGAACCGTTTGAAAACTGAAACACTATATACACAATTGAATCGACTTGTGCCGCAACTGCGCTGGCACATCGGTCGCCTGGGGGTTATCGGTAAAATCGGCATCGGTTTGCTGGTGGCTACCAGTGTCTATTTTTTCTCGGCAGTATTGCCGCAAGAATCCGTTTTGCAGAAACTGAAAGAGCGTGCTGAAACATTACAAATACAAGCGCTATCAAAACAAGCACCGGGTGATAATACGGAAAGTGGAAAGAAAATGAGTGGCGATCAGGCGCTGCAAGCATTTTATGATTTTTTTCCGCGCATTGACTCATCACCCTTCTGGATCCGGGAATTAGTGCGCATCGCCAAAAAGCAAAATGTGGAACTCAGCAGCAGTGAGTATCGCTTGGTCAATGAAAGTGATGCGCGCTTGGCGCGGTATGAAATGATCCTGCCGGTAAGAGGCAGCTATGCGCAAGTACGCGCCTTTATGGCCGATGCGCTTGAAGCAGTTCCGGCGATGGCAATTTCGGCGATTGCCATTAAACGTGAAAATGTGACCTCTGAGAAACTCGAAGTACGCCTTGAAATTAATCTTTATCTGAATAAATAAACCTGATGGATTCAGCTGAGAAAAAACGAAAATTATTATTGGGAGGCGCCTTAATCGCAACGCTGATTGCTGTTGTGCTGGTTGGCGGGGAAGACGAAGAAACCATCATCAATACGGTGGAACCGGTACAATCCGCCAAGTCATCCGTCGATAAAACAAAAGCCCAAGAAAACAATTCAGAATATTTGGATATCAGCAAACTGGGACAAAGAAAATTTAATCCGTCAGCGGGGGAATTGTTTGCATCGACCACATGGACGCCCAAGCAGCCTCCGGTCAGTTTGGAAGAGCAAGCGGCTAAAGCCGCGCAAATAGCAAAATCGTCCCCACCGCCGGCGCCGACAGCACCGCCATTACCATTCAAATATGCCGGGAAAGCGATTTCAGACAATGAAACATGGGTTTTTCTTGCGCAATCCGGAGAGAATTTTATTGCTAAGATCGGCGGAAAAATCAATGATAAATACCGGCTGGATTCAATTAATGACGATGCGATTACCATGACTTACTTGCCACTGAATATCAAACAGACGCTTACGATCAATAATAAAATTGCAGGAAATTTTAGATGAGAAGCTGGAGAATTATTGCCCTGAGCATTCTGCTCGTAATTATTACCGGGTGTGCAATCAATAATAGATCATTCGGTACTCGCAATGTTGCATTTGATGAAGGACAGAAATTGATCACCGCAGGTCAATTGGAAAGTGGGCTTGCAAGACTCGAGCAAGCGGCGCGCGAAGAACCTGAGAACAAAGAGATTCAAGCTGTATTGATACGGTTACGCGATGAAGTAATCGGCAAGCTACTCGTTGAAGCCGATAATTTGCGTTTTTCCGGTAACTTAGATCAGGCGGAAAGAAGTTACCAGCGAGTATTAAGTGTCTATCCATTTAATTATAGAGCAAAAGAAGGTCTTGAAGCAGTGCAGTCAGAGCGTCGTCATATTGCTGCCGTGAGTTCTGCCAAAGCACTGCTGGAAAAAAATGATTTAGCCAGTGCAGAAACTGTTGTTAGAGCTGTTTTGCAGGAAAATCCTGAACAATCACATGCGCGGCAATTGATTGCGGAAATTAATTCTCGCCTTACTCGCCCTGAAGTTACAAATCTGGCCCTAGAGTCTGCTTTTAAAAAAGCTGTGACGATGGAATTTAAAGATACCGATTTGAAATCGGTGTTTGAACTTATGTCACGGACCGCGGGAATTAATTTTGTTTTTGATAAAGATATCCGGCAAGACACTAAAGTCTCTATTTTTGTGCGTAATAATACTATTGAAGACATTCTCAAGCTAATTCTTACTACCAACCAAATGGCGTATAAGGTGCTCAATAGTAACTCATTACTGATCTACCCCAATACACCGGCGAAACAGAAAGATTATCAAGAACTGATCGCACGCAGCTTTCAAGTCGCGCATACCGATGTCAAGCAAATGGTGGCCATGGTCAGGGGCATCGTCAAGGCAAAAGATATTTACGTTAATGAACAACTCAATCTGTTTATTATGCGCGATACACTCGAAGCCATTCGCCTAACAGAACGGCTTGTATCATTGAATGACTTGGCCGAGCCAGAAGTCTTGTTAGACGTGGTGGTACTTGAAATCGCACGTGATAATACTTTCTTACTGGGTCCAAATTTTCCTCAGAAAGTTACGTTCAGTGGATTAACGGGTGTGGGCGCGGCGGCGCCTACTACGGGATCGGTTATACTGAATCAAATTGGTGCTAATGCTCTTGGGCTTAAGAGTTTTTCCATCGCTAATCAAGCAGTGATTGATTTTAAACATAGTCTCACAAATGCGGATCTACTTGCAAACCCGAGAATCCGAGTAAGTAATAAGGAAAAAGCCAAGATTCACATTGGTCAAAAGGAGCCTTTTTTCACCGCCAATGTCCAGCCGGGCATTAATTCTATCGTCACGTCAACGCCGACTTTTATCGACGTTGGGATCAAGCTGGATGTTGAGCCACGTATTGGTTTAAATGATGATGTCACCATGAAAGTGACCCTGGAAGTCAGTAGTATCAGTGGTTTTGTGGATGGGCCGTCTTCTGCTGGATCGACCCCTCCGAAGGCACCCAGAATTGTAAGTCGTAGCGCGGAAACTATTTTGTCTTTGAAAGACGGTGAAACACAGGTACTGGCGGGATTGGTTCAAAATAATGAGACTAAAACTATTGGTGGTCTTGCGGGATTGTTAAATATTCCGGGGCTTGATAGATTAACTTCATCTCAAGATATAAAGCGTACGAAAACGGAGGTTGTGCTATTAATTACACCACGTATTATCCGCAATATTCCAAAGCCAACCAATCTGGAAAAGGAATATCATTTCGGCACCGCCAGCGAAGCGGGTAAGTTACCCGTTGTCATTCAAAAAACCGCAGCGCAATCATTAGCCATCGCGCCAGCCGGTTCAGGTCAAAGTGCGGCAAAGATTGTACCGAATGCCTTCGCGCCATCGGATGATCAACAGGCTGTTCCCAATCCTTTTGCAAATGCTGCAGCGTCGGAACCTACACTCACTATGCAAGTACCCACTAATGTGGGGTTGGATAAGGAGTTTTCGGTTAATGTCAGGCTGGTTGGCGCAAAAGCTACTGTGAATGCCGATGCGCAACTCAATTATGAGTCCAGTGTGTTGGAACTCCTGGACGGCGGCGCTAAGTCAGGCACGCGTACGCTCAAGTTAGGTAAAGACCAGCTTTCCGGCTTAGCGACGCAGCTACGCTTTAAAGTGATCGCGTCCAATCCGGGAACAACAGAGATCAGCATCCAGAGCGCAACCGCGGAAGATATCGAAAATGGCGATTCTGTCAATGTGACACTACCGGCAACGGCAACGATCAATATTAAATGATGCACCCACCCGGAATTCTTGTTAGATATAAGGGTTTCACGCTGATTGAATTGATGATCGTGGTGGCAATCATGGGCATTCTGGCGACGGCTGCGCTGCCTTTTCGTGAATTGATGGTGCAACGTGAGAAAGAGCAGGAGTTGCGCACGGCTTTGCGACAAATACGCGCAGCAATCGACGCTTATAAGCAAGCTGTCGACGATGGGCGCATTACCAAAAAGGCCGATGAATCCGGTTATCCGCCGCGCCTGGAGGAGTTGTTCATGGGTGTCCAGGATGTCAAAAGTCCGCAAAAAAAAATTATTTATTTTCTGCGCCGTTTACCCCGAGACCCGATGTTCGTTGAATTGGATGTTGCCGGTACGGCAGTGACGCCGAATGTCGATACCTGGGGCAAGCGCAGCTACGAAAGTCCATGGGATAGTCCCAAAGAAGGTGATGATGTGTTCGATGTTCACTCGCGCTCAGAAGCCATCGGCCTTAACGGTATTCCCTACCGCGAATGGTGACCAGTATGCTTCATCGTCCGATGCATAAAGGTTTTACACTGATTGAACTGTTGGTGGTGATGGCAATTATCGCGACGCTATTGAGTATCGTCGCGCCCCGCTATTTCAGCTCGCTCGATAAAGCCAAAGAAGCTGTGCTGCGGCAGGACCTCGGCATCATGCGTAATGCAATCGATCAGTTTTATTCTGATTTTGGCAAGTATCCACTTGATCTGGAAGAATTAGTCGACAAGCGATATTTGCGCAGCATCCCGGTTGATCCATTCACAGAAAGCAAAGAAACCTGGATTGCAGTGCCACCCAAGAACTTAACAGAAGCAGGTGTCTACGATGTTCACAGCGGCTATTCAGGCCGGGCTGCGGATGGTTCGTTTTATGAAGAATGGTAACTTCTGTTCGACTGTCCATTTCCTTGGAAAAATAGCATGCCGCGCTTAGAAAATGGCTTTGTTTACTTATGGGCATTATTTTCAGTGGTATTGGCTGGAATCGTGATGGCAGGGACGGGACAGATGTGGCAAACAAAATCCCAGCGAGAAAAAGAAGCAGAGCTGATGTTTATCGGCGAAGAATTCCGCAAGGCCATTATGTCTTATCATAATAGCGGTACCAAACAATACCCGGAATCATTGGAAGATTTACTGAAGGATGAGCGGTCACCCAATATCAAGCGCCATTTACGAAAAATCTATGTGGATCCGATCACCAACACGACCGAATGGGGACTTGTCGCAGAACCACCACCCAATACCAGTCCGGCAGCAGGCAATAAAGGCTCGGCGCAGAATCAAAGCTCAACGCAGGGTCAAAGTTCAGCTCAGAAGCAAGGCACTACACCCAATCAGAATTTAGCGCCGAATCAGAGCTCAGCTGCCAATACCGGTTCAACACCCGCAGCAAGTACTGGTGCTAACGCAGCAGCTGCTAATAGTTCAGTGCCTGCGAGTAGTAGCTCAGGAATCAGCTCCGGTGTCGGTAAAAGAATCATCGGTGTATATAGCCTTTCTGAGAAAAAGCCCATCAAAAAAGATCAATTTCCGGAGCACTTTGCGAAATTCTCTGAGGCTTTAACCTATCAGGATTGGCAATTCGTTTATAAGCCGGATTCAAAAACGCCTGGGGCTGCAGGAGCGACTCCCGCAAAACCAGGCGCATCATCAACGCCTTCTGCTACTCCTGCGTCACCATTACGCCTGGGGCTGCAGGAGCGACTCCCGCAAAACCAGGCGCATCATCAACGCCTTCTGCTACTCCTGCGTCACCATTTTCTCCTCAATCTTCGTCTGGGGCATCGGGAGCTGCTGCCAAGAATTCGCCATTTTCACCGCAATCTGCGCCAACAGGTGGTTCTAAATCACCTGCTGCCGGCTTCCCGGCAGACGATTGACCTGCTTACGTTGGGGAAACATAGTGCGATGTTGAACTGAATGGTTATTTCTGACTGATTTTGCTGTCAAGATATTCGATTTTTACTTTCCCGACGCCATGCAGCCCGATTTTCCTTGCAGCACCGTGTGATAAATCAATGAGCCTGCCTTTTTTGAAAGGTCCGCGGTCATTGACAATGACATCGACATAACGGCCATTAGTCAAGTTAGTCACTCTAACGCTGGAAGGTAACGGTAGCGTTTTATGAGCGGCGGTCAACCCATGCGAAACAAAGCGCGTACCCATTGCCGTGCGATTGCCCGATTCTGAGCCATACCAGGATGCGGTGCCGACTTCACGATATCCAGCCGCTGATTTTAATGGATAATAAGTAACGCCATGAACTTTATAAGGCTTATTATAGGCGGCGTTAGGATTGGGCGAACGACGATCGTTTCCAGTTGAGCGAGACGGTGAGTCGGAAAATATGGCACACCCGCTGAGTAACGCGGCCATCAGTAACATGATTCCAAGCGCTTTGGTATGGATCAGTTGTGGCATAGGAGAATTTTTAAATACACAAATTCCGTATATAAAACAAGAATGATTATAATCATATTCGATGGCAAATAGCTATGCAAAAGCGTTCTGCCGGAGTTTGCAAAAATAGTGAATTGGTATCATTCGATCATATGAGCACCATGTATCAGTACTCGGGATCGTTTTTAACCGAGGGTACTCAGAGAATTGGTTTCCAAGCACTAAAAAACATAACGTATATTAATACCGCCACCCCAATCAGGGCTTCGTTCTGAGAAGCCTTTCAAGCCATAAATATTGAGTCTGAAATTATCACTGACTCTCTGTGAAAGATATAGCGTAAGATCCCTGCTGTCTTGGAGTCTTATTGGCGACTGCCCCATATTGTAACTGGTACCCAGTGTGACACTTGGAGATAAGCGATAACCAACACTTGCGGCACCGTACATCACATTATGAAAAGTAATTCCGGATGGGTTGCCAAGTATTCTATAACCGAATGTCGCACTCAGCGTAAACTGCGATATCGTTTTAAATAAATCCCCCTGAATTGCATAATCAACTTGACCAGTCCCTAAATTCTGCTGGGCATTCGCTGTCGGTATTTTTAAGCGGGTTGTGATATCGAACGCAATGCCGCTAGGTGCGTGATCGATTAGATTGTAGCTAAACGCAGTGATGATATCGCCCAGACCGGATTGGGTTGATCTTGTGAGAGCTCCCCCGTCACCCAAAGGAATACCGCCCACAAGGCCCAGCGTACTTATTTTATTCTGCCTTGACTGGTTTACATCCCCGGAGTCATCACCGTTGCCGTTACTGCCATTACCGCTATTACTTCCAGTGTCATCACTATCACTACCACTATCACTACCACTACCACTATCACTACCACTACCACTACCACTACCACTGCCGCTGTTACTGTTACCTCCATTGTCATCACTCGAGCCATCACCGCTATTGCCGGAACCTGAACTGCCTCCCGATCCTGAATTGTTTCCTGGCCCCGAGTTGCCTCCTGAACCCGAATTGTTACCTGAGCCTGAATTACCACCGGAACCTGAATTGCCCCCACTGCGCGCCGGCGCTCTTCCTGCGCAATTATTATTGGCTTCATCGCATACAATCACACCGCCACCACCGATAAAACCACCGCCTCCTCCTATGATTCCACTACCATCAAGGCCTCCAATCCCAGGTCCAAGCACATTACCAGGTCCTGTAATATTGAGATAAGGAACAATAACTCTGAAAGATGCCCGATCCTTGTCATAGCGCGCTGTAAAAGGGACATACCAGATGTCGGTCGATTTAGTCCCACCGTAATTACCCGTAGTAAAATCGGTTGCAGTACTGAAACTAAATCCATTCGCCAACACGGCAGGGGAGCTGCAAACAAACGATAAGAGCAGGATGATACTGACCTGCTTAAATGATGATAATTGATGCATGAGAACTTGCTTGTTATTTCAACTAATTTGACCAACTACAACTTAAGTGTATTCAATAACCTATCACAACGGCCTGCTAATGTTGAATTGATATAACAAGCTCTATGCTTTTGATTTGCACAGAATATTTTATCTACACTTTGTTCGCATAGGGTAAGACTAACAATCTGAAAAGTAAATTAGTATTTTATTTATTTTGATCTAGGTATTTGCTTAGAAATGGATTGACTGTAATCAATTCTATATTCTGACAATCCATTGAGAACTACGTGAGAATCATCATATTTGCTATTGCAATGTAATGATTCTGAAGGCATGGTATATCACCAAGATTCACTCTGACGGAGTGAATTACGTTATTACAACTTTCTTTTCTTGTATTAGTGACTGCGCGCGCTCCATTTATCTGTCAATATGCCTATCATGATGACCGCCATGGTCGCGCACCCGTTCTGGTATATCGATGTCTCGTAGATTATTTCTGTGACTATCAATATCCCGTGAATTTTCCCTATGATCACCAGGCCTGTCCCGCAAATTAGATTCTCCTGGTTTTTCAGGTTTATCTATGGGTTTATGATCTGAGGGATTTTCACGTTTTTCATATGATTTTTCGGTATGCTCGCGCCCAGACGAGCCTGCATGGTCCGATTTCTTTTCACTATTATCTCTAACCGGAGGTGAGTTTTCTGAACGAGTACTCCCTCCAGAAGCATGATTCTTGCCTGGGTTCACATCGATTTCTTTTTTTATGCTATCTTTGCTGTTGCTTTCACTATGGCCGTCGTTATGGTTTTTACCGCCATCATTCCCTTTGGTGGGTTCATTTTCTGAATTATTCTTTTTGTCTTTACCGCCGCCATCAGTTTGATTTCTCTCGTATCTTTCCAGCAGTTGAACTGGTGATTCATGCTTTAATTCAATATGTTCTGCAATAATTCGCTGATCTGCACCCAATCGGCCGCTGATTTGAATGCGTTGATCCTGTCTGAGATCACCTCTTGCGTGGCCCGCTGCCATCTGCACATTGGAGTCAAGCGTGATAGCCCGGCTACTCAAATTGACTTCCTTGTCATTGAGTGCATGAACATATCCTTCGATCACCATATGTTCCACATTGCCAATGCTTTGGCGTGTAGGTTCAGCTTGGATATGCAGTGCCTGCAGATGAGCGCCATCCCAGTGACCTGTCACCCGCACTTCCATACCTTGTGCAAGATCAGTCGGTAATGATTGAACGCCATGCTCGATGCGAGCGCCATTAACCTCAAAACCGCCAGCATCCACCTGAGTCACATGCCCCACTATTTTGGCTTCTGCAAGTGGTTGAATTGATTCAATACGGGATGCTACGATGGTGCCGCCGGCCAGTCTGTGACCGCTAACTTGCACCCAATCGCCAGCTCTCAAGCTTGAAAAATGATCCTGATCTCTCGATTGCCCAATTTGTATCGTTTGACCTAATACATGCACTTCTCGAGTTTCAGAGTTAAGGCTACTGATAGGCCCAACGGCAGCATGGACGACCGCAATGTTACGTGCTGTGAACTCATGGCCTGTGCCGATTGTACGCACAGCAACTACCTGACCTAACGCCAGATCGCGAACCGTGGATGGTCGCCCATCGACAGAGATTGGCGTATTGTCGTCATAGTGAATTTCTACACCGTTGACACAAATACTCGCAAATCCGGTAATGGTGCCAACAATGCCCGTGCCGCCGATACCGGAATCGCTTGCGACACTTCCGGTTCCGCCTATTCCACTTTCCTGATTCCCGGTTCCTCCTACTCCGCCATCGTAAATGCCTGTGCCACCGATGCCGGAATCGGATACAGTTACGCCGGTTTTGCTGCCATAAATACCTGTACCACCAATGCCAGATTGCCCAAGAACCGCAGGATTAATTGCTGAAGCATTTGACTCGCAATTATTTTTTGCTAATGCATTCACCGAACATATAAGCAACAAGGCAACAATGCGCGATAGATAAGCGCTAATATGATATGCCGCTGTCAATGAAATTTTTGTCATCCAGGAGTTCTAACGTATTTTTTATTCACCAATTGTTATGCACATTATTTTTCTTCTCTGCCGATATCTCTGGCTCAACAGATTCACTAAAGTAATAAATACCAAATGTCATACGGTGCCGCGGACCACTATTCAGCGCATCATTCTTTTCCAGTTCTATGGCCTCTTTGTTAATGGCGAGTAGAGATTCCATCCCAAAAGACTCAGATTTTTCAGCGAGTATCCTGACTGAGTCTGCGCTTAATCCGTCATAATAAACGCTACGTTCCAGAAATGGTTGATTTTCTTGTAACAAATTACTGGTAGCTGCTGCTGCATGATCGTGCAGATTATGGCCAAAATAATAAACTTTTTCGTCAAAGCCATGTACAGGGATAAAAGCGGCTGTATTGAGACAGACACGCCTTTTATCGTCAAAGTGAGCTACGCCGAGCCTTAGCCATTCATCAAGTACGACTCGCGAACGAATGTCACAGCTCACGCTGGCAACCAATCCTTCAAAAGAAATATCCCCCCCCTCTTTAATAAATCTGGGCAAAGGCTTGGGTTGATTATTTTCATCCAAATAACGCGTATTACTTGTCCACAGACTTACGAGTCGCGCGCCCATTGAAACTGTTTGCGGGATAATCTCGGTATTGGAATGATCGCAATGACGTAATCGCTTGATGTCTTTGCGATGAATACCCGTAAGTAGACTTAAGTGACTGTCAGTAGAGGGTTTTCCTCCTATCCTGAATTCTTTTTCCGCCACCTCTACAAAGATATCCTTCAGTAATTCGGATAAGTAATTATAAGTAATCCCTTTTGCTAGCATCAATTTGATAAATGGTCGCAATACCCGGCGCAATGCAGAAACAAGTGCTGGTGAAAATATTGAAATAGAGGGAAGAACGCAGTGCATATTAAGAATATGGATATCAGGTTATTAAAATAAAATTGGAAATTAATAGCAACAATAATACCACGACGCAGCAAACACAATGTGGGAAATTATTACACATTTAGTTGACATGGAAATATTTCCCACGTAGTATATTTTTATATCAAAAGAATTAGACACGCACATCACAGCGATGTCTTGCTGAAGCAACTTGATTGCGATTAAGAAAAACCCCGTGACGCCAGAATAGCGGCGCAACTGGGTTAATGCAGAAAGTGCAGAAAGAAGTCGGAAATCAAGCTAATTAATCCATGGAGGGAATTAAATGCTAGCCACAAACTTTATTAAAAAAATGATGAATCTGACTGTTTATTCGTCAGCGGTTTTAACTCTTTTATCGGCAGGCACTGCCTCTGCTGGTGATAACGAGATCGAATTTCAACTGACCGATAATCCAGGACGTTGGTTTGATACCGGAACGGCAGTCGCAGGTAACCGCTCGATTGCAATTGCCTCGCCAGGTGTACGCGTCAAGTTTTCCGGCAATTCCAATACAGTGCATACAAGGACCAGTTTGATCTATCCAACAGGCGCTGCCAACATGCCATTTAATACGGAACCCAGAAAAGGCGGCGATGATGTGACGCTGACAACGCCCGGTCTATATGTTTTCACCTGCAGTAT
>NZ_JAMWZS010000043.1 GCF_024282095.1 Nitrosomonas sp.
CGGGGTGTGAACTATTGATGACTAGTCGCTTTATCGGATCGCAATTCTTTTACCAGGTTGGGATCAAATTCAGGCGGGTTATCGATGGGTGGAATTGCATCGGGGCATTTTTTTGCGTATGCCGACCGCTGAATCGCATCGTACTCGCTTTTCAGTTGGGCATACTCAGCTTCTTGTTCTTTGGTTCCACCCAGCGCAAACAGTGCCGCCCATGACAGTGACAAATCCGTACCGAGCGTCCATTTGTCGTTCGTCGTGCCGTCGCCGTTTTGTTTTCCCATTAATTGATTGACTCTGGTTTGAATGCGTTCAATCTCTGCGGATAGTTCACTGCAACTATAACTTTGGAATTGCGTGGGTGAAATATAAGGTGCATGATAATTTCCCGATGATGTTGCACAACCTGATAACGTGGTAGCAGCAGTCAAAAATACAGCCGTAATTAATCTCTTCATGACACTCATCCTTTTCGCACTTCTTAGTTTGCGAGTTTATCTGCAGGAAAATTTTATTTCTTTGATACCAATTTTTAAATTGTACACTGTTATCTGTGTTTTCAGCTTGACCAGGCCTTTGAAAAACGATCTGCGGTGTTAAAAGCCGGCGCAACATGCGCATTGATCACGCATAACCTGCACTTCCGCACTGGTATCGGCGGATTCAAGTCAAATCAATCCAAAATATGTTCACCCATCAGCAGCGTCAGGAATTTCTCGCGAGTTGCACTCGATGCATCGCGGTAGAGCATATATTTCGCATGCTGATCCGGTTGTTCCGGGTTGATCTCGATGCCCCATAGCGGCGCCAAGGTCATGGGTAAATTGGAATAACGCACATCCACGAGAACATTGGGTTGCTGCGGACGAATGGCGAGGAATCCCGCCGAGAAATGGCTAAAGCGCGCAATATCCTTCGCCAGCACCGATGACGTCGGCAATGCGCTCAAATCGCGCTCCAGAACAAATTTCTCAATGGATTCGCCCGGGTAAATCCGAGGTTCGGAAAATAAGCCGACACGGATGGCGTCCACGTATAATTTACCTTCAAATTGATAGATGGAACGCCAGAGCACCAAATTGGCGAGCGTGGGCTTTACCAGGTGTTCTTCCGCGTGATGCCCTCTTTCGGCAACCAATGTTTCAGCCACTGTTTCGGCGCGTTGCAATTGTACCCAGCCGAACGACAGATAAGCAGCAGCCAGCAATAACCCGACACGTGCCGCCGTGTGGCTGTATTTCCTGAAGGCAATCACCCCGGCAATCAGCAAAATCAACGTAAAAGCCGGATCCAATACAGAAATGATATTCAACGCCACGCGTTCATCGCTGACCGGCCACAGCAGGTGCGTGCCGTAGCTGGTAAACGCATCCAGTACACCGCTCAAGCAATAACCCAGCAAAGTGAATAAATACAAGCGGGCAAAAGCCAAGCGTCTGCGCAAAAAGGGCCACAGCAGCAGTGCTGCAACCAAAGCACCCAGCGGTACAAAAAACAGCGAGTGCGTAAAATGCCGGTGAAACTCGATAGTCAGTAGCGGATCATTCGATGATTGAATCAGAATATCCGCGTCTGCAACAACGCCGGCAAAAAAACCGATACCGGTTGCCAAGCGCGTTTCCTGTTGCTTGGCACCCGACTGTGCCATCGTGGCGCCGAGCAATCCTTGCGTTAACAAATCCATCTACGGGTTCCTCTATCTATATATACAACCGCTACGCTAGCAGGCCATTGAAAAACTATCTACGTTGCCGCTACGGTGTTAAAAACAAGCTCAAAATGCTCATTTATTACGCATAAACTGCGCTTTCTCGCCTGTTTTTGCCTGGTATCGGCTGCCTCGAAAACGTTTTTCAATGGCCTGCTAGCGCTCATCCAGTAACGAGCCCACCAGTTTAGCCTCAATTTCCTGGAATTGCGGATTATTATTGCGAGCGACAGAAGCTTCCTGCCAGGCAGGATTCTGACGTAAGGCGCTCGTTATCTTGTGCCAATTATCCGGTAGTTTTTCGCTATCGGCTTTGTCGACATGCAAGGTATCCTGCGCCGCATGGCCGCGGTGCATCAGTTTTTTCAGCAAGTGTTTTTGGCGCAGATACAATATCTGCAGCGTGGTCTCATCGGCACATTGCCATTTGGTGCCTTTGACAGTTGCCTTGATTTCATCACCATAGCGTCTGAAGGTCGACCAGCCGGCGCCGGCAATGGCACCCAGTGCACTGGCTGCACCCAGGCTCATGCCACCCACCATCAAATCAATACCGGCACCCGCAGCGGCGCCCTTGGCTGCGGCGCTGCCGACATCCAAGCCATAGGCTTTCAGGATACCGGGCGCAAAAATGTCCAATTGCCATTGGCCGTCGCTGACCGGGATTTTTTGAATCGCGACATCTTTATCCGAGAAATTGAAAATGGCTAATAAATCGTGCAAGCAACGTTGCTCGGCTTTGCGGACAAAATCATGCAACCGGTTTTCGATCAGCGAATCAGCAATCAGGTTATTTTTGGTTGTTTTGCTTTCGCGATAGCAAGCGACGTTCACAATCAGCTCAGTCACCCGCTTGGCACCCGATAGACAGAGCTGATTCCATAATGTTGCGCGGTAATCAATCAGTTTCTGCAGCGGAGTGTAATGAGATTCCACCAATGTCTGTATTTTCTGATAAAGCCGCTTCTCGGCCTCAAAAGAAAACGCCACGGTATCAAATTCGAGCGTGGCATGCATGTGGTAGACCGCCAGATGTTGCCGCCATTTGGCGAGTTCCGGCTGGTGCTCGGCGATAAAGTTGAAGACCGGAATGATCGGTTTGGCGGATTGCGTCAGTATATCCAGCTCCAGGCGGTATTTTTCCAGAAACGGCTCACGCACATCAATGATATATAAAAGAATATCGCTACGCAGCACCTGACGGATCACTTTGGCTTCCTGTTCCAATGGATCATTGACGGCAACATGCGTAACAAAGTGCTCCAGTATTTGCGCAGGCAGCAATAATCTTGATTTTGCTTGCAGTTTCTTGATGTGCGCGAATAAGGCTCTGGAATCTTCCAGGCCGGGCGTGTCATACAAATTCAGAATCGGCTCATTGTCAGCAGCAATGGTCGCCTGCTCAACATGCCGCGTGGTGCCCGCAGCATCTTCAATGACGCCGAATTCGGTACTGCGCAGCATGGTGCGGATCAGCGATGTTTTACCGGTGTTGGTATGTCCGACCACGGCAATATTCAATAATGCATGATGATCCAGGCGATGAGGATTTTTGACGATCATGATTTATCGGGTGATGACATGTTCTGCCGGGATACCGCAGGCTTCCGCCAGGCGGAACCAGGCGAATTCACGTGCGCTTGCTACCGGAGCCGATGACTTGCTCAACAAGATGAGCCAGGATTTCTCGTTGCTGCTGTCGACCAGTTCCTTGATCAGGCGCTGCACACCGCGATCAGGCAATCGATGCGCTGCCACGCCGAGCAATAACGGACCACCGAGATTTTTTATCAGTACGATGGCTTCATCGTGAGAATTCTGATCGACGATGTTCAAGCGGCAAGTGACCGATTCAGGCCAGTGCGTTGCCGCATCCAGTTCAATGCCGAACGCTTGAGCATTGGCCGGAATGGCGACATTGGCCGGCGGCGGCGTCACTTCGGCAGGTTTGGTGCCGGCGTGCGGATCGGCATCAATAACCTCGGCCTTAACTTCGCGCGCCATCAAACGCTGACGTAATTCAATATAGTAGGGCAAATAAAGATCGAGCTTGAGCCGGTGTTCGCTCCATTTTTGCATGATTAACGAAAGACCAAGCACCAAAAGACGCGGCAATATGCCGTAAACCAACAGTGTACCGATCAGGAAGGTAGCCCACGCGGTACGTGTGTCGGCATCCTGTTTGCCGACTCCAATTCTGCTCGCAATCGTTTGCGGATCGTCCGGTATTGTCAATCCCATCGCTTGCAGCGGCGTGCCGAGAATTTGCGTGAACCTGGGCAAACTGCTGTCCGGCAGCAATGTGGTACCCCAAATGAAATTATATTGCTTAGCCAGCATCAGCAATATCAGCAATATCATGCCGGCGCTTAAGTAAACCAACCAGAACTGATGCGTCAACACACTGATGCGCCATTTGCCGACATCACCGGTTAAACAGCTTTCCCACCAGGCGTGCGATGCAAGCGATGCAATCGTCGGATCTTTCTTATGTCGGTATGGCAACCAACTGGCCAATTGCGCCACGATGCCGCTGCTCAGGCTCTGCAAATTCAGGGTGATGCCCGATAGCCACAGCAGCAGGGAAATCAAATTAAATCCCAGCAGCACCGCCAGTAGCCAGTAAATATTCAGCGTGGCGGATTCACTGACCGCCTGACTGGCGGCCAATCCACCCAGAATCACTGCAAGCGCCAGACAAATTCGGCGGGCGCGGATGAATTGCAGGCGCGGCTGCTGCAATGCATCGTTCAGCGTGTTTTCCTGAATCAAACGCTTGGCGCGCGTATTCAATCGCTGGATGAAATCGGCATAATTAAAATCACCACCGGCAGTCCTCGGCATATCCTGAATACTGGCGTATGACAAATCTTCCGCTTTGGCGGACTCTATCTTGCGTACTTGCTCGATACGCACCAAATCAGCGAATGTATATTGCTTTACTGACATGGGGCGATCCATTCCGAAAGAATGACATTCAGGGTACTACGGTTGGTGATGTATATGTGTTTCACAGGTATCCAAGGAAAATTTGCCTGGATTTTCAGCAGAAAATTTGCTGCAAAACAAGCTAAAATTCGTTATCAGATCATTCAAAGTTATGGCAGGAAAATTCCATGAAGCCGGTTGCAATTTTTAGACATTTGCCCATTGAGGGGCCAGGCTATTTTGCCACATTTCTCGACAACAATCATATTCCATGGCGGCTAATTAAAATCGATGCAGGAGAATCTCCTCCGACCAATATCGATGAATTCAGTGGCTTGGTGTTTATGGGCGGGCCGATGAGCGTCAATGACGACTTACCCTGGATTGAAAACTCGCTGTCGCTGATCCGCCAAGCGGTTGCCGTGAATATGCCTGTACTGGGTCATTGCCTGGGCGGACAACTCATGGCCAAAGCGCTCGGCGGTGTTGTCAGTGCGAATCCGGTCAAAGAAATGGGGTGGGGCGAAGTCAGCGTGCCGGATAATCCGGTTGCCCACGCCTGGTTTGATGGCTTATCCACTTTTCAAGCGTTTCATTGGCACGGCGAAGCGTTCAGCATCCCGCAAGGTGCCACCTGCATCCTATCCAGCCCATATTGCGAAAATCAAGCCTTCGCAATGGGCATGCACTTAGGCATGCAATGCCATGTAGAAATGACCGAACGCCTGGTCATTGACTGGTGCAGTGTCGGCGCGGAAGAACTCGCCAGTTTGAATGAGCCGTCGGTACAATCCATCGCTGAGATGGAAAAGAATTTGCCTGAGCGCGTGGCGGCGCTGAATGCGGTGGCTGAGCGGTTGTATCAGAAGTGGATTGTTAATTTGAAATAATCTATTGGAAACCTGCTTCTCGAAACATTCAGTTTAAATAAGCAATCTTTGAATAACAGTCATTTCAAGCACAGCGAGAAATCTATGTTATTGACTACTAAAGGTTCCTCGCTACGTTCGGAATGACAAATACGGGTTGTCCAGAGTTTCCTTAAATCGTTACAAGAAGAAACACTTTAATCTAAACCAAGAATACGTGCGCAAGAAGAAGCAAAAAAGATAAAGTAAAGCTCGCGATCGACTAATCCCACCAATAAAAAAGCCCCGGTAATCCGGGGCTTTTTTATTTACTGATGCTCAGAATTTTTACTGAGGCACAATATTTGATGCCTGTTTACCTTTAGGGCCTGTCGTTATATCAAAGGTAACGCGTTGGGCTTCGCGCAATGATTTGAAACCATTGCTGTTGATTGCAGAGAAGTGTGCAAATAAATCTTCTCCACCGTTATCCGGGGTAATAAAACCAAAACCTTTAGCGTCATTGAACCATTTTACAATACCTGTTGCCATCTTTATTTCCTTAATAATTAATAAATTACATCTACAGTGATCCGTAGTGGCCATCGAATATCAAGGAAAAAAGGTCAACCATAAGCATCACATTTCACAACTTGAATCCAAAAGACTTGAATAAGATACACGTTTACTAACAAAGTTCAAGCATTAATTACAGACCCAAATGCATGACTCTGATTAAAGGACCGCTCTGATAGTTTCAATAAGCCCTTCATAATATTATCGAAGTTGCTGAGGAAACCGCCAAATTAATGTTTTGACCTTGAATTTAAGGCTATTTATTGCTCTTATTCCGCATTTGTAAAAATTACATTTGTATGAAAATGGTCTTAAAGGTAATATTTATAGAATATTAGGCACCTCTAATAATGGATTAGGCAAACAATGGACCTTAAGTGTATCAATAAAAGAGGATTCTTTATCCTCACTGCAATATTCCTGCTCTTCGCGACAAACCCAACACATGCGAGTCCTCTGCATGCTTCTATCGTCATTGATGCGGATACGGGCGCAGTGCTGCATCAATCGAATGCCGATGCCAGCCGTTACCCGGCTTCACTGACCAAGATGATGACGCTTTATATGCTGTTCGAAGCGCTAGAGCAACGCAAAATGACTCTGGATACCCGCATGCCGGTATCAGCTCATGCAGCCTCTATGCCATCAACCAATATCAATCTGCAAACAGGTGACACGATCAGTGTGCGCGATGCGATTCCCGCGCTGATTGTACGCTCCGCCAATGATGTAGCCGCCGTGGTGGCTGAAGCGCTGGGTAATACCGAAGTCGGCTTTGCGCGTATGATGACTGATAAAGCCCATAAGCTGGGAATGCGCTCCACCACTTTCCGTAATGCTTCCGGTCTGCCCAACAGCGAGCAAAAAACCACGGCGCGTGACTTAGTGACCTTGTCCGCGCGGTTAATGAAGGACTTTCCGCAACACTATCATTATTTTTCAACCCGCTCCTTCAGTTACAAAGGCACCACCTACAACAGCCACAATCGTATGGTGCGTAACACGCAGGGGGTGGATGGCCTGAAAACCGGCTTTATTCGTGCTTCAGGGTTCAATGTGGCCACTTCCGCCAAGCGCGGTGACCGCCGCGTTATTGCGGTGGTGATGGGTGGACATACTGCCGCTGCCCGCGATCAACAGATGGCACAATTACTCAATCGTAGTTTCACCCGGGAAATCGCAACCCAAGTAGCGAGTAATACCAATAATGCTCATGTAGCGCCGGTTACTGTGCAGAAAGTCAGTGCTTCGATTCCTGCATCCAAACCTGCTCCCGTGCTGCATAAAACACCTGAATCTGCCGCGCTATCAAAAATCGCGCAAACAGATACACGCGCTGAGCCACAAAAAATTGCCGCGATGAATAACAAAAGTTGGGAAGTACAGATTGGTTCTTATTTGGAACATGACCGCGCTCAAACACAGGCTCAAGCTGCCACCCGCTGGATACCCGGCGCAGTGGTGATCACGGAAGTGGAAGTCAGTAATCGCAAACTGTATCGCGCCCGATTGGTAGGGCTGCAGGAAAATCAAGCGCGTACTGCCTGCCAAAACTTATCCCGCCAGAAGATGGAGTGCTTGGTCGTTCGCTCACAAAGCTGATTGACACAACGAGTTTAAAGACAGGCATTTTCGCTGTCATCAGACAATGCACATTGATAAAGAATTAGACGCGCGCGGCTTGGTTTGTCCATTGCCCATCTTACGCACCAAACAATCATTGTCCGCAATGATCAGCGGGCAAACTCTGAAAATTATTGCAACGGATCCGGGCTCCGTGATCGATTTTCAGGTTTTTGCAGATCAAACAGGCAATGAGTTATTGTCTTTATCAGAAACAACCGATGAGTTTATCTTCATACTGAAAAAGAAATAGCAAAATCATCATCAGCGCAACGAAACCCCATTTACCGCTTCTTTTGCCTGGTATCGACTACCTCAAAAACATTTCTCAACGGCCTGTTAATCGCCCGCAACGGTCATGCGATCAATCAAAACCGATCCACTCTGTTTCGATCCACGCACCACAACATCATTGCCGATGGCCAGTATTCCCCGGAATATCTCCTTCAAATTGCCGGCAATAGTGATTTCCTCGACCGGATAAGCGATTTCACCATTTTCAACCCAATAACCTGAAGCGCCCCGCGAATAATCACCGGTGACGGCATTGACGCCGTGGCCCAATAATTCGGTCACCAGCAAGCCCGTATGCATTTTCTTCAACATCGCTTTGAAATCCATCGGTGTTGCATTGTGCATGATCAGATTATGCGTACCGCCGGCGTTCCCGGTGGTACGCATCCCCAGTTTGCGTGCTGAATAACACCCCAGAAAATAGCCTTGTACAATGCCATTCTCGATCACTTTGCGATCAATCGTTGCCACCCCATCATCATCAAATGCACCACTGGCCAGGCCCTTATGAATATGCGGCAATTCGAGGATCTGAATATCCGGTGCAAAAACCTGTTGACCGATACTATCCAGCAAAAAGGAAGATTTCCGATAAAGGTTGCCACCGCTCACTGCAGAAGCAAAGTGCCCGATCAAGCCGGAGGCAATCGGCGCTTCAAATAATACCGGCACATCACACGTCGCAATTTTTCGCGCGCCCAAGCGCGCCGCACTGCGTGCACCTGCCTTCTGCCCGATCATTTCCGGTGATTCCAGATCAGCAGCATCGCGCGCAACGCTATACCAGTAATCCCGTTGTTTACTATCCCCCTGTTCAGCAATCACGGCGCAACTCATGCTGTGACGCGATAACGGATACCCGCCCATAAAACCGAGACTATTCGCATAGATAAACTGAGATTCACTGACTGAAATCGTTGCACCTTCGGAATTAGTAATGCGCTTATCCGCCGCATAGGCTGCTTGTTCGCATTGTTTTGCCAACTCGATGGCCTCCTCGACAGACAGCATCCAGGGATAATACAGATCCAGCTGCGGATAATCTTGTGCCAATAATTCTGCATCGGCTAATCCGGCACAATCATCGTCAGCGGTATAGCGGGCGATCGACAATGCTGCGGCAACCGTATCGCTGATGGCCTGCGGCGAAAAATCGGACGTGCTGGCATTGCCGCGCTTTTGTCCAATATAAACGGTCACTGACAATCCTTTATCCCGATTATATTCAATCGTTTCAACCGCATCCTGGCGCACTGTGACAGTTTGGCCAAAGCCATCGGAAACATTGGTTTCACAGGCAGTCGCCCCACCTTGTTTAGCGTGCACCAAAATATCACGGGCAATTTGCTGGAGTGTGCCGAGCGGATAAGAAAACCGGGAATCAGAAGCGAGTAGATTGTTCATAAATATCTTTGAAAATTCAGGCTAAATGGAATATAAGAAAAATAATTTTTTAATGAAAAAAACAAATCACATGGGATCGCACCCCTATCACAGGCCGTTGAAGAATGTTTTCGAGGCAGCCGAACCAGGCAAAAACAGGCGAGAAAGCGCAGTTTATGCGTGATAAATGAGCATTTTGAACCTGTTTTTAGCACCGTAGCGGCAACGCAGATAGTTTTTCAACGGCCTGATAAAGCGCTATGATAACAGCTTCTCGACACCGCATTACACAGGATACCGTGCAAAATACCCCAGAAAACGATCACGAACAGGATGCTGCACCGAGCAAAACACGGCGCAAAAAAGACATGCACGCCTTGCAGGAAATCGGCGAACAATTGGTTGAATTGGATCCAAAGAAATTGAATGAATTCGATTTGCCGGAAATTTTACTCGATGCCATCCTCCTTGCCCGTCCGATGACTAAACATGGTGCACGCCGCCGGCAAATGCAATACATAGGCCGATTGATGCGAGAAGTCGACATGCAGCCGATTCAGGAAAAGCTCGATGCCTGGCAACAAGTATCAGTGCACCAAACAGCCCGACTGCATCAGCTGGAACGCTGGCGCGAACGCTTGCTGACGGATGAGCATGCATTGACTGAGTTCGCGGAAAAGTACCCTGCCGCTGACTTACAGCACTTGAGATTATTGATCCGTAATGCGCAAAAGGAAAAAGCGGCTGACAAGCCGCCTAAAAGCTTTCGCTCGTTATTTCAGGAATTGCAAGCAATTATTGCCAAGACCTGATCAATCCGCATTCAGCACCCGAATATGCGCCGCAACGCAACGCCCCAGCGCTTGCAATTCATACCCGCCTTCCAGCGCTGAAACGATACGGTCGCTGGCATATTTGTTCGCAATGGCTTTAATCTGCTGCGTGATCCAGACATAATCGTCGTCATCGAACTGCAGTTGCGCCATGTCATCATCGCGGTGCGCATCAAAGCCGGCGGATACAAAAATCATCTCGGGTTTAAATGCGTCCAATGCCGGTAACCAAATATCGGTTACTGCTTTGCGGAAAACCGTGCCGTCGGCGCCACGCGGCAAAGGCACATTGATCATGCGCTGATTGCCGCTATCCGCACCACAATAGGGATAAAAAGGATGCTGAAAAGTGGAACACAGCATGACATGCGGATTATCGCGAAAAATTTCCTCGCTGCCGTTACCGTGATGTACGTCAAAATCCACAATCGCGACTCGTTGCAAGTGATAGTGTTGGATCGCATGCGCCACTCCCACGGCCACATTGTTAAATAAACAAAATCCCATGGCGCGATCCGATTCGGCATGATGTCCCGGCGGTCGAACGGCACAAAACGCATTGTTCATTTTCCCGCTCAGCACCAAATCGGTTGCCAGCACCGCCGCTCCCGCTGCACGCAATGCCGCATTCAGTGTGAACGAATTCATCGCAGTATCGGCGTCAAGCGCAATCAATCCGGCGGCTGGCGCAGCCTGCCGGATGCTTGTTATGTAACTTTGTGTATGCACACGCGCCAGTTGTTCTACCGTCGCCAGCGGCGCATCATAACGTTGGAGCTGTGCCAACAGGCCAGTGGCCTGCAGTTGATTCTCAATGGCCACCAACCGTTGCGGACACTCGGGGTGGTAGCTGCCCATGTCATGCTTGAGACAATCCGGATGACTGATATACGCTGTTTGCATGTTATTTCCCGATGCTGTGAAAACACTTATCGCTAACCATCTTATTAAAAAGTTTATACAATCGATGGGCTATCCCGTGATAAATTATCAATATTCTGCAAGTTAGCCTACAGAAATACAAAAAAACAATTTCATGTTAATGCCTTTTTTCGTCATATAGAGGAGTGATTGATGAACGAATTTATCGCTAAAGTAACAAATTTTATTTCCTTTGATGTGCTCATCGGAAGAAGTTGGCTGGATATTGTATCCATTCTGACGCCCTCTGTTCTTCTGATCATCGGATTATTCTGGCTCAGTTATTTAATAAAATTCAGAAAATGGAGATTTTCTGCGTATGCGCTGTGTTTGGCACTGACATTGGTTTACTTGCCTTATGAATTGTTGCGCCAGGCAACCGCGCTGGCCAGAGCGGATGCCAATGTCAATGAAATGCACGACAGTTTGCAAGGGTTGCTCAATTCCGCCAATTTGAATCACATGAATGACATCGCAAACAAGGAAGTCTCCGCCGATATTCTGGATGAATTGATCCGTGGTCTCGATCGGAATAAGAAAAAAGATCTTATTCTTGTTTCCTGGTTGATTTCCGAGAACGAAAAGAATTCACTCAATCAAATTGATGACAAGCAAAAATCACTCGCGGATACAATCAAATCCAGCTTGAATGAAACAAAAACCGAAATTATTGAATCCCGTCCTCCCATTGAAAAAATCTCTGAGACCATCGTGAAACGGCTGGATAGCGATATCAATCAATTGGTTGAAACAAAAATGCAATCATTCAAGCAAGAGATTGATAGTTCATTGGATAATTTTAAAGAAGGCATCAATACCTTTGTTCAAGGTGAACTCAACAATTACCAAGAGAAGCTGGCAGTCATCACACAACAAAATATTGATGAATTAAGAAATTACTCCAGCAAAGCTAATCAAGCTTTCTCTCAGCAGGCAAATAGAACCAACCAAGAATCCTTGAAAAAGATAGATGCCGCTAAAGACAGTATCGATGAAGCGGGCACGACAATCGCGCAAACTGTCACCAAGCAAGTCAAGCAACTGGCAGCCTCGATTGAGCTGGCGCAGAAAAAGAATGATATTTTATTTGAATATAATGAATGTATGAGGACTGCTGGTGTACTTGATCTGGCAGGTAAGGAGCAGCAATGTAAAACCAAATTGAATCAGGATATGAGTAGCCTGAAATAGCCGCTGACTGCAACAAAAATCAAATGGATCTGATGATCTTTACCTACGTCAAGGATCATCAGATCAGCAATTATCTGGAACCTGCTATTTCTTTACAAAATCAACCAGTTTCTGATACGTGAACAAATAATCCTGTGCTTGTAAAGGCGTATGGCATTGCACACAGTTCAGGTCGTTGCTTTTAGCGGTACCATCCGGGTTATACACGGCAAATCCCCAATCACCGGTGCGATTCTCTTTGGGAAAAGCGGCATCCCAATTATTTCTGTTTTCCATCACAGCAACCGCTGACAGCGAGTCTATTTCAAACAGTCCATCCTTGCCCGCAATCGGTTTACCGTCCGCATCTTTTTTAGGCGTATAAATTTCCATGATAACGACAGCACCCGAAGCACTTTTCTGGCCTTGGGTATAACTGGAAATCGCGGCTTCATTAGCATACAGCTTGGCAACCTGCGTTTGATTGGCGCGATTCATGGTGGCATATTTTGTAAAGGTTTTTTCATAACCTGCAGGAAATTTTACGTGCTCAGGATCCCCACCGGCGTGGGCATAAAGCGGCGTTGCGATCAGTACGGCGGCAATGGTTTTCAGTGTATATTTCATGTTTTTTCTCCTTCTTAGAATGTTTATGGATAAAACAGGACTTGGATGACTATCATACCGTATTAACCGGGGAATATTGATCAATGCGTTAATGTTCTTTTATGGCGCAAGATCCAGAACCAGTCTGGCAGACAAATAAATCACCAGCATTGCAAGCGCTAAATGGACCGTAAACAGCACAGGATTCTGCATCGCTGCATCAATCAGGGTTTTATGTTTACCTTGCCGTTTCAGACGCGCATATTCTTCCTGCATCCTGTCGGTCCGTTCATTTTGGTAGGCATCCAGTAATGCGCGCGCCTTCTGGAACTGACTCTCATCGGTAAGCCAGATGGCCGGCATCGACACGCCCCAATTGCCCGCTGATGTTTCATAAAAATCAATCGCATTGTCGGCTAATAACTCGCGTACATCATTCGCTTCATCATCGGGAACACCATTGAGTCGGAATAAAATTTTTGCCATGAATGATCTTCGGTTATGTTATTTTCTATTGGGGTAAAGGTTGAATCATCAATTTCATCAATGGATGCTATCTTTGCATTCAATCCATTGTCAAGTGATGAGAAATGATAAAACCACAAAATTAATTAGTTACAGGTAAATTTGAACCAATGAAAAAAACCATATTAATCACCGGATGCTCAAGCGGAATCGGTTACTGTGTCGCCAAAGCCTTGCACGCACGAGGCTATCGCGTGTTTGCTACGGCCAGACGGCGGGAAAGCGTTGACATGCTCCTGGCCGAAGGTTTAGAGAGCTTTCACCTGAATTTAACCGATTCAAATTCGATTCATTTTGCTTTTGAGGAAGTCATGCGCCGCACCAATGGTGAATTGTATGCATTGTTTAACAATGGCGCATACGGGTTACCGGGCGCGGTGGAAGATCTGAATCGTGATGCTTTGCGTGCGCAATTTGAAACCAACGTGTTTGGCTGGCAGGAATTGACCAATCTGGCGATACCGGTGATGCGCCGGCAGGGTTACGGCCGAATTATCCAGAATAGCTCGGTGCTGGGCTTCGTTGCGCTGCCTTTCCGGGGCGCTTACAATGCATCAAAATATGCGATTGAAGGGTTAAGCGATACGCTGCGGCTGGAATTACGCGGCAGTAATATTTATGTCAGTTTGATTGAGCCGGGGCCGATTGCCAGTCAGTTTCGCATGAATGCAGTCAAAGCGCTGGAAAAATATATCGACGTCAACAGCAGCTTTCACCGTGAAAAGTACCGAGGAGTGTTGACGCGCTTAAACAAGCCCGGGCCCGCTGTGCCATTCACATTGCCACCCGAAGCGGTGCTTGAACGGGTAATCCATGCGCTGGAAGCCGCCAAACCTCAACCCCGCTACTATGTGACATTCCCGACTTATCTGTTTGGCGTACTCAAACGAATTTTGAGCACACGTGCACTGGATGTGTTACTTGCCAAATCCGGAAATAATAATTAACAGATTAGGGCAACTAATTCGGGATCTTTAACAAGCTGTGTCAAGCAAAAGTGAATCAGTAGGGGCGAGTTGTGGAAGTGACGCATGTTTGCAGAATTTTCCAGGCAATGTCAGCAAAATATCGATCGCCCCTCAGCGTTGCATTCACTGTCGTATCATCAATCTTCTTTAGCATTAGGGCAAACGCATATGCGGATTCATTATTTGCGTTTCTGTGCGCATACGACAGGGTTTCTGTAGCCGCTCCCGCATAAATAGGTACAGCGTCCGGATTGTCAGGAGCATAAGTCGCAACCGTATTACGCAGGTATCGTGTATCCAATGCATGGATTTCTGATGCATCGATATCAGAATACCTGCGATTTCTGAATTGCAGGTTGCGCATGAACGACCTGCCATCCGATTGCAGTTTGTGGATGACACAGCTTGCCAGTACCACATGTTCCCCGGCGAGCTTTTCTTCATACCATTGCGGCTTTTCTATGGGATCGATGAGATGTGTGCAAGCCGATAAAAAGCAAAAACAGGCGAGAAAGTGCAGTTTATGCGTAATCAATGAGGATTTTGAGCCTGTTTTTAACACCGTAGCGGCAATGCAGATAGTTTCCCAAACCTATCCACCAAAATAAACATACGGTTTCATAGGATCATCGGATTCATTAAAACGCTTTTGTTCTTCTTTATCGAGCTTTTTATCCCACCACATACTTCGTGCCTCTAGTCGTTTGGATTCGAGTTGCGGGTTTTTCTCAAGTAATTCACGCATAAACTTCGTATGCTCAGATTCGTAACTATAATCCATCATTCAACCTATTCTTTAGTACTGTAAAAAAAACAAACTTTAGCACAGACGCCATTGACTATATAGTCCCTCAGTTGATTAAGGAAACTCTGAATAACTGTCATTTCGAGCACAGCGAGAAATCTATAACATTGATTCACAAAGATTCCTCACTTTGTTCGGAATGACAAACATGAGTTATTCAGAGTTTCCTTAAGAACACTGGCGGAAATCTAGATTTCCAAGTGAATTGGATAGCAGTCATTATATTTTCGCAGTTTGATCACCATGTCGGAAAACGGCAAGTCATATATTGCTTCCAACTTTTTAGCACGGGCTTTAAGTGTTTTCCAGGCTACTTTTCCCGGACTGTGTTGAAACGCAAACACAATTAAATTGCCGCGCACATCGGCCATCATGGCAACAATATGCCCCTGAAAACTATCGCTGATTCGCTGTATATAGGTATCGAGGTGTTTATCGCGACTCAGCAGATTCACTACCAATATGCCGTTTTTGCACAAAGCCGCACGTGCACGGTCATAAAATTCCTGGCTACACAGAGTATCAATCTGGCAGCCGTCATCGAAACCATCGACCATCAAAATGTCCGTGCTGAGCGGGTGATCATTGATGTGTTGTGCGCCATCCGCATGGATGACTTGAAAACGCTCATCCTCCGCCGGTAATGCAAAATAATTAAAGGCCGTGCTGATCACTTGCTGATTAATTTCAACGACGGTAGTTTTAGTCTGAGGCATCTGATGATAAACAAACTTTGCCAACGAACCGCCACCCAAGCCAATCATCAAGATATGAGAAGGCGCTGGATGAAACAATAAAAACCCCATCATGCATTGGGTATAGAACAATTCCAGCGCATTGGGCGCATCTATTCGCATGGCGCTTTGTATCATATCGCCACCCAAATGTAGCGAACGCACACCTTTTTGCTCGCTGATTGCAACGCTTATATTACTGCGAGGGACTTTTTTAAAAAACCGGGCCATGCGCCATCAGATGGGAAAATAGGGAAGGTATTTGAAACGCAATACGATTAAATCTTCAAATTGTACTTATTTACCCGGCTTATATCTGTCAAACGAGAGAATCTTGCCGGTCGGTTCATTTTTAATGGCACTCAATATTTTTTGAGGTTCCTGAAATGCATCCAGTAACCCTTTTTCTCCCACGACATTGTCCCACATTCTTTGAGAGATCTGTAAACAAGCGGCCATTGGGTTACTTGCTTGCTTACGGACTTGATCTACTTGCCATTGCAAGCCTGTCATCCGTTGTTTCAGATGCAATGGCGCTTGCGCTATCAAGTCATCGATCAACTGTTGGCGCATGGCCTCAAATTTCTCCGGATCTTGCCGCGCCATCTGAGACCATACATCAAAGTCAAAATCAGTTATTTTATTTTCTTCATCCATATCAGTATGCTAGCCTGTGATTATCAAATAATTATTGGGAATGAGCTTACAACTCAACCTTACCTGCTGAAATTGGAAATAAAATAACTTGCATCTTTTCTGACTCAGTCATGACAATTGCCATTTTTTAGATTTTACGGAGACTATCTTGAATCAAGTCTTTATCAAATCAAAAACCGCCAAACACCAGAAATGTTCATTTTATATGAAAAGTGCCGAAACTAGGACCCTGTCGGACTCCCAGATACCCCAATCCCGGCCGGATATCAGCAGTGAAAACTTATCTGCTTTCTGATTTGAATTGATCTGCTAAGCCGGAAAGCATTTTAACCTTCTGACTCATCGCGCTACTGGATGACGTTAGTTTTTCCACCAATTGCCCATTTTTCTGTGTCACTTCGTCGATTTGCATGATAGCTTGATTAATTTGCTCAATTCCATTGGCCTGTTCCTGAGAAGATTGAGAAATTTCTCCGACGATATCAGCAATCTTCTTCACACCGTCATTAATCATTCTTAACGATTCCGCCGATTGATTAACCAATTGTGAACCGCTCTCAACTTTGGCAACGCTATCACTAATCAGGTCCTTGATTTGTTTTGCAGACTCAGCACTGCGACCGGCCAGGTTACGCACTTCATTGGCGACCACAGCAAAACCGCGACCTTGTTCCCCAGCCCGCGCAGCTTCTACAGCCGCATTCAGTGCCAGCAGATTGGTTTGGAAAGCAATTTCATCGATGACATTGGTAATATCCGCGATCTTCTTACTGCTGTCATTAATCTCGCTCATCGCGCGCATGGTACTGGAGACAACGGATCCACTTTTTTCTGCCTGCTGACGTGTATCCTGCACGAGCAGATTAGCTTGTTTCGCATTTTCTGCATTTTGCTGCACCGTAGCGGTAATTTCCTCTATGCTGGATGCTGTTTCCTCGAGACTGGATGCTTGATTTTCCGTGCGGCTCGAGAGATCCACACTGCCGTGCGCTATTTCATCCGCAGCTTGTTCCAGCACTGAAGATGACTCTTTGACACGCCCAATGGCGGTACGAAGTTTTGCATTCTGAAATATCTGTACATATTCCAGTTGCCCCAATTCATCATTTCTGCCGGTATAAACAAACCGTGCTAAAGGATCATTGGCAATTTTCTCTGATTTTGCAGCCAAATTACGCAGTCCACTTAACATCTGGTATATCACGGCAGAACTTACCAAGCTACCAGCTATAAAACCTGATAAGGCAAAAAGCAGTGAAATTTGTCCGGCAGCTGCCAAGCCTGCAAAAATAAAAGCAAAAACACTCGATACGGTCAGTGCAATTTTTGCGGTCAGACTGATAGAAAATCGTGTTAATTTAATTGCATCAATTTTAGAGCGTCGTTTATCATCCGCTGATTTTTCTGACATGATCTTGGCGTACAAGGCTTCAGCCCGATCAACCCATGCTTTCTCCGGCTTTACCCGAACCGATTGATAGCCAACAATCTTGCCGTTTTCATATTGTGGACTGGCAAATGCATCAACCCAATAGTGATCGCCATTTTTATTGCGGTTTTTTACCATTCCCATCCAAGGATTGCCGGCTTTTAGCGCGTCCCATAACATGACATAAGCTTCCGGTGGCACATCAGAATGGCGAATGATATTATGATTTTTGTTCTCGAGCTCTTCCCACGTAAAGCCGCTCATTCTAATAAAATCTTCGTTTGCTGATGTGAGAACACCCTTTAAATTGGTTGTGGAAATAATCTCACAATCATTATTCATACCCATGTCTCTCTGGGTAACTGGCTCATTTATCCTCATTGCTCACTCACTATAGTTGTTAGGAAAGCAGGATCGTTCCTATGACAAATCCTCCTTTTGCTTTAGGGTTCTTTTGAAACAAATAAGCCAAACGAAACGCTATTAATGGAATAATATTTGATAGAACAATCACCTAGTTGATAGGTTTATTCCTGATATCATGTAGGACAAAAGCATGTGAGCGAAAAACCGGCACGTAGAGAAACTAAGACTACCCTTGCGCATGACAACAACTGCGCACTACCGGATAATTTCTGCGTAAGAAGTAAGCATCTGTTGCTGAAGCTTTACTGGAAAATGGCAAGTAGCGTTTAATTATCGGAAACTTCGCGCACTGGAATACGCCAGATGAAGAAGACCAAGATACTGCCAATCACAACCAGCATCATCTTTTGCCATAATTCAGGCACAATTAAAATAGAACTGCCGAATGACAATGCCATCAACACATAAACCCATCGTTTGACATTACCGGGAATGCTGCGATACATACGCCATTCAAGAATAATTGGACCGGCTATCCGATTTTCCAATAACTTGCGATGAAAATGTTCCGAACCGCGTGCAAAACAGGCGGCCGCCAAGAGTATAAACGGCGTTGTTGGCAGTACCGGCAAAACCGCGCCCAGCACTCCCAGGAATAATGCCAGAAAACCGGCACCCAGATACATGGCGCGCACAATCGGTGAATCGTGCAAGCATAATAGATCGGCTGACTGTTGATCCAGTGCCTGCTGTTTGTTTTGCTGGGTTTCAGATTGCTCAGATGATGGCATTAATGATTTCGATAGATTAAATAGTGATCAATTACAAACCAAAACCAGGGTGGATTCAAGAACCAACTGCAACAATTAATGATTAATAGCGATTTTGGCGAGTGCCATATTATGTAGGAGCTCAGTGTAAACTTCTAGCGGCGATCGCAACCCGAACGATTTTCTTGGTCGCGTATTCAGGCTCCATGCGATACCATCCAGCCCGGTAGGCTGGGGTGAGTCGGCAACCCCCGGCAATTAATGCGGAATGAATGTGGGATTCCATGACATCCATAAGAAATGTGCCGGTGAATCTTGCAGCAGGACTTAAAAAGTACCCATAAAATCGCCCTTACCAACTTCCAGGCCATTGTGCCGCAAAATTGCATAAGCAGTGGTGACATGGAAGAAAAATTGCGGCAAACCATAGTTGATCAGATAATTGTGGCCAATCAGCTTTTTCTCTTTTGGCGTGCCAGGACGTAACACAATTTCACGCGTTTCGCTACCTTCAAATTGCGCAGGTGTCAGGCTTCCAATGAATGATAAAGTCTTACTTATTCGCGCCTGCAAATCCGCGAAGGTCTGTTCGTTGTCCTCATACGCCGGCACTTCAACACCCGCCAGCCGCGCTGATACACTCTTGGCAAAATCGGCAGCGACTTGCACTTGGCGGATTAAAGGAAACATATCAGGATATAGCCGAGAATTCAGCAATACTGCCGGTTCAAATTTTTTCTCGGTTGCGTAGGCTTCAGCCTTGGTCAAAATGGCGCTCAAACTGTTCAATAACTGCTTAAAAACGGGTATGGACGTTTGGTACATATAAGGAGTGGTCATAGATCTTTCTCAATTGGTTGTTGATAGTGATTGTTAAATACTGAAATAAGTATCTCATGATTAAGCACGGTTTAGTGCGAAGCATACTTACTTGCTGCCGAAGTGGGTAGATACAATGCGTATCGAAAATTGTTTTGCCCAGGTTAATTTCCGGCTGATCTATGCAATCAAGGTAAAATACTCAGAATTTCCGATCAAGGTAAACGCAAGACTACAAGTCAAATAAAAAAACCATGCAGCCAAATTTCTTGAATCACCTCTTGCTCATCAGCGCATTTGAACTCAAAAGAGGCTTTGCTACCCCAAAAAGTATATTACCATTGGTAACCTTTGTGGTCGTTTGGTATTTTATTTTACTGTATCCGATTCGATTTGCTGCTGAGCTGTTGGTTCAGGAAAAGGAATTACAGACAGAATTCAGTTTCTTCGATTTGATTGGCTTTGGTTCAATACAGCATTGGCCCATCCCTGAATTCGGCGTATTTTGGCATTTTGCGCTAATGATATTCCCGATGTTGAGTATCTTACTCGCAGCCGATCAAACCTGTTCTGATCGAGCGCGCGGCACGCTACGTTTTATTGTCATGCGCAGTAGCCGCGACCGTGTATTCTTTGGCCGGTTTG
>NZ_JAMWZS010000044.1 GCF_024282095.1 Nitrosomonas sp.
ACTGCGCCGATCGGCGCATTCAGCTTTCCCGTTTCATTAACTTCTACAATACCGTAAAGCCCCATAAGAGTTTGAATCATGCAACCCCTTATGAAATACTCAACGCTTATTTTAATCAACCTCTCTGTAAACAACCCTGAGATTTCTTACAGACTAGGCATATTGAAAACAAAACATGCCGCTGCAAAAATCTTGGGAAAGCAGTCATCACTACCCGCTGTACCGGAATATCTGCCATCACGTGAGAAAACTCACCTCAAAACAACTTCACAATGCATTACATTGCAGTATCATAAATAAATAGCCATACAAATTTACGCTACATAGCAACTAAAGCGTATATTGATAATAGATGGGAAGAGAGGTTTCATAATGCCTATATTGAAACTTGCGGCTGACCCTCAGGCAATCTGGTCAGGAACAGCCAATACCCGGAAATCGGATGCTGACTGCGCATCTCAGAAGTCTTCCGATCGTACAGAAGTGATTCATTCTATAAGTGACAGGATAGATTATGACTGAGTTCTTCAGCAGCGGAAAGAAACCTTACACCAAGCGCACCGATGCTTTGGTGGCAGCAGATTTATCCCGCAATTATGCCAATGATGGTAATGCACGACTGGGGACACTGATTGCCTTGAACGTTACCCCGGAGAATCGCCAAGCTACAGCTAGCGCAAAACCGCTGACGCCGGAGCAGCGTCAAGCGTGCGGGGAAGACGTCTATCCATGACTTGCGTAAGAGGAAGCAGATACAAGCATTCTCATCATCGTACCGAGAGGTGAACACACACGATAATTTTTAGGTTTACAACCAGCCCTACCAACATAACTCAATTTCTTAACGCCAGGAGAACCCATCATGCCGAAAATTTATTATGGAACCAAAAATGAGCCTGCTTTTGAACTTGAACAAAGTGATAATTTGATCGTCGTGCGTACCCGTAGCGGAAAATCGCTGACCCGTTCGGTGGGCTCCGTGGCGCAGCCGATTTCTGCCGAATTGAGTGATGGTGCGCTGGTGGTATCTTATCCGGAAGTCGGCGTGGAGGTGTACCGGGTTCCGACAGGTCGTCATGACAGATCGATGAATGATCGCAAAGCGGCGCTGCGTGCTGCGCCGGATGTGCAGTTTGCCGGGGGTGTGCTGGTTGATCCGACATCCAAACAACCGGTGCTGTATACCGAAAACATTTTTATCAAATTCATCGATACCGCCGATTCCGATGAATGCGTTGAAATCATTCGTAATGCCGGGCTGACGGTCAAATCACAGCTGGATTACGCCACCAATGCGTATTTTCTCGAAGCGCCTGCCGGCACCGGTCAGAAAGTATTTGATATTGCCAACAATCTATTGAAGCTTGATAAGGTTGAATACTGCCACCCGGAATTGATTCGCCCACGCGCGCGCAAACAGATTTTTCCGCAACAATGGCATCTGAAAAAAACCGCCATCAATGGCTTGACGGTGGATGCCAGTGCCAATGTCGCTGCCGCGCATGAAATTACACAAGGCGAAGGCGTGACGATCGCTGTGATCGACGATGGCGTGGATATTGATCATCCCGAGTTTTCCGGCACAGGTAAGATCGTAGCGCCGCGCGATGCCACATTGCAAATTAATGATCCACGCCCGAAGGATCTTTTCAGCAATCACGGCACGGCGTGTGCCGGAGTGGCATGCGCCAATGGTGCCGATGGCGCATCCGGCGTCGCACCCAAAGCGCGTCTGATTCCCATCCGTCTGGCTTCGGGTCTGGGTTCACAGCAGGAGGCCGATGCCTTCAAATGGGCGGCGGATAATGGTGCCGATGTCATTTCGTGCAGTTGGGGACCGGATGATGGAGAATGGTGGAATAAGAATGATCCTGTGCATCGCGAAAAGGTGCAACTCCCCGCCAGTACGCGCCTGGCAATGGATTATGTCACGCAAAAAGGCCGCAACGGCAAAGGCTGCGTCATTCTATTTGCAGCCGGTAATGGCAATGAATCTATTGAAAATGATGGTTACGCCAGCCATGACAAAGTCATCGCCGTAACTGCCTGCAATGACCGCGGCACCCGCAGTGTGTATAGCGATTTCGGCAAAGCGGCGTGGTGCGCATTCCCCAGCAGCGATTTCGGTCATGCACCTTTTAGTCACCCCGATCCGCTCACCACCGGCATTTGGACCACCGACCGGGTAGGCAGAGCGGGCTACAACCCGGATGAGCAAGGTCATGCCGCCGGTGACTCAGCGTTCAACTACACCAACAGTTTTGGCGGTACTTCCAGCTCGTGCCCTGGCGCAGCCGGGGTCGCTGCCTTGGTATTGGCGGTGAATCCGGATTTGAAATGGCAGGAAGTCAAAGCGTTGTTCAAACGCGCTTGCGACAAAATCGACCCGCAAGGCGGTGATTACAACACCGCTGGGCATAGCCCCAAGTATGGCTATGGCCGGTTAAACGCGCGCACTGCGGTTGAATTGGCCAAACCGCAACCCCAAAATGCGGTGACGGTCAGCCGCCGTTTTGATGCGCCTATTCCGGACATGCAAAGCGTTTCATATACGCTCGAAGTCGCTGACGATCTACCGGTAGAATCTTTGTCCGTCAGCGTAGACATCCTGCACACGTACATCGGTGATTTGATCATTACCTTGCTGCCGCCTGCGGAAACCGGCGTTGGCACAATCGTATTGCGCTCCCGCGCCGGCGGTTCCACCAAAAACCTGAAGCAGACATTCGACGCATTCACGACGCCGGCACTGGCCAAATTTTCCGGTAAGCAATGTAAAGGAACCTGGACATTGCAGATCCAGGATGTTGCCGCACAGGATTTTGGCACGCTGGTGTCATTCGGCATCAACTTGGTATTTGCACGATCAGATCGGGTTGTGCCCGCCCCGGAAACCAAAAAAGCCAAAGCAGGCAAGAAGAAGGGCTCTAAATAAACGTTCTTTACAGGCTTACCCAGGTACTTATTGAAAAGGCGAGGTAACAAAAATGGATCTTACAACGTGGTTGGACGTGGCAATCGGCCTCACTCTAGTGTATCTGGGTGTTAGCTTATTCGTCACCGTCATTAATGAATATATCGCTCAAATGTTCAATTTGCGCGGGCGGCAGCTGCATGACGATCTGCAGAAACTGATCGACGACAAAACCATTAAACACACATTAGTGCAGCACCCGGCATTTGCATCTTTATTTAACAATCACCCCGGCAAAGCCGGTTCCTATGTAGATTCGAAGATTCTAGGGCAGTTGATCGTAGGCAGTCTCTCCACTGCAGCTGCGGCAAATAACGCGGTCAGCCCAAATAATGCAGCAAGCCAGGTTGCACAGATTATCGGCGTCATCAATCAGTTACCTCATTCAATATTAAAAACGCAGCTGCAAAGTATTGCCCGAACTGCGGGCGATAAAACAGAAGACTTGGTTACGGCAGTGAGCGATTGGATGGATCGTTCTCTCACCATGATGGGCGGAAATTATAAACGCAGATTACAAACCATCAGCTTTGGAGTCGGTTTGGTAATCACAGTGATGTTGAATATCAATACCATCACACTGACCGAGCGCCTGTATCATGACAAAGAATTACGGAATGCAACCGCTGCGATGGCTGTTCAGGTAACTGAACGTATCAATAAGGAAACGTTTGAGAAATGCCGGTCGTCCAGCACTGCTTTACAAGATCCTGCTTGTATCGAAGTAAAAAGATTAACTGATGTCACTCAGAACCTGGGCAAATTACCGATCGGTTGGCCTGATACCTCCCTATCATCAACTCAAACATCACACTCAGATTCGCACAAAATCCTATTCTGGGGAGAAAGGATGCTGGGATGGTTCCTCACGGCATTGGCGGTATCACTTGGCGCTCCATTTTGGTTTGATCTGCTCAATAAAGCCGTAAGTATTCGCCACGGTATGCGTAAACCGGTGACCGGTACAGCTGAAAAAACTGAAAAAGCTTAGCAGGGCTTGTTGACGCCTGGATAAATAATCATGCCTTACCGCAAAGAAACTTTACGGTAAGGCAATTTTTTAACTACTGAAAATATTACAGATTACTAAATCAACTCATTCTCGTATGCTGCAATGATCTCGACAATAGTCGACCGTGCAGCTACCGCCTTGGAAGAATCACCAGCTGCAGTGGCTTCTTTCAAGTCTTGCAATGCATTTTCCATCTCCACACGCTGTTGTGAATTTAAGCGCAACTCCAAGTCAGGCAGCAAGATGTTCGCATATAAAGATACTCTCTCAGCTGCAACAATGGCCTGATTCCGATCAACACCAAATGTCGATGCAATTAACTGGATGTTTCTGTTTAATTGACCGATAACTCCCTTGCTCATTTCACTCATGATTTCATTGGCAACGATATTGGTCAGATCACCCGTCAATTGAGTTTTGATGCGATTGCTGCCTGCCGGATTGTCCTGTGCAATAAATACATCAACAGTACGATAGAAAAACTCGGCTTCAACCTGTTCTTTCCGGGCTGCATCAACGTCTCCATCCCGATTCGTAATCAGTTCACCAACTTCACCTAATACGCCGCCGATCAAGAAGCTTCTAACCAATGGAATAATGACATTTTCCCGTGCCAGCGCAATATTGACCCGGTCATCCGCATTTGCTTTGTTCAAAGCCTGCCGTCCATTCACAAATGCCAGCGTGATTTGATCATCTAAGTTCGGATTGCTTCCAGTTTCAAACGTTTGTTTATCCGCCGTCAGCACTTTATTTTCCTTGGCTGCAGTGCCAGTGACCGCGACAAAAGCCGAATGCGCCCTGTCCCATTCCAGCGCCAGTTCATCCGTTGTCAAGTTGTCAAAATTATCGACCACCAAGGTGACTCGATCATAAATACCAATCGCAAAGACCCGTTGCAATGACTTGTCTATCATTTCTGCAGCTAATGAAACCTCGTTTCCATTCCTGATCGATTCAATAGCAGCCAGAATATCTTGGTCAATCGTCAATCCGTATATTTGATCAATGAATTGCGTTATTTGCAGCAATTCTCCGGAATATGCGGCAGCAATCGCTCCTGCATCAATCGGATCTTGTTCGATCAGATCACTGATTGTCTGGAATCTTGAAACAGCATTGTCAACAAGCGCTGTGTTGCTTGAAACGTCGTATTCAACCAACTTAAGTTCATTCTCGTAGCTGTCAAAAATCGCTGTTATTGCAGCTTGTGCTGCTGCGGATTTTGCAGTGTCATCTGCTTTAACTGCACTATTCAGATCATTGAGCGCGGTTTCCAGATTGCCACGTACAGTTGCGCCTAAGCGTAACTCAAGATCAGGCATGAAGATCTTGGCAAATTCCACTGTTCCCGAAGCCTCCGCCATTCTTCCTATACGATTTTCGGCTGTTGCAATGTTAGTCATTTCACCTCGTGATCGACCAAGCATCCCTTTGTTTAACGCGCTAACGATATCGTCTGCTACAAGATCTGAGCCATCGCCTGTCAATCGAGCTTTAATGAGCGCATTACCTACGGGATTATCGCGCGCAACCAAGGATTCAATAGTGCGATAAAAAACTTCCCCTTCTTTGAGTTCCTTGCGCATCTCTTCTACATCCGTATTTCTACTTACCATAGCACCCGCTACTTCGCGTAAAACCGCGTTGTAATAAGCCCGGGCTAGTGATGATATTCTTGTAACGTAACGCTCCACAGCGACAACACCAGCATCTTCTTCCGGATTGTTTTTATTCAGCGCCGCTCTAATTCGCGCAACCGATTCATTAAACGCAACATCCGCCGCCGGATTGCTACCTTCCACGATAGATTGTTTATCCGCGCTCAGCACTTGATTGGCTCTTGCAACATTTGCCGAAATCGCTTGAAAAGATGCCACCATTTCATCCAACATCCGAACTAATTCCGAAGAGGTTGCAGACTCGAATTGATTGCGTATATCTGCCATTCGGTTAAAAACAACTTGATAAAAAACACGCTGCAAAGTCTTGTCGACTACTTGTCCCGCTAAACTTGGCTCATTTCCATCTTTGATCTCTTCAATCGCAACCAGAATATCGCTGTCCAATTTGAGCTTATTGGCCGTATCAACTTCCTGCACAAGTGTCTGCAACGCACCTGCATAAGCAGTGGCAATGGCATCCCCGTTAATAGGCGTCTCTCTCCGCAACGTTCCAATCGTCTGGTATGCAGTCACAGCAGCCTGGATTGTTTGGACATTGGCGAGATCTGCAGCAAATGCGCCCGTACCACCCATACCGAATACAATAATCACCAAACTCATAGACAACAGCTTACTCATTGAAGCTACGAGTCTTTTTATTAAAAACATTCTAAGAAACTCCTTTAAATAATTAATTAACAATTATGAGAAACACAATGATAATCATTATTATTTGCATAAGCAACACAATTATATGTACTTATTGTTACTTAGGCTTGTTAGATGTTAGAAATTGGCAATTAAGGAAGCCCTAATTGCAAGTGGCGAGCCGGGAGTGATATTAAAATCGTTCTGCGCTGCAGCAAAATACTTGGTATCAAATAAATTCTCAAAATTCAACTGAGCACGAACCTGCTTCGTTATTTGTGCGAACAATGCGGCATCGACCCTCGTAAAATCAGGCAATATGACTCTATTGGTTACAGAGGAAAACATATCACCCCGATAAATCACACCGAATGCCGCACCGAGGCGAGGGGTAAAATCATATCGACTCCACACCGAAAATGTATGACGAGGAAGCTCTCCTACCGATGCACCTTTTTTCGCAATACCAAATATGTCGTCGGTAAGCTCACCCACTTGGTAGGCATAGCCCCCCATCACACTCCAGTTTGCAGTCAATTGACCATTGAGGCCCACTTCGATGCCTTTGGTGCGTTGACCTTTGGACAAGAAAGCTTCTCTTCCTCTGATTGAATTGATTACATTGGTGCGATCCAATTGATAAGCAGCGACTGTGAAAGCCAAATCAGGGCGCATATCCCATTTGACCCCCACTTCCAGCGTTGTGAATTTCTCCGGCTTAAGCGTAGCGATAGTTGTATTTAGTGATACCAGCTGATCACCGGCGCGCGGAACATAAGCCTGACTGTAGCTAGCATAAAATGAAACAGGTTCAATGGGTTTATAGATCAAACCGAAGCGCGGTGCAATCAAGTCATCACTGGTCTTCAAGTGATCTCTTGGGCCATTCTTCTGCCGGTAATCCACTTCAAACAAATCATAACGTACACCGACAATTGCCTGAAGCTGAGGTATCAATTCAATCTGGTCTTGAATATAGAGTGAAGTGATATTAACGATGCTGCGATTGAGCGCATCGAGATCCCCGCCACTATCCCTATTCCTAAAAGTAATCGGAATATTTGTGATTGGGTTACTTAAAGGAACAGGCAAGCTCGTGGCAGCCGGGTCATTTCTAAATAAACCTACTTCCCTTCTGTTGTGCGTTTCTTGACGACCTATTTCTATACCCGCCATCAGCGTATGCGAAATTGGTCCGGTATTTAAGGAGTACAGTAAATTCGTTTGATTGAAAACATTCTCACGCGTTGTTGCATTGTTATAGGCGCCCAGCGATACTTGCCCACGATCAAGCCCACCATCTGCAAATAAATTTTGATAGAACTTGTCATAAGTTGCATAGTTCGTCCGGTTCTGCAACGTAACGCCGGAATCAAACTTATGTTCAATAAAGGAATTAAACGACAACACATCAATATTTGCGTTGCTACGCTTAGGATCGCCAAAGAATTGGGATCTGGATACATCTACGGGTCGACCATTAGCCGAAGTAATTCCGCGATCAGCGGTACGCTCATCATGAAATCGCTCCATGTTTGCGATAATTTTGGTGCGATGCGTCGGCTTAAGGGTCACTGTTGGAGAAACTCCGAGCCGTTCCATACTGACACCATCCCGAAAACTGCCTGCTTCCTCGTATAGGGCGTTCAAACGAATTGCAGCCATGTCATTAATCACATAACCGACGTCGGCTGTCATTCTTTTCTGATTGAAGGATCCCCCCTGGAAACTGAATTCCTTCGTAGGATTCCAATTGGCCTGTTTGGTTACGCGATTGACAACCCCACCCGAGCCGCCGCGACCGAAAATCATCCCATTGGCACCCTTAAGTACCTCGACGCGCTCAATATTGTAAAGATCACGATAATATTCGACATCATCGCGAATACCATCAGTAAAAAAATCCCCTGTTGAACGATTACCACGAAACACCAGTGCGTCACGATTGCCTTCGCCTTGTGAGACCCCGACACCCGGCACATAACGGACTGCGTCACCGAGACTGCGAATTGACTGATCTTTAATTAACTCATTGGTTATCACGGAAATGGACTGCGGCACATCGCGCAAGAGTGTATTGGTTTTGGTGGCTGTGCTTGTACTGACTGCCGCATACCGATTTGTATTACTGGCAGTGACTTGTATTGAGGGCAATGTCGTAACGGCAGGTTCAGCCGCTGCTGCAGGCACTTCGATTATGGTATAGCCATCGTCTCTTTGCAGCACTTGCATACCAGAACCCGCAAGCAACCGATCCAGCGCTGTCTTGATCTCGAAATCGCCTGCTAATCCTTGCGTTGTTTTTCCTTGCAGCTTTTCAGCATCAATGGCAAGTTTTATTCCCGCTTGCTGAGAAAATTGAGTCAGCGCATCGTACAAGGAACCAGCGGGGATACTGTAGGCTTTCACTGCCGCGGCAGTATTTAACGATTCCGCACTGCCAGAATGGGGCAAAAATAACGTTACTATGCTTAAACTAATCAATACCGCGTAAAAACATGCACTGCTAGCAAAACTACGGATAATCATAATGGGTTAGCGCAAAATTATTGATGCAACTGCTATTGAATCCTGAAGTAAACGATCATTTCCCGGCATTACACGATCAATAATAAAATACCCCTTAATGAAGCGGTTAAGCATCACAAAGAGGTTCGCGCTGAAAGAGATTCATCAACTTGATCACACCGGATTTTGATCGGTTAAGACACTATTGATATCAACAGAAGAATATTTTACGTAGAGTTTGGAGCAAGACACACAAGCTTTCGTTACTCTCCCAGCCACAATTACCATATTTACTATTTATTGCCAATTTGAATTCCATACTCCTATCCAACACCTGCGCCTGCCATCTCCTCAGGCTGCTGTCTCGCACATACAAGTTGATTGAGGAATGAAATTCTGTAATTGCGATTTCTGTGACAATGTTTCATCCAGCACCTGTTTGGCATGGCACGCACAAAGACCACACTGCTCCGTAACTCCCAAGCAAGCTTTTAAATCCCTCATCCGATCAGCCCCTTGATAGACGGCCTCACGCAATGCGCCTTCTGTTACTCCTTTGCAGATACATACATACATATTGAATACCTTAAATTTATATGTCAGATAAATTTAGTGCTAACAAAACAAAGATCAGATAATTATTAATAATGAGAATGATTCTTAATTATACCGATCTCTTGATAAAATGCAACTCAATCTATTGCCCTTTCAGACTAAATTTGCAAAACCTGAGCGCCATCATTACAGCAAGTACAATTGCACAAAGAAATGCATAGCCATTGCAGACTTATAACCTACTGGAACCATGACTATCCATCAGGAATTAAGCAAGTCATGAAAAAACGAGCAACTTATATCTAAAAAACTATTGGGTTAAACACAAGCGATGATGAATCAAAGGGGCTAACGAAGGCGGATTTTCATGCTTCCAAAAACGTGTGATGCGGTTATGCCATGAAAATAACCGGAGTGCCCTACTGTATCGACGGATCTGTTATAAAACCAATCCTCGTCATGCCGGCCTTAGCTGCAATACTCATGATCCGCGCCACATGCTCGTAATGTGCCAGCTTATCCGCACGAATATGTAATTCTGTTTCAGGCGCCTGAGCTACTTTCGCCGCAAAACGAGAGTCCAATTGCTGCAGTTCGGCAGGTTCACCATTCCAGAAAAGGCTACCATCGGCGCGAATAGCCAACTCGATATGTTCAGGCCGGGTAATGTTGGCGGTACTCTCAGCTTTGGGCAGGTCAATCTTCACAGAATGCGTCAGCAGTGGTGCTGTAATGATAAAAATGATTAACAAGACCAACATGACGTCCACCAGTGGCACCACATTAATTTCCGCCATAGGCGCCTGACGTCCACTGCCTTGCATGCTGCCAAACCCCATCATTGCCCCCTTTCAACAGCAATACTGTTAACTTCACTAACTGACGATGACGGCAGTGAAGCAGTGTGGGTTTGGTGATGATGGTGATGATCATCACCGACAGTAATCAATATGAACAGATCGTGCGCAAAAGCTTCCAGTCGCGCAAGCCAGATACGATTGCGACGCACAAAAGCGTTATAGGCAAGCACTGCAGGAATGGCCACCGCCAATCCCAATGCGGTCATGATCAGCGCTTCCCCGACAGGCCCCGCCACTTTGTCCAATGTGCCTTGTCCCGAAAGTCCGATCTGTATCAGTGCATGATAAATACCCCATACCGTTCCAAATAAACCGATATATGGCGCGGCCGAACCCGCAGAGGCAATCAGGGTGAGGCCATTCTCAACACGAGTTGCTTCCTGATCAATGCCATTGCGCAAAGTCCGTGTAAGAAATTCACTGGTACCGCCCGCTGCGGCCAGTTTATGTGAACTATGAACTTTAGAGTCGGCAGCAGCATCAATACCCAGCTTAGCAAGTTCTGCAAACGCATTATTCGGAGCAGTATCCCTAAACTCAACGTTAACCGCTTGTAAGGAATCAAAGCTCCAAAAATGTTTAAGAAAAGCCTCGGCCCGGCGTTTAGCAATTAAATTAGCGATACTTTTTGTAATAATCAGATACCAACTCGCAACTGAAAGTGATATCAATAACACCAACACGCTGATACCAACACTATCTATTTGGGCGAGGAAGTTCGAGAAACCAAGTCCTTTTTCCATTAATTAATTTCCTTGCAGTACAAAATTAAAAGGTTGTAAGGCAACCGCCCGAACTGGTTGACCGTTACGCAGCGACGGATTGCACTGCCAACTCTTTACCGCAGTTAATGCAGCTGTATCGAGACGCTCATAACCGCTGCTGTTTATCACCTTTGCGTTATCAATATGTCCATTTTCATCCAATTCCACCCGAAGTACCAATTTACCTTCTTCACCCATACGTCGGGAAATGGCAGGATAAGTAGGCGCAGTCAGTGTAGGACAAGAAACAGACAATTCTGCAGATAGCGTTACCGGCCCTGCCGGCATTTGTGCAGGCTGTGCATCAACCGTTGATCCGGACTCTTTCGCCTGCTCCACTACCGGTTCCGCAAATGGTTCTGGCAGTGATTCAACGTAGTCCTTCTTGGGAACTGCCGGTGACTTTGCCACGAGACGTTCTTGTTTTGGCTTTACCACAGGTTTCTTTGCCGGCTGCAGTTTAACTGGCGCAGGTTCGGGCAGCGCTTTAGGGGAAGTGTCCGCCACAGGTGCTGTAATCAATTCGGCAAATAATGTAACCACTTGTTCAGACGACGGAATTAAACGTTGATTCCATAACACATAAAACAACGCAGCGTGTACTATCAGCACGAACAAAAAACCAGGCAATGAGATCAGGCGCTGCTGCGATCCCAAGTACTCAATATTTTTCCGAGATAATGAATGTGAATGCATTGCAGAATAACGAATCCAGAAAAGTCTCTTACACTTAATTCAATAATTTAAAATAGACCCAACACGATACTTTGCTTTTAGTTTTTATGGGTGCTACATTACAAGTCGATGCCACGCGACTATGCTGTTATAAAATATACAGATACAGCAAAATGAGGCAATACTTGCTAAGCTAGTATAATAACGAAAACGATAATAATTATCAATCACTAAACTTGTAATTTTCAACATACAGTACCCAACCCCTTATTCATCTCAATCGGACATGACATACTCAATACCCGGATTCTGGCGGCGGATCATCTGCCTAATCTACGAATTTCTGCTTTTACTCGCCATTTTGTTTATCGCCAGTTTTATTTTTCACCTTATTTTCAGTGATACGCAGGCCACTTATTTCAGGCCACTATTTCAGTTCTATCTGCTTGTTATTATGGGATACTACTTCATTTGGTACTGGACGCACGGCGGACAAACACTGGCAATGCAGACCTGGAAGATGCGTCTTGTATCTGCAGATGGTGAGAAATTAACAAGAAAACAGGCTGCTGTACGTTATCTGTTCGCATTAATTGGCATTTTTTTCTTCGGCGTAGGAATTATCTGGGCGCTGTTTGATCGCGATCATCAATTCCTACATGATCGGCTTGCAGGAACGCGAATTATTCAAGTGGAAAATTAGATGCCTCCCAATAGTGCCTATGTAAAAAATTTAACTTTTTACTTAACAGAAATGTATAATAACCCTGTGGTTAGAAGCAGTACCGCAGAAAAGGCAACATGCGAGCCGTGCATATAAAGATCAGTTTTTTTGAACCGAACCGGCAAAATATAAACATCAGTTACATTTATATAACAATTACCAAGTTAAACATATGCGTAGCCAAATCTCAGCGGCAAACTACTTGAAGCTCTTACTCAGAGAATGTGCTATTCAAGCCAATGGTTTAATTATCCTGGCCGCAACACTCTTTATTTTTATCATCGATTTAAATCTGCCGCTGGGTGTTGCGGCTGGCGCGCCTTATGTATTAGTTGTATTTGCCAGCTTATGGGTCAGTGGCGTGCAATTTACCTACTTAGTCGCCAGTTTGGGAATCATATTTGCAATCGCTGGTTTCTTCTTATCACCCGGTATTGCAGCGCCGATGCATATTGTTTTTATTAATCGTGGACTTACTTTGCTATTAGTTATTTGTGCCGCGATTATGGTCACCAGGATCAAAAAAGCAAATATCGATATGTCTGCCATCATGACGCAAATATTTATTGATCCCCTCACCGGATATAAGAACAGATATGCGTTTGAAACCGAACTGGATACTGAAATATTGCGCAGCAAGCGATATAGCCGGAATTTATCCATCGCTATTATTGACATCGATCTCTTTAAGCTATTTTGTGACAACTATGACTACAGAAACAAGAACGATTATATAAAAAGAATTTCCCAAGAGATTAAATCCAATATCAGAGTAACAGATCTTTTTTACCGCATTGACATCAACGTATTCGCTATTTTGTTTCCTGAAACGGATTTAGCCGAGGCAAAAAAAGTCTGCGAGGCCATTCGAAAAAAAGTTTCTACTCGTCTGGATAAAAGTACAGAAAATAAAATTATAGTCAGCATAGGTATTGCCATACTTGATAGTGCTGATAACAAAATAGATTTATGTAAACGTGCAGAAGAAGCACTATTTATTTCAAAACGTAACGAAGGTAATCATGTTTCCACGTTGCCTGAAGTTGTTAATAAAGATAAGCCGCATATCGCAGCAATTCTATCGCGCTCAAGATCCGATTGATTTAATTCTGATTTTTCCAGAAAAAATATCATTCCTTTAGCTTGCTACCAACACAAATACCGCAGTACCCGTCACACGCAAATACAATAATAAAATGCATGTACGATGCATTGAAGAAATTATCCCGGATTCTCTTATATAATTCAGTGTATCCAATCAGACAAAACGGTAAGTTTCTGAGATACCTATGAATTTAATGAATAAACCAATGGCCAAGAAATCAAGTGGCCAATCATTCTCACCCAGAGTAGCCCGGCTGTTGCGTGAATCTGTCTGCCTAATTTTGACCGGGGCCGCACTCTATCTGATATTGATATTTTTTAGCTATGACCGCGGCGATGCCGGTTGGTCGCATAGCGGAGATCTTAATCCAGTTCAGAATGCGGGCGGGCATGCCGGCGCTTGGTTAGCGGATTTACTCCTGTTCTTATTCGGCGCATCTGCCTGGTGGTGGGTCGCATTCTTTCTTTCAGCAGTGGCCTGGAGTTACCGCCGCATTGATATTGTAGGAATTTTTGATCGGCATTCCCTGCTCCTCTCAGCAGGGGGGTTTTTATTGCTGCTGTCGGCCAGTAGCGGTCTTGAGTCACTGCGGTTTCACACCATCAATATCTCCCTGCCATTGATGCCGGGCGGCATGCTGGGAGATGCGATCAGCTACCATTTGTCGAAGATACTGGGTTTTACCGGCGCAACACTGACACTATTAATATTCATCGCCATCGGCTTCAGTCAATTCACAGGGCTATCATGGGTACGTTTCGTTGAGAAAATCGGTGAAAATATTGAGACTTTCCTACTCTTCATAAAAGAGACATGGGAAACGCGGCAAGATAAATTTGCAGGGATTATTGCATCACGCGTACGTGAAGAAATCGTTGAAAGCGAAAAAAAACGCATCGAGGAAACGCCGCAGCTGCATATTGAATTGCCGACCACGACCATTATCAAATCCCAGCGCATCGTCAAAGAAAAACAAACGCCTTTGTTCTCTGATTTACCCGACTCACCTCTGCCGCCTTTGCACCTACTGGATGAGCCGGAAAAAGATTTTGAAGTGTTATCCAAAGAAACGCTTGAATTCACATCACGCCTGATCGAACGCAAACTCAAGGAATTCGGTGTCGACGTCAAAGTTGTCGCCGCTTTCCCCGGCCCTGTGATCACACGCTATGAAATTGAACCGGCAGTGGGCGTCAAAGGCAATCAAGTGATCAATCTCGTTAAGGATTTGGCGCGTGCGTTATCGGTTGCCAGTATCCGGGTGGTCGAAACCATCCCGGGGAAAACCAGCATGGGGCTCGAGCTGCCGAATCCCAAACGACAAGTTGTCCGCTTACAGGAAATCCTCAGTTCGCAAGCTTATGCCGATTCCGCCTCCCCGCTCACCATTGCGCTGGGTAAAGATATCAGCGGCCGCCCGATTGTGTCCGATCTGGGAAAAATGCCCCACGCGCTGGTGGCCGGAACAACCGGCTCAGGAAAATCCGTGGCGATTAATGCCGTTATTTTGAGCCTCATCTATAAAGCTACCCCCGAACAAACTCGTCTCATTCTGATTGATCCCAAAATGCTGGAATTATCTGTGTACGAAGGTATTCCGCATCTGCTCACACCGGTTGTCACCGACATGCGCGAAGCCGCCAGTGCCTTGCGCTGGTGTGTCGCGGAAATGGAGCGTCGTTACAAACTGATGTCGGCGCTCGGTGTACGCAATCTCGGCGGATACAATCAAAAAATACAAGAAGCGATCAAAAAAGAAGAACCTGTGGTCAATCCATTCAGCCCGCCTGAAGAGCCACCGGAATACCTGGAAGAACTACCGCTCATCGTCGTGGTGATTGATGAACTCGCCGATTTAATGATGGTTGTGGGTAAAAAAGTTGAACATCTGATTGCCCGACTGGCGCAAAAAGCGCGTGCATCCGGCATCCATCTGCTATTGGCAACACAGCGCCCTTCAGTCGATGTGATTACCGGTCTGATTAAAGCGAATATTCCAACCCGCATCGCTTTCCAAGTATCCAGCAAAATCGATTCACGCACTATTCTCGACCAAATGGGCGCCGAAGCCTTGCTCGGCCAAGGCGACATGCTGTACCTACCACCGGGCAGCGGCTACCCGCAACGCATTCATGGCGCTTTTGTGGCCGATCACGAAGTCCACAAGGTGGTGGAATATCTCAAAGAGCATGGCGAGCCGTGCTATATCGAAGAAATTCTGAAAATTGATGACGATGAAAATGATGCCGGTAGCACGCTGGAAATAAAAAAATCGGCGGAAGGTGAAGCCGATCCGCTCTACGATGAAGCCGTCGCCATCGTCGTCAAAACCCGCCGCGCTTCGATCTCTTTGGTGCAAAGAAATTTACGTATCGGCTATAATCGCGCAGCACGGCTGATCGAAGAAATGGAACGCGCCGGTTTGGTTTCATCCATGCAAAGTAACGGCAACCGGGAAGTATTGGCGCCGTCACGCAGCGAATGATCAGATTCCCAAGTCAGACTTGCCATGCGTAGCGCATCACGACAACTTCATTACAGGAACATTATGGTTCGTTCAAACTGTGCCATTCTTTTGTTATGCCTCAGCAGTCTGATATCGGTAGGGGTTGAAGCGGCTGCCATCGACAGCCTCAAAGCCTTTATTCAGGAAACCCGCACGGTACGCGCCAATTTTTCACAAACACTGTACGACAAGAATGCCCGCATCCTGCAAGAATCAAGCGGCACCATGCAATTCGAGCGCCCGGAGAAATTTCGCTGGACCTATGAAAAACCCTATGAGCAATTGATCGTCGGCGATGGTACGCAGGTCTGGTTTTATGATCGCGACCTCAATCAAGTCACCATCCGTCAATTCAATATCGCCATTGGCAGCAGCCCGGCAGCGCTGCTCGCCGGCAGCAGCACCATCGAAGACAATTTTGTGCTGACTGAATTAGGTCTGCAAAACGACATCGAGTGGCTTGAAGCCATTCCCAAAAGCAAAGAAAGCACCTTCGAATTCATCCAGATGGGCTTCTCACCGGAAGGTGCACTTAAAATCATGGCCCTGCGCGATAGTTTCGGCCAAACCACAGTATTGTCATTCTCCGACTTGGACAAAAATCCCGCACTACCGGCTGATTTATTCAAATTCACACCTCCCGACAAGGCGGATGTCATCAGTGAATGATCCTGGTCTGTTTTCATCCAACCAGCCCAAAGTGCCATTGGCAGAACGATTACGCCCCAATCATCTAAACGATGTGATCGGGCAAAGCCACCTGCTTGGCACCGGAAAACCGCTACGATTGGCGTTTGAATCAGGCAAACCGCATTCGATGATTTTATGGGGTCCGCCGGGAACCGGAAAAACCACGCTGGCGCGCATCATGTCAACCGAGTTCAACAGCGAATTCATCGCCTTATCCGCGGTGTTGTCCGGCATCAAAGATATCCGCAATGCGATTGAACAAGCCCAATTGGTTTTGCAGCAAAACGGACGGCATACCATTCTTTTTGTTGACGAAGTGCATCGTTTCAACAAATCGCAACAAGATGCCTTCTTGCCGTATGTCGAACAAGGCTTGATCACTTTCATCGGCGCCACCACCGAGAATCCTTCGTTTGAAGTCAATAACGCGTTACTGTCACGCGCTCAGGTTTATGTGCTCACCGCTTTGTCGGAACAAGAATTGTCGCAATTATTTGAACGTGCACAAAAGCTGGCATTGGATAGTCTGCAATTCTCAGATGAAGCGCGGCAACTATTGATCGAATTCTCCGATGGCGATGCCAGACGTCTGTTGAACCTGCTGGAGCAAGTCAGCACCGCGGCTGCAACCAGTGCAACACCAAAAATCAGCAAGGACACTGTCCTCAATGCATTGTCACGCAATGCACGCAACTTTGACAAAGGCGGTGATGCGTTTTACGACCAGATTTCCGCCCTACACAAATCCGTGCGCGGCTCTTCACCGGATGCAACGCTCTACTGGCTGTGCCGCATGCTGGATGGCGGCGCCGATGCATTGTATATCGGTCGACGCTTGATCCGCATGGCAACCGAGGATATTGGCCTAGCCGATCCGCGCGCTTTGCGCCTGACGTTGGATGCCTGTGAAACCTATGAACGACTGGGCAGCCCGGAAGGCGAACTGGCGCTGGCACAAGCCGCTTTGTATCTGGCTTGCGCACCGAAAAGCAACGCCGCTTATCTGGCCTACAATAAAGCGCGTTCCTTTGTGGCACATGACAAGTCACGCCGCGTCCCCATCCATTTGCGCAATGCCCCCACGCAGTTGATGAAGGATATCGGCTATGGAGACGCTTACCGCTACGCGCATGATTGCCCGGAGGCCTATGCAGCAGGTGAAAATTATTTCCCGGATGACATGCCTGACGTCAGTTTTTATCAACCGACGGCTTACGGATTGGAACAAAAAATCAAGGAAAAACTGGCTTATTTGCGCAACTTAGACAAACAAGCCAAGCATAAAATATAAAATATCAATTTACACCGGCTATCTTGGAGTTTTTGCATGTTAGAAATTCAACAATTACGCACCGATTTGGATCATGTCACCCGACAGCTTGCCAAAAGAGGCTATGTCTTTCCTGTGGAAGCATTCAACGCCTTGGAGGCGGAACGTAAAATAATCCAAACGCAGACTCAGGAGCTGCAAGCACAGCGCAATGCAGCATCCAAACAAATCGGCCATGCCAAAAGCAAAGGTGAAGTCCCACAACGATCATGGCCGAAGTGGCGCCATATTGGGTAACGCACTGAAAAACAGGCTGAAACCCGGTGAACAATTCGAGTCAGCTTGCAGAAAATACTGCTCGAAGTCCCTAACCTGCCTCATGCCAGCGTGCCGGAAGGCAAAGATGAAACGCACAATGTGCAAATTCGCCACTGGGGTGAACCGCGATCATTTGATTTTGAAATTAGAGATCATGTCAGTATCGGCGAAGGTCTTGGGCTATTGGATTTTGAAACCGCGGCCAAACTCAGCGGCGCACGCTTCAGTTTGATGAAAGGTGGACTGGCCCGTTGCACCGCGCACTGGCTCAATTCATGCTGGATACGCGGTTACAGGAACACGGTTACACGGGAAACCTATGTGCCTTATCTGGTGAATCGCGATAGTTTGCGCGGCACCGGACGACTATGCCCATTCAAGAGGAAGATTTATTTGCGGTGCATGCCGGTGGCGTGACTTCGTCCGCCGCAAAATTCGCCTGAATTTCATCTCATTCCCGACTGCGGAAGTACCCATTACCAATATGGTGCGTGACGAAATCGTCCCGTTGCAATCGCTGCCGCTGAAATACGTTGCGCATACCCCTTGTTTTCGTTACCGAAGCCGGCAGCTATGGCCGGGATACGCGTCAGGGCTGATACGCCAGCACCAATTCAGCAAGGTTGAACTGGTGCATATTGTCACCCGATCAATCCTCTGAAGCACTGGAACAACTGGTTGGNAGATCATGTCAGTATCGGCGAAGGTCTTGGGCTATTGGATTTTGAAACCGCGGCCAAACTCAGCGGCGCACGCTTCAGCCTGATGAAAGGCGGACTGGCACGCCTGCACCGCGCATTGGCTCAATTCATGCTGGATACGCATACGCAGGAACACGGTTACACGGAAACCTATGTGCCTTATCTGGTAAATCGCGATAGCTTGCGCGGCACTGGACAACTGCCCAAGTTCGAGGAAGATTTATTTGCGGTTAACGCCGGTGGCGTGACTTCGTCCGCCGCGGGAAATTCACCTGAATTTCATCTCATTCCGACTGCGGAAGTACCCATTACCAATATGGTGCGTGACGAAATCGTCCCGTTGCAATCGCTGCCGCTGAAGTACGTTGCGCATACTCCCTGTTTTCGTTCCGAAGCCGGCAGCTATGGCCGGGATACGCGTGGGCTGATACGCCAACACCAATTCGACAAGGTTGAACTGGTGCATATTGTCCACCCCGATCAATCCTATGAAGCACTGGAACAACTGGTTGGCACCAATTCGACAAGGTTGAACTGGTGCATATTGTCCACCCCGATCAATCCTATGAAGCACTGGAACAACTGGTTGGTCATGCAGAAAAGATTCTACAGAAATTGGCACTGCCCTATCGCGTGATGGCACTGTGCACCGGTGACATGGGTTTCTCAGCGGCAAAAACCTACGACATTGAAGTCTGGCTGCCGGCGCAAAATACCTATCGGGAAATTTCCTCATGCAGCAATTGCGAAGCATTTCAGGCACGGCGCATGCAAGCACGCTTTCGTAATGACAATGGCAAGCCGACGTTGCTGCATACGCTAAACGGATCCGGATTGGCTGTGGGACGCACGCTGGTGGCGGTACTCGAGAATTATCAGAACGCGGACGGCAGTGTTTCTATCCCGGAAGTTTTACGACCTTATCTAAATGGCCTTGACCAGCTTAAGGGTATGGGAGGAAAATGAAAAATAAAACATTTCTTATTACTTTATAGGGCCGATCATCATGCACACTGAAAATACCAACAAGTCCGGCAATAACAGCGATATCGACACATTAGAAGCTGAAATTCGCGAAGCAGTCGCGCAAGGCTCGCATGTTCAGGAAACCGTCCACCGCCTGACGCTGAAAGCGATGAATGCACAACACATCGATCTGGAATCGTTGCGACGGATTATCATCGCCGTTATGCAAGGTGTACACGATGGCGCGGAACAGCGATTACAACAAGTAGCCAACCAGACTCAGGCAGCAAAATCACAAATCACTGAGGCAATCGCAGGATTAGATTCAGCATTGGCAGGTTTTGCCGAAGCCTCCAAACTCGCCGTTGAAGAAGCCGCGGGGCAGGCCAAAAAATTCTCTGAAAAGGAATTGACTCGCACGCGCTCTGACTTGGAAGGTTTGGAAAGCTTATTTCTGGATACACTGCATCATACCGCCACGACCGCGCAAGGATTGGTTGCCGATATTCTGCACGACCTCAGCCGCCATGCCCAGAATAACGGCACCGCAGTGGGTTCACAGTTGCAGGAAACACTAGCCATTTTTGCGCAGCAGATCGCTTCGGTTGGGCACGTACAATTGGAGACCGGCGCCAGTCTTGCGCATACGACTGCTGATTTTATTAGCAAAATTGCCAGTGGCCTGCTGGCTGGAATCAACGATCAGGCAAAAAATGGCAAGCACTGAGCGGCGGGACTCAACGACGCGTTGCAAAACATATTCAAGATTGCCGACACAGTGCAAAAACAGGCGGACAAGCATAGTTTAACGTGACAAATTAACATGTTACGTCTGTTTTAACACCCCCGCAGCACAGATCGTTTTTCAACGCCTGTCAATCGTGGTCCTCGCCACCTAAGGCTTCGACAATATCGGTGATCAGTTGGCTCAATTCGCCGGTCATGATGGCGAAATCGCTGGCAAACAACTCTTCCGTGCTCTCAGTGGATTCTTTCAGGATATCCTGGGGTGCAATGCGCCGCAACTGAAGATTGTCATGCAGCACAAATGAAATTTTGCTGTTCCAGGTCATCGCGAGCTTGATCACTTTCTTGCCTGCGCGGATATGCCGCGCCGTTTCATCGGCATCCAGCACATGATGGGTATATTTGACGGTCGCTTTCTCATCGTTCATGCCCTGCAGTTCACAATCACGATCAATCGTGAAGATGGACGACAAGTCATCGCCTGAGAGCCATCGCGTCATCGCTGATGAAGGCGAAATTTTCGTTTCCAGCGGCGCCAGCGTAAAACCATGCACCGATTTAATCAAAGCTTCAACGAATTCTTCGGCTTTATTGGCACTCGCCGTATCAATAATCAGCCGGTTCTTTACCGCATCGATCCAGGCATAGGTTTTGTGGCATTGTGTAAAGGCGCGCGGTAATAACTCGATGATCGTTGCTTCCTTAATATCGCGGATTTGTTTTTTACCCGGCTTGTAGCCTTGCATTTGCTCGATTTGCGTGATGCGGTTTTTGGCGTGCTGATTAATCACCCCGGCCGGCAATAATTTCTTCTCCACCCCCAAAGCAATCAACCATTGCTGACCATAGACATGGACAAAATTCTGCTGTTCCTCGCGCGGCACAACCCAGCCGCGGCTTTGCATTTCCATTTGCATGCACTGTTGCAAAGTGTGCTGTGAAAGTGCTTCTTCGAGACTATTCAGTGTTATATTTCCGCTGGTGATACGATAAGCTTGTAAATTTCTGAACCACATAATTTTACTCGATTAACTGATTGATTTATTTTGCAATCATGATTGTATGAAAAAGCTTTACTCTGCCAACAATCTGATGGAAGCGCAGATAGTACTTGATCTGCTTGAACACGCCTATATCCCGGCGCGAATTTTTAATCAATACGCACAAGGCGTCGCCGGAGAAATCCCCTTTACACACGCCTACCCGGAAGTTTGGGTGGTACGCGACGAAGACTTTGAGCGCGGTAAACACGTCATTGAAACCTACGAAAACACCCCAGTCCGAACCGGCAACGTGCATTGCCCGTCGTGCGGCGAGGAAAACCCGGAGAATTTTCAGCTATGTTGGAAATGCGGCAGCGGTCTGGAAATTGCCTTGTACCGAAAAAACGCTGCCGAGTAATGGCCACAACTGCTTTGCAAAAATAGCAATACACTTAATCAATCGTAGCAAGCCAAGCGAAAGTGCTAGGGTCTGTTGACAATTGAAGATAAGTATTTAATAGAAAGAGGCAAACTCGTAATATTGAGGTTCCTATACCA
>NZ_JAMWZS010000045.1 GCF_024282095.1 Nitrosomonas sp.
TTTCCAATTCGGTGCTAAGGCTCCAAGGCGGGCCACCGCGATGGCGGGATTGCAGCGGTATGCGGCGTCCTTGGCTGTCGATCACGACCAATTCCGCGATGGGGCCGTCTGTGGCAACCGCCATGATCTTAACCGGCGCATCGGTTGTGGGGTTGATAGGCGAGATCCAGATATGCGTCTCGTCGCTTTGTTCGCATGCATAGTCCTCGGCCAGCGCTACTGAAATTCCGCACCATGCCAGCAAGCATGCGAGGAAACAATTTGCGGCCTGGATTGGGAAACCCGGAAAATAGTCTCGATTCGGCTTGATCGTTATCATTCGTACATTCCTTCAAAGACTTTTTCTCATAAGATATGCACATATCTTTCAGCGGAATTTTCATTGCTTACAAAATGAATTATCTGAAAGTCTAGGAAAATTCTGGCACTGAGTAAAGCTAAACATTTAATCTGTGATGGGAGCATCATCTCCAAGGCATAAGCCTAGAAAATGCATCACGTGTAGATTTGAGTTAGTCATGTCTTCAATCGCTTCGTTACTGAGGTTTTCGTGCCCGATGCTAACCGACTACCTTTTAAAAGCAAGTATAGTCCAGGATAGACAGGGCGTCGTGTAGCATCCATATACTGGTTCATAGAGGGATCAATGATGTCGACTCGTATGAAGAAAAAATTTTCTTTAAATCGTAAACAACACGAAAATGCTTACATATAATTAACATATGCTGATAATTTGGCTTTGTTTTTTTATAGTGATGTTGTAGCATTTCCTTATTCAGTGTTTTAGAATGCGTCGATTAATGAGGGTAGATTTATGGACACAAATCGGATATGGCATTTAACAAATCCTACGGGTAATTACATTGCTCAGGTTTGTCAGAATGAAACTTCTCAGGCAGAAGCAGTTATCGGTTATATTAAAGAGGGCTTGCTTAATGATGAGTCGATTGTTGTTCTTGCCAGACCGGCTTTAAGGAAAGCTGTGATATCCGGAATAGATGCACTAGGTTTTGATATGCAGACTATCAGAGATCAAGGTCAAATCAAATTCTTTGATGCTCAGTTTTTGCTATCAAGTCTACTGATTGATGGCGTACTTGAAGAGCAGGTTTTTCAGGAATACGTAGGGGGCCCACTTCAAACTTTGCAATTAAGATATGGCAAAGTTCGAGTCTTTGGCGGAATGGTGGATATACTCTGGAAGGAAGGTCAATACAACACAGTTATGCAACTGGAAGATTTATGGAATGATTTATCCCAGAAACAAGAATTCTCACTTCTTTGTTCTTACTCTCTGGATGATCTTAATCCTAATGTTTATGATGAATCTTTTGAAAGTATTTGTAAATGCCATAAGCATTTGATTCCAGTAGAAAATTATGATTTATCAGAAGCCGGAGTGGGTGAGGCAGTGTTAGATGTTTTTGGTGCAGCTTGGAATCGCGTGGTGGGGAAGCTAGCGGAATCCAAAAAGATTTCAGATCAAATGCCTCAAACAACGCTGTTAAATTAAATGCAGCGAAACTCTTTGTGTTTCTTTAAGAAAAGAAACAGCGAATTCAAGTTCAATATACGCTTTGTGTAGGCTGTAACGAATTGCAAAACGATGCTGGTTTTATCATTAGCCAAGTTTATCGTGCTGATTATGCGGGTTGTAAATCTGTGGTCAGCCGAACTGATTCTTCCTTCATTACTCTGTAACACTCACAAGCTGCTGTTTCTAGTTTTGTTCTACTCTTAAGCTCTATGTGGCCGCGGTAATACTCGATGATTCCGGCTTCCTGCAATTTTTTTGCTGCTTCAGTTATGCTTTCACGACGAACCCCAAGTATATAAGCAATTGATTCTTGAGTCATTGATAAACTATTTGAATGCCCACGGTCAAAACTTGAAAGCAGCCAATAGCACAGTTGCTGTTCCAATGCATGACGTCGATTACACGCAGTTGCTTGTGACATTTGCATGAAAAGCGTTTGGGCATAGCGTAGTATCAATTTCTGCAGTGTTCCAGCGCGACGGCCTCCGCTACGGGATAATGCACTTTGTAACGATTTTATGGAAATTCGATAGCAGTAACCTGGTATGTTGATAATTGCTTGTGTCAACGCCACATCTCTACCCATTAAAGCTGAAACTCCCAGTATGCCTTCACTGCCAACCATTGCCACTTCTACGGACACACCATCTTCCAGACAACACAACAAAGATGCAGTAGCTGTAACGGGAAAATAGATGTATTGCAATTTGTCATAAGCTTCGAATAGTACTTCAGCACGAGACATTGTTGTCAATTCAAGGTGAGGTTCTAACAACTCAAACTCGGCCTGCCTAAGCGCATACAAAATATGATTTTCTCGAGGGTCGCAAGTTATTGTCATTTTCATATTATTAAGTTAAAAGTCTTGGTGTGATGCCTGCATCAAGGGAATATGTATCGATGGTAATCCAGGTGTTAAGTGCAATACCTCTGTTAAACAAAGCAGCAATTCACAAAGTAACTGGCAAATCTTGATGCATGTTATGCCAGAACTCCGGTTTAATCAAATTGGGCTTTGGAAGCAATGAGTGGTTTTGATTCAAAATTGGAAAAGAAGAGATATTAACTACAGAAGTTACAAAAGCAGTATGTACGAGAGCGAACAGACCTCCTTCAATCCTCTCGCTAGACTTCAAATGCACGTGAATTTCTCGTGTGAATGCAGTGCGCTTGATTGCATAGAACAGCGCTTACTCCCTGACACTTTTTAAGTGGATAGATTGCGTGCGGTGCTACTGATTTAAATAACAATTGAAGGAGAAGCTATGAAAACGACAAATGCATATAAACAAGACATTTTGGCAAAAAAAGTCATTGTGATTGCTGGCTTATCTGCTGTTTTGGGATTGGTTGGTTGCCAACAAGAAGGAACGGCTGAAAAGGCAGGGCAAAAACTGGACCGCTCGATTGAGAAGGCTGAACAAAAAATTGAGGGAACGACAAAGGAAGCGGAAATAAAACTGGATGATGCGAAAAAGTCACTCAATGAGAAAATTGAAGCGACTGATCAGTATATTAATGACTCAGTAATTACTATGAATGTTAAAAGAGCTATTCTTGATGATCCTTTGCTTAAAGTATTTGAAATTAAAGTAACTACGGTGAATGGCATCGTGCAACTGAGCGGTGCGCTCGATTCTAAAGAAAGCATTGATAAAGCGATGGAAGTAGTTGGAAGACAAAAAGATGTGAGATCTGTACAAAATGACTTGGTTGTAAAAACAGAAATACAAAGTAAAGAATAATGATTTATCTGGGTTATTTATTATGGTCAATTTTAGAATTTCAGTGAGTGCGCCGCAATCTTTTTCAGGTACTATCCGATTTCACTCACTCAAGAAATCAGCCTCCTAATGCCAATAGAAGTCAAAGAAAAATCCAAGGTTGCCATCGTGGCGGCCGTTCAACTGCCGAGTGTGAACGATGTAGAGTTCGAGGCATCGCTGAGCGAGCTGCGCGAGCTTGCAAAAACACTGGGATATGAGGTCGTCAAGACGTTCGTGCAGAAACGTGCCAGCTTCGACACGACGGCATATCTTGGCGTCGGCAAGCGCCAGGAAATACGCGGCTTCGTGAACAATGAAGCCGGATCCGCCGAGTTTGGAGAAATAATCACCAATCCTGATAGCCGAAGCATCGACACCATCTTGGTCGATCACGAGATCTCACCATCGCAGGCGCGCAATCTTGAAAATGAAGTCGGTTGCGAAGTGATGGACCGCACCATGGTCATTTTAGAAATCTTTCATCGGAATGCCCGTTCTCGCGCTGCGCGTGCTCAGGTAGAGATTGCACGTCTTGGGTACATGGCGCCACGTCTGCGTGAGGCGGCGAAGCTTGCCGGGCCGCAAGGACGACAGCGCAGCGGCGTCGGCGGCCGGGGAGGCGGCGAATCGCACACTGAGTTGGATCGACGCAAGATCCGTGATCGCATCGCCGAACTGCAACAGGAGATCGTGGCGATGGATGCGGAGCGCAAGACGCAGCGCGCGCGACGGCAAGAGCGCCAAGGGCTGGCCAGCGTGGCACTGGTCGGCTATACGAATGCAGGTAAATCCACCTTGATGCGGGCGCTCACGGGAAGTGAGGTGCTGGTTGCAAATAAACTTTTTGCCACGCTGGATACCACAGTACGAACTCTTCATCCGGAGAGCGTGCCACGTATACTCGTCAGCGACACGGTTGGTTTCATCAAGAACCTGCCGCACGGACTCGTCGCCTCATTTAAGTCAACGCTCGACGAGGCGTTGGATGCATCTTTGCTGCTTCATGTCATTGATGCCAGCGATCCCGGATTTGAGCGCCAGCTTGAGGTTACTGATCAAGTGCTTGTGGAGATCGGCGCGAATGTTGTGCCGCGCATCCGCATTTTCAACAAGATTGATCACGTCGGCGATGCAGCGGCGCAAGCGGAGCGCGACGCAGCCTTGCGGACGCAATATCCGGATTGCGTTGTGATGAGCGCACGCCGACCGGATGAGGTGGCGAAGCTGCGCCAGAAGATCGTGGCGTTTTTTCAGCAGAATCTGGTCGAAGCAGAACTTTTCCTGCCTTGGTCGGCGCAGCAACTGCGCGGGGGAATCTACGCAAGTTGTCAGGTGCTGGAAGAACGCTCAGACAGTGAGGGCGCCTTCTTCCGGGTTCGCGGCGAGCCTGGGGCTGTCGAAAATCTACGCGAACAGTTCGATCGGGTGCGATGAACTACTACAACTCAGCACCTGTGGTCTTTTTGCGCTGATAATTGCCTTGTTCACCGCTTTACTTATCGCAGTCAATTCTTTAGGATTCCAGTCAAACTACGAAGCCAGCGCATTGGCATTCCCACATATCTGCTGATTGGCATGTAACATTAGATCATGGCGATGTGAATGGACAATCAATACAGTTATTCAAGCGATGACTCATCTATTCAATGATCCGACAAAGTTTGCAGACGAACTGATCGAGGGGTTCGTCGCGGCACACCGTAACCAAATACACCCGGTTGATGGTGGCGTGATCCGCCGACATAAGGCTAAGCCTGGCCAGGTGGTGCTTGTTATCGGCGGCGGTTCCGGGCATTACCCGGCCTTTGGTGGTTTTGTTGGTGCGGGATTGGCGCACGGTGCTGCCATGGGGAATGTTTTTGCATCGCCATCGGCACAGCAGATTTGCAATGTGGCGCAGGCCGTGGATGCAGGTGGTGGTATCTTGTTCAGCTACGGCAATTATGCCGGCGACGTGCTCAATTTCAACCAGGCGCAAGAGCGTCTTTGTGCGATGGGCATTGACGTGCGCACGGTCGTTGTGACCGATGACACTGCATCCGCGCCTGTTGCGGAGAAACATAAACGCCGCGGCATTGCCGGCACTTTGCCGGTTTTCAAAGCCGCCGCTGTTGCCGCCGATGCAGGAAAATCTCTCGATGAAGTATGTCGCATAGCGACCGAAGCGAATGAACGCGTGCGGACACTGGGTGTTGCATTCTCCGGCTGCACGCTGCCAGGCGCCGGCAAACCGCTCTTCGAAGTGGCTGACGGAACGATGGAAATCGGCATGGGTATTCATGGCGAACCCGGCCTCTATCGAATGGATGCGCCGACTGCCGACGGTTTGGCGGAGATTCTGGTGAACAGGCTGCTGTCCGAGATTCCTGCGGTTGTCGGCAATTCGGATGGCGCGCGTATCGGCGTGATACTGAACAGTCTTGGTACCGTAAAACACGAAGAGTTGTTTGTTGTCTACCGCAAGGTCGACCAACTGTTGTGCGCGCGCGGATTGATCATTGTCGAGCCGGTAGTCGGTGAATTAATCACAAGCTTCGACATGGCAGGTATTTCACTGACGCTATTCTGGTTGAACGATGAACTTGAACAAAACTGGGTTGCGGCGGCGGATACCCCCGCATTTCATCGGGGTCATAGCACCCAACCTTATGGAGATAACGTCGATGTAGCCAAATTCTCCGGTAAGCGCCGATTAACAACCGGTTCCGCAGAATCACAAGTAGCTGCGATGGTGGCGTTTGCGGCACTCGAAGCTGCGCGTGAAGTGATTGATAAGGAACGAGAAGCGCTTGGTTGCCTGGATGCTGTTGCGGGAGACGGTGATCATGGCATAGGTATGCAACGTGGACTGGCAGCGGCGATCGCCGCGGCAAGGGAAGCACTGGACGCCAAGGTCGGCGTAGGCACATTGCTGATGGTTGCCGGCGACGCTTGGTCCGATCGGGCAGGTGGCACATCGGGTGCCTTGTGGGGAGTCATCCTGCGTAATCTGGGCGGCGTGCTGGGTGACGAAGCCATACCGACTGCTTCAGTCATTGCCGCCGGTATTGCCGCCGCGCTTCGCGGCGTCACGGATCTCGGTAAAGCGCAGTTAGGGGACAAGACTCTTGTCGATGTGCTCTATCCATTCTCAGCGGCACTTGCTCAGGGTGCATCATGTAATCGTTCGGTTTCCGCCAGTTGGACAGTCGCAGCCGCTATTGCTGATGAAGCGGCCCAGGCCACCAAAGATCTGCAGCCAAGGATTGGCCGCGCGCGCCCTCATGCGGAGCGGAGTATCGGCACACCCGATCCGGGTGCTGTTTCGATGGCGCTGATCATTCGCTCGGTTGATAAAACCATCAGAGCGCATTGTTCCTGACCGGCAGGTTGCGGAAGTTTGCAATACCGATTGACACGGTGTGAAAATTTTTCCAAAATTGCGACCCGTTTTATGGTTTACTGCCCGGTAGCGCGGGAGCAGAAGGGGCGCCCACATTGATATATTGCATCATGTAACGTAATTGAGAAAACCGATGCTGATGGCAATGGTGCTGTGATTTTATTTTGAAATTGATTTTTATAAGGTTAATACATATGAAAAAATTGCTTTTTGTTATTTTGGTTTCCATGGTGTTTTCAAACAATCTGTATGCAAAACCAGGTAAGAGCAGCGGATCAAAAGGTTCATTTGGTTCCAAGCCTGCGGCGACACAGCAGAAGAAAGCGGATACGCCAAGTCAAGCTGCGCCATCACCATCACCGGCAGCAGCCGGTTCAAACGCAGCGCCTGCGCCAGCCGCTAATGCGCCAGCTCAAAGTCCATCACTCATGCAATCGGTTATGCCGGCATTAGTCGGTGGTGCAGTTGGAAGCTATGTCGGTAGCAAGCTGGCCGATGATGGAAGCAGTGAGAAACCAGTAGAAGGCAATGAAGAAAAGAAAGAAGGGCAGTTAAAGCCGTAAGCGTTAGCCTAACAGGTTGTTGAAAAGTTATCTGCGGTACCGAAAAGCGGGTGTAAGATGCTCATTTGTCACGTATAAATTGTGCTTTCTCGCTTGTTTTTGCTTAGACCAGTTGCCCAGAAAATGTTTTTCAATGGCCTGCCAAATTGCATGAATCTGATTGAGGCTTGTACAAATTATTCGGGCTTTGTAATGGCTGCTTTGAGACTGCTGTATAATTCTCAAAATGACCTGGCCTGATTTCAGTTTAAGATTTCTCATCATGCAACAATCCCATTTGCTTGCGCTGCCACGATGAACAAAGCCCATCCGTTGGCATGGCATTCTGCGCTGACTTCTGTTTCTTATCATCAACGTAACTGGTTACAGGATCGTGGATCACTGACGCGCCGTATCCAGAGTCGTTGTGCGCATTTTTGTGTAAAGCGCATATTTCAGTCGCTTAGTAAAGTTTATGGGGATGAGTTGAATGTGATGGGGTTGCGTGCCGGTGAATTGGCGATGGTACGGGAAGTTTATCTGTATTGCAGCAGCACGCCGGTGGTATTTGCGCATTCTGTGGTAGCGCACAAGAATTTGCGGGGTGCGTGGCGGGGTTTGAGTGGGCTGGGTAATAAATCGCTGGGAACGGTTTTGTTTACCAATCCTAGAATCGAGCGCACACCGCTGGAATTCAAGAAAGTCAGTCAAGGTCATTTTCTGTATGACCGTGCGTGCGCCAAGTTGTCAACAAAACCGGCCTACCTGTGGGCGCGGCGCTCACTATTTACGTTGCATGGACAGTCGATTTTAGTGACCGAAGTGTTTTTACCGGCTATTCTGGATTTACCCTTATGAGCATTGCCAATCGAATTCAAATCTACGCGCAGCTGATGCGGCTCGATAAGCCGATCGGTATTCTTTTGCTGCTGTGGCCGATGTTGTGGGGGTTATGGTTTGCGGCGCGTGGGTTGCCGGATTGGCATATTCTAGTCATTTTCATCCTGGGTACGATCCTGATGCGCTCAGCAGGTTGTGTCATCAATGATTTTGCCGACCGTAACATCGATCCGCATGTCGAACGTACCAAGAACCGCCCGATGGCGGCTGGCCGGGTCAGCTCCAAAGAAGCTTTGCTACTGGCGACCGGGTTAAGTCTGTGCGCATTTGTGTTGATTTTGCCTTTGAATCAGTTGACGATTCTACTGTCTGTGCCGGCACTCTTTCTGGCGGGAACGTATCCATTCACCAAGCGTTTTTTTGCCATGCCGCAGGCTTATCTGGGTATTGCGTTCAGTTTTGGTATTCCGATGGCGTTTGCCGCACAAACGGATAGCTTGCCGTCCATCATCTGGCTGTTGATGTTGGCCAATCTGTTTTGGGTAATTGCGTATGACACGGCGTATGCCATGGTCGATAAGCCGGACGACTTGAAGATTGGTATCAAGACTTCTGCGATTACTTTCGGGCGCTTTGATGTAATGGGCGTAATGCTGTGTCATGCCTGCTTTATTATGATCATGATGGTCATCGGACAATTGCAACAGATGAATCTGGCCTATTACGCCGGATTGATGGTGGCAACGGGATTGGTGCTGTACCAATACATGTTGATCCGTAACCGTGACCGGGCGCTGTGTTTCAAGGCATTCTTGCACAATAACTGGGTAGGGATGGTGGTGTTTGCCGGAATCGCATTCGATTTCCTCATCTTTCAGAGCTAAGGATTCAATCATGCAATATAAAGATCTGCGCGATTTCATCGCACAATTGGAAGCCATGGGCGAACTCAAGCGCATTCAAACGGAGATCGATCCCTCGCTGGAAATGACGGAGATCTGTGATCGCATCCTGAAAGCGCAAGGCCCGGCAGTAATATTTGAGCATCCCAAAGGACATAGCATGCCGGTGCTGGGCAATCTGTTCGGCACGCCGAAACGGGTGGCGCTGGGGATGGGGCAGGAATCGGTTGAAGCGTTGCGCGAAGTCGGCAAGTTATTGGCTTATCTAAAAGAGCCCGATCCGCCGAAAGGACTGAAGGATGCCTGGAATAAATTGCCGGTGTTGAAACAAGTGCTGAATATGGCGCCGAAAGAGTTGAGCAGCGCGCCATGCCAGGAGATTGTGTGGGAAGGCAACGATGTCGATTTAAGCCGGATTCCGATTCAAACCTGCTGGCCAGGGGATGTTGCGCCGCTCATCACCTGGGGATTGACGGTCACGCGCGGGCCGAATAAAACCCGGCAGAATTTGGGTATTTACCGTCAACAGGTCATTGCGCCCAATAAAGTCATCATGCGCTGGCTGGCGCACCGTGGCGGGGCACTGGATTTTCGTGAATTCAGTCTCGCCAATCCGGGTAAGCCGTATCCGCTGGCGGTGGCTTTAGGTGCCGATCCTGCGACCATTCTAGGCGCGGTGACACCGGTGCCGGATAGTTTGAGCGAATACCAGTTCGCCGGTTTGTTGCGCGGCGCCAAAACAGAAGTAGTGAAATGTATCGGTAATGATCTGCAAGTGCCGGCAAGCGCAGAAATCGTGTTGGAAGGCGCTATCCATCCCGGCGAAACTGCGCTGGAAGGCCCTTATGGTGACCATACCGGTTATTACAATGAACAGGAAACTTTTCCGGTATTTACCATCGAGCGCATCACCATGCGCCGCAATCCGATTTATCATTCTACCTACACCGGAAAACCGCCTGATGAACCGGCGATTCTTGGCGTGGCGCTGAATGAAGTATTCGTGCCGTTGTTGCAAAAACAATTCCCGGAAATCACCGATTTTTACCTGCCGCCGGAAGGATGCTCGTACCGCATGGCGGTAGTCAGCATGAAGAAACAATATGCCGGGCATAGCAAGCGCGTGATGTTTGGTATCTGGAGCTTTTTGCGTCAGTTCATGTACACCAAATTCATTATTGTCACCGACGACGATATCAACGTGCGTGACTGGAAAGAAGTCATCTGGGCGATAACAACGCGGGTTGATCCGGTACGGGATACGTTGCTTGTTGAGAATACGCCGATCGATTATCTGGATTTCGCCAGCCCGATTTCAGGGTTGGGCGGCAAGATGGGGTTGGATGCGACGAACAAATGGCCGGGTGAAACGAATCGGGAGTGGGGGACGCCGATTGCGATGGATGATGCAGTCAAAAAGCGGGTGGATGCGATGTGGCAGGAGTTGGGAGTTTGATACATGCGCGAGATTTGGCATACCATTCTGCTGTTGACCATGAGCAATGTATTCATGACCTTTGCCTGGTATGCACATTTGAAAGAGCTGAACCACAAGCCGTGGATAATTGCTGCACTGATTAGCTGGGGCATCGCGTTTTTCGAGTATATGCTGCAAGTTCCCGCCAACCGCATTGGTTTTGCCGTACTATCTGTCGCGCAGCTCAAAATACTGCAGGAAATCATCACCCTGGCTGTTTTCGTACCGTTTGCGCTGCTGTATTTAAAGGAACCGCTGAAACTGGATTATTTGTGGGCCGCGCTATGTATGATAGGCGCGGTTTATTTTATGTTTCGTACACGCTAGCCATTAGAAATTTGCTAACAGGCCGTTGAAAAGCGATCTGCTAACAGGCGCTTCGCCGCTATTTTCCGCTCGTTGGTAATTTCGCCAAGCCCTAAGAATCGTTGTTGATGATCATATAAACGTACGGTATTAGCTGCTGGCATATTGCTGATATCTAGTGATGGACTGTGGATGATACGTCCTTGAACGATATGTAATGCCGCCAATTCATCCAAAGTGATTGCCGGAAATTTTTGTAATAAGCAATCGATGGGTAATAGACAGTTGTCCTGATCCATTGCAGCCATTTCTTCCAGTGCTGATAACGTGTGTGCTTGAGGCAAGTGAAAGCGATCAATCGATGTGCGCCGCAATTGCGTCAAATACGCGCCACCACAACCGAGCGCTTTGCCAATATCTTCCGCCAGTGTGCGGATATAAGTACCCGTTCCACACCGAACACTTAATTGCAATTCATTGCCTGTCAATGCGTTAATTTGTATTTCATGGATAACGATTTCACGTGCCGGGCGTTCAATGGTGCTGCCATTTCTTGCGTACACATATAATGGTTTTCCTTGATGCTTCAGCGCGCTGTACATCGGCGGCACTTGCATGATGGTGCCGATGAAACGCTGAAGTACTTGTTCACAAAATAATAAAGTGAGATTCCCGACATCTGTTATGAGTTGACTGATCTCGCCTTCCGCATCGCCCGTGGTACTTAGAAAACCAAGTTTTAAGGTTGCTTCATAGGTTTTATCAGCGCCTAATAATACCGATGAAAATTTAGTCGCTTCTCCAAAACAAAGTGGCAATAATCCGGTTGCCATCGGATCCAGTGTACCGGTATGACCGCATTTGGCAGCAGAAAAGAGTCGTTTTGCGATTTGTACCGCTTTATTGGAAGAGATGCCGTGTGGTTTGTCCAATAATAGAACACCACTGATGTTGCGCCTAATGGGTTTAATCGGATTGTTTGATGGAATCTTTGCGTGCTGCATGCATGCAGGTGTTTTAACTGTCGGAGTCTGTGTGATGGGAGATTTTATCCTGAGCGATTGCTTCGTCAATTAATTTTGACAAGCGAACGCCGCGTTCTACGGATTCATCATAGATAAATTGCAATTGTGGCGTCACTCTTAACTTCATCCGATGCGACAAACTTGAACGTAAAAAACCTTTGGCATGATCAAGTCCAATTTCGACCAAGAAAAGGTCTTCTTTACTGGCTAATGTCGTGTAAAAAACTTTGGCATGACTATAGTCGCGAGTCACTTCAACAGCGGTAATGGTAATTTGCCCTACACGGGGATCTTTGATTTCGTGTTGCATGAGATCTGCCAATTCACGCTGTATCTGATCAGCGACGCGTAATGTGCGGGAGTAGTCTTTGGGCATCGGATTGGCTGGTTAACGCACTTGTTATAGAAACCGCGCTGTTTCGACGATTTCATAAACTTCCAGCTGATCCCCTACTTGGATATCATTATAGTTTTTTAGGGACAAGCCACATTCAAAACCTTCTCTGACTTCCCTTGCATCATCTTTAAAGCGTTTCAGTGAATCCAGTTCGCAGCTGTGTATGACCAAACCATCGCGTAATACTCTGATCAATGAGTTTCTTTTGACGATACCATCCACGACATAGCACCCGGCGACAACACCTACCTTTGGAATACGATAAATTTCACGAATATCCACCAGTCCCACAATATGTTCTTTACGATCCGGTGACATCATGCCGGAAAGCGCGGCTTTAACTTCGTCGACCGCTTCATAAATGATGTTGTAGTAACGTACATCAACGCCGCTTGATGCGATCAGTTTGCGTGCACTGGCATCCGCACGCACATTAAAACCAATCACAACAGCTTTTGATGCCAACGATAAATTGATATCCGATTCAATAATGGCGCCAACGCCGCTATGAATAATATTTACCTTCACTTCATCGGTTGAGAGTTTTTCCAGCGCATAAGCCAATGCTTCACAGGAGCCTTGCACATCCGCTTTGATAATCAAAGTCAGTATCTTGACGTCTTGTTGTTGATCGAAAACATTCTCAAGTTTTGCTGCTTGCTGCTTGGCAAATTTGACGTCACGATATTTTCCTTGACGGAACAGGGCAATTTCCCGTGCCTTGCGTTCGTCGTCCAATACAAAAACAATTTCACCGGCTTCAGGTACTTCCGATAAGCCTTGAATTTCGACCGGAATGGATGTGCCGGCCTGCTTGATCGCCTTACCATTCTCATCGTTCATGGCACGTACCTTGCCATACACCGCACCGGCCAGTAAAACGTCACCGCGTTTTAACGTTCCGGATTGCACCAGAATGGTTGCTACCGGGCCGCGCCCTTTATCCAAACGTGATTCGATCACCACACCCTTGGCCGGTGTTTGTGTGGGTGCTTTCAGTTCCAGCACTTCCGCTTGCAGTAATATGCTTTCCAGTAAATTATCGACACCTTGACCGGTTTTGGCAGATACTTCGACAAACATGGTATCGCCGCCCCAATCTTCCGGTACCACGCTATGTGCGACTAATTCGTGCCTAATTCTTTCGGTATTTGCTTCTGGCTTATCTATTTTGTTCACTGCGACGATAATAGGAATTTTTGCTGCTTTCGCATGATGAACTGCTTCAATCGTTTGCGGCATTACGCCATCGTCTGCGGCGACCACCAGAATGACAATATCGGTAATTTTTGTACCGCGTGCGCGCATGGCAGTAAATGCTTCATGCCCCGGTGTATCCAGAAAGGTAATCATGCCATGGTCGGTTTCTACATGATAAGCGCCGATATGCTGCGTGATACCGCCGGCTTCACCGCCAGCAACTCGGGTGCGGCGAATATAATCCAGTAAAGAAGTTTTGCCATGATCGACATGTCCCATCACGGTCACCACAGGTGCGCGCGGAACCAATTCTGCTTCAGTAACAGGTGTGTCGCTATCCGCAAGGAAATTTTCCGGATTGTCCATTTCAGCATATTTTGCAATATGCCCCATTTCTTCTACGACAATCATGGCAGTATCCTGGTCCAGCATTTGATTGATGGTCACCATGCTGCCCATTTTCATGAGCACTTTAATGACATCTGCTGCTTTAACCGACATTTTTTGCGCCAACGCACTCACAGAAATTGTTTCCGGGACCATGATTTCGCGCACAATAGGCTCTGTTGGCGCGGAAAAGCCGTGAATATTTGGTTCTTCTACCTGATGAACTGGCTTGCTATGTTTATCCCTACGGGTACGCCAACCCTGGCCTGTAGAAAGATCACCACGCGTTTTAACACTACGCTTTTTAGTGCTTTCATCTTTCCATACCACTTGTTGTTTGGCTTGTTTCTTTTTCTTATCGGTTTTTTCTTCAGGTTTTCCTGCAGGTTTGTGTAGTGTTCCTTCAGTAGAATTTGATTGAGCTTCGCTGGATTGCGCAGGTTCAGTTTTTTTGCCAGATTCTGTTTGCGCATCAATTCCTGATCCTGCAGCGATAGCAGGTGTCGATGTGGTTGTTTCCGCTGGTTGACCGGAAGCAGTGATTACCTCTTCGTTCTTCTTGATATCTTCAGTGAATTCGGGTTTCTTACGTGCTTTCTTTTGCTTAATTTCCTCAGCTTGGCGTGCCATCAACTCCGCTTGTTTTCTTGCTTCTTCACTACGTAACGCTAATTGTTCTGCATCAATGACAGATTCTCTAGCAGGCTGACTGGTTATGTCGGCCGACTTGGTTGCAGGTGGGGTGGATTCCAGATCCTCGGAAACTGGTTTTGTCAGCACACGCCTTTTTCTAACTTCCACCTGAATGGTGCGTGCTCTGCCAGTACCATCCGATTTTCGGATTTCTGAGGTTTGACGGCGAGTTAACGTAACTTTATTTTTAGTTTCGGCAGATCCATGAGTTTTTCTCAGATAATCAAGAAGTTGAGACTTATCCTGTTCTGTCAAACTGTCTTCTGCTAATGTTTTCTTTACACCAGCGGCTTTAAGTTGTTCCAACAAAACTGTTGGCAACAAGCCTAGTTCATTAGCAAATTGTTCTACACTCATTTGAGCCATTTATAACCTTTCAGCAATCAAAACTACAACCAGGTTTCTATCAAAATAAATAATTTCTGATACTTTATATTATTAATCGATAATTTAAATCAAGTAAACCACGGTTCACGTGCTTTCATAATCAGACGGTTTGCATGCTCGATATCGATACCTGTCATTTCAACCAGATCATCGGCAGCTAAATCAGCCAGATCAGCTTGCGTATTAATACCTTTTGATGCCAATTCTCGGACAATATTAATATCCATTCCTTCTAATGCAAGTAGATCTTCAGCAACATGCTCCACTTTTTCTTCATTGGCAATGGCATCTGTCAGCAGTACATTGCGGGCTCGATTACGTATTTCATTGACAGTCTCTTCATCCAAAGACTCGATTTCCAACATTTCGTTGAGCGGAACGTAAGCCACTTCTTCCAACGTAACAAAGCCTTCTTGTGCCAGTATTTCTGCAATTTCCTCATCAACATCCAATTTTTGCATAAAAAGCTGACATATTTGTGACGATTCTTTTTCATGTTTGGCTTTAGATTCGTCTACCGTCATGATGTTAAGTTCCCAGCCGGTCAACTCGGAGGCAAGCCGTACATTTTGTCCACCACGACCGATTGCCTGAGCCAGATTATCATCATCAACCACAATATCCATACTATGCTTTTCTTCATCAACCATGATGCTACTAATTTCTGCGGGCGCCAATGCATTAATGATGAACGTTGCAGGATCGTCCGACCACAATACAATGTCAACACGCTCTCCGGCCAATTCGCTGATAACCGCCTGTACTCTGGATCCACGCATGCCTACACAGGTACCGATCGGATCAACGCGCGGATCATTTGACTTGACTGCAATTTTAGCGCGTGATCCGGGGTCTCGTGCGGCTACTTTAATTTCCAACAGACCTTCTTCTATTTCCGGTACTTCCAATTCAAACAGTTTCATCAGAAATTCAGGGGAAATACGAGAAAGTTTTAACTGTGGACCTCTGGAGGTGCGATCGACTTTGTACAAATAAGCACGAACTCGATCACCCACCCGCAGGTTTTCTTTCGGTATTATTTGATCACGTGGCAATTCGGCTTCAATTTTCCCGGATTCAATAATGGCATTGCCGCGTTCCATGCGTTTTATTGTTCCGGTCACTAAATAATCCTCTCTTTCAAGAAAATCATTCAGTGTTTGTTCACGCTCTGCATCACGTATTTTCTGGAATATTACCTGTTTCGCTGCTTGTGCACCAATACGTCCGAATTCGATGGGCTCCAATGGTTCTTCACTATAATCGCCCAGCTGAATGTCATGATTGATTTTTTTTGCATCGCTTAAAGAGATCTGACGGGCAGGATCTTCTACAATATCGTCCTCTACCACCAGCCAGCGGCGAAAAGATTGATAATCTCCCGTTACTCTGTCAATAGAAACACGTGTTTCAATATCTTCTTGAAAGCGTTTCTTTGTAGCGGATGCCAATGCAAGCTCCAAAGCTGTGAAGACGATTTCTTTTTCAACAGATTTTTCACGTGCCAATGCATCAACCAACAGTAAAATTTCGCGGCTCATAGTCCTCCAGCCAAACTTTTATATACCTACAATTTTGGAACCAAACGCGCTTTTCCAAGGTTACTCAATTCAAGGTCTAACAATTTTCCTTCGACTTCAAGTTTTATTATGCCATCATTTATTTCCCGTAAAACCCCCACAAAATTTCTTTGCCCTTGGATAGGAATACGCAGCTTCAATTTAACGGTTTCTCCTCGAAATCGGAGAAAGTCAGCTTCTTTCCGCAGAGGTCTGTCAAGTCCCGGAGAAGAAACTTCTAACCGGCCATAATCAATATTTTCAACAGCAAACAATCGACCCAAGTGATTACTGATTGCCACGCAATCATCGATATCGATGCCACCTTTTTTATCTACAAAGATTCTTAATAACTTGTTGTGTGCTAATCGTTCCACTTCGACCAACTCATAACCCATTCCTTCCAGAGTCGATTCCAGCAATTCTTCCAGTGCCATAGCTCCGCCACAAATAAAAAATGGGCTGAAAAAGCCCATCGCATCTATTGGCGCATTCTATCAAAAATTTATAAAATATGAAACATAAACTTCGCCAGATGTAATACCTTAGCGATGATTAACACATATTTTTCCGTCTGTCATGGCTCTTATTTTTTGATGATTACCGATCACAAACTGTGTACTTGGAAGTAAGAAGTGCTAATGACACATAATGCCAGTGATACAATTCTTGCAAACGTAATGAACAAAAGAAATACGGAGAAATAGCATGTCAACCATTGAGTCAGTTTTGAATGAAACCCGTGTTTTTCCGCCTAGAGAGGAATTTGCCAGAAAAGCCAATATATCCAGTATTCAAGTCTATCGAGCTTTGTATGCAGAAGCCGAATCGGATTATCAGCGTTTTTGGGCAAGGCAGGCTAGCGAACAGATTCTTTGGCATAAGCCTTTTACACAAGTACTGGATGACCGGACGCCACCGTTCTATCAATGGTTCGCCGATGGTGTGCTCAATGTTTCCTATAACTGCCTTGATCGGCACTTGGCAACACAGGCGGATAAAGTCGCTATCATTTTTGAATCGGATGAAGGTGAAGTCATACAATCGACTTATCGTGAGCTCCATCAACGCGTCTGTCAGCTGGCCAATGCGCTGAAATCAAACAATGTTAAGAAAGGCGATCGTGTCATTATTTATATGCCGATGCGCATTGAAGCGGTGGTTGCCATGCAAGCTTGTGCACGTATTGGTGCCATTCACTCAGTGGTGTTTGGCGGATTTTCTGCCAAAAGTTTGCATGAGCGCATCACGGATGCCGGTGCAATCGCTGTTATTACAGCCGATGAGCAGGTGCGTGGTGGCAAGCATAATCCGCTCAAGGCAACCGTTGATGAAGCCATGAACATGATGGACACCATGTCAGTGAAATGTGTGGTGGTGTACCGACGCACTGGCGCAGACATACCGTTTAATCCGGCACGTGATGTCTGGTGGCATGAAATTACGCAGAATGCCAGTACGCATTGCGAACCGGAATGGGTTAACGCGGAACATCCTTTGTTCACGCTATATACTTCCGGATCAACGGGTAAACCCAAAGGGGTACAACATTCCAGTGCAGGTTACTTGTTGGGAACCAAAGTCAGCATGCAATGGATTTTTGATTACAAGCCTGCGGATGTGTTTTGGTGTACCGCCGATGTCGGCTGGATTACCGGCCACAGCTACGTTACCTACGGCCCTCTCGCGATGGGTGCGACCCAAGTGATTTTTGAAGGCATTCCGACTTACCCGAATGCCGGGCGTTTTTGGGAAATTATTCAGAAACATAAAGTCACTACTTTTTACACTGCGCCCACGGCAATTCGTTCGCTGATCAAACTGGGAGCGGATTTGCCGACGCAATATGATCTCTCGTCATTACGTTTGTTGGGCTCAGTGGGTGAACCGATTAATCCTGAAGCCTGGATGTGGTTTTATGAAAAAGTGGGGCAATCGCGTTGTCCCATTGTCGATACGTGGTGGCAAACGGAAACGGGATGCCATATGATCGCGCCAACGCCGGGTGCAGTTGCGCTCAAACCCGGTTCGTGTACTTTTCCATTGCCGGGAATTCTTGCAGCGATTGTCGATGAAGCTGGTCATGATGTGGAAAACGGTAAAGGCGGTTTTTTGGTGATCAAACAACCTTTTCCTTCACAAATCCGCACACTTTGGGGGGATCCGGAGCGTTTCAAGAAAGCTTATTTTCCGGAAGATATGGGTCATGGAAAGTATTATCTGGCGGGTGATTCTGCATACCGTGATAGGGATGGTTACTTTTGGATCATGGGACGCATCGATGATGTTCTGAATGTATCCGGGCATCGGTTAGGAACCATGGAAATTGAATCCGCCCTGGTAGCGCACCCGTTGGTCGCAGAAGCGGCTGTGGTCGGAAAGCCGCATGAAATCAAAGGAGAAGTTGTCATTGCTTTTGTGGTATTAAAAGGCCAATATCCACAGGGAGAAGAGGTTACTCAAATTATTCATACACTGCGTGAATGGGTGGCGAAAGAAATTGGTCCGATTGCCAAACCTGAGGAAATTCGCTTTGGAGAAAATCTACCTAAGACCCGATCTGGTAAAATTATGCGCCGATTATTACGTGTACTCGCCAAAGGTGAAGAAATAACCCAGGATATTTCCACACTGGAAAACCCGGCCATTCTTGAACAATTAAAGCACCCATCTAAATAATACCAAGTATTTGCGCATCGCCAAGCGCTTGCGGATAAACCCGGAGAAATATGTCATTACCACTTGTTACAGATTACGAACACGGCATCAGTGCCATTGATGCGCAGTTTCATCGCCCCAAACGGGCGGCGATTCACTTGCTCGTTGAAAAAGGCGTCGCTGCACTCATTGATACCGGCACATCTTTTTCCATACCGGGTGTCATTGAGTCACTTAAACAAAAAAATATTGCGATTGAAGATGTTGCCTATGTCATATTGACACATATTCATCTTGATCATGCCGGCGGTGCAAGCGAATGCATGCGTCTTTTTCCAAACGCCCAACTGGTTGTCCATCCGCGCGGCGCGAGTCATATGGCGAATCCTGCACGGCTTGTCGCGGGTGCGATGAGTGTCTATGGAGAAACAGAGTTTAAGCGCGTATATGGCGAGATTTATCCGATTGATGTCGAGCGAATCATTGAAGTGCCTGATGAAAGTCGCATTGATCTGAATGGCCGTTCATTACTATTTCTCGACACGCCAGGCCATGCGCGTCACCATAATTGCATCTATGATGAACGCAGTCAGTCTTTTTTTACCGGTGACACCTTTGGTGTTTCGTACCGGGAATTTGATGTCAATGGTTTGGAATTTGTTTTTCCCACGACTTCACCGGTGCAATTTGATCCTGAGGCAGCGCACGCTTCAATAGATCGTATTATGCGCTATGAGCCGCGTTATGCTTATCTTACGCACTATAGTCAGATTGGTAATTTAGCGCATCATGCAAAATCCATGCACATCCTGATTGATGCGCATGTGGAAATCGCTCAACGTGCAAAGGATAGTGGATCTGATAGGCAAACGATTATTTCGGATGCGTTGAGAAAATTGCTGTTACAGCGATTATCAGAGCATGGTTGTCGTCTACCGCAAGCTGAAATTGATGAACTTCTGCGCTCAGACATCCGCTTGAATGCGCAAGGACTGATTCATTGGCTTGACCAACCCACCGAGCGCTTCAAACAATTATGATTTTGCGTTTTGTATCATCGTATCTGTAAGAATCACTAGCGTTGTTTACAGTATTTGGGAGAATACTGTAAATGAACATACATAAACGCACCCGATTAAC
>NZ_JAMWZS010000046.1 GCF_024282095.1 Nitrosomonas sp.
GCAAACAGTCTTGCATTGCTTAACTCGGTGGAGATATTGGGCACCGAATATGTCTCCGGATCGCTGGTTTTCTGGTTAAATTTATCAGTAATAAAAGAGTGCGATAAACTGGCCCCGACTTCCACTTTCTCAGTGGGTTTCCCATTGATATCAGCTCCAAATGAAGTGCCGATATTTTGTAGATTGGCAGACCAGATTTCACGCGAACCATCAGCGGAACTCCAATTTCTTGAAGCTTGATCGATATGGGTTTCATTGCGTGAGAACCATGCGATCGTTTGCAAGTTCTCAGAAAATGTATATACCGCATCCACCGAATAGTTTCGTGCGGAACCATTCCGTAACCCAAGGTTTGAGCCGCTGCGATGTCCATAATTATCGATTGATTCATCGATCATCACTTGCAGCGATAGCGGTTCAATGGGCTCCCAGTTAAGCGCTAAGCGTACCTTGTCCCGGTTGCGGTCAGAAAGATTCAGTGGGGCGATCAGGTTGAAGTAAGTATCACCCGTTCCGGTCGCCGTCGAAATGAAAGGCGATCCAAATCGATTGCTGTGTATGTAGGCAATCGATCCTGTCAGGGTATCGGCCAAGGTGCGCCGTATTTCCACCCGATAGGAGATTTCATCCGTTTTGGCGCGATGACCGACAAAAGTAGGCTGCCAGCGACGATCCCAATGCTCATACTCAACACCGCCGATCAAACGAAAATTCATCGGCAACGTGTAATTGGCTTCAAATCTACTCGTCAAGGTACTGAATGAGCGCGGGTGATTGAGTCCGCTCCAGCTATTTCCATTGAGATCCGGCTGTCTCGCCAATGGATTGTATAACAGCACGGGGGTGTTATCGTCGCGATCTTCAAATCGAACATTCGCCAGTAACGATAATTTGGGTAACGGACGGCTGGTAATTCCGCCTTGTATTAATGTGGTATCAATTTTCCCGCCCAGATTGCTGCCAACGCCAGGGACCAGCAATTGCGTGGCAAAGAAGCTGTCTGTCTGCGTTGCATGGGTATAAGCCGCTTTGAACGTACCATGGGTGGTTGGGCTAAAACTATACCCGCCGGATAGAAATAACTGATGCGACTGATTGTCCGGCGGCAGCGCAATCGGCGTATATAAGCTCGGTGCGTAGATTCCACCTGCACTGCTGCCGCCGGTAGTCTGCAAGGCGGTGTTCTTATTGACAAACATGGTTCCATAATACCCGCCGGATAACTGTAAATCCTGACCGTTATAATTCAGGGTGCCGCCAAATTGCCGGGTTGAATAGTTAATGGGTTCGGGTAAAAATTCATAACCGCCGACTATGCTCGGAAGCGGTGGTCCCAAACGATTGCCGCGCCCGAAAATTCTTGATCCATCTTTTTCTTCATTACGGAAATGGAATTGCAATTCAAAATTGCCCGGCAACAATCGGCTCATTCCGAAGGATATCGTTTCACGTTCGGTTTTCAGTTGCGCCGGTTCACCGGTGGTGGGGGATGTTGGTACATCCAGATGCGCACCGCCGATGCCTGTGACGGCGGTCACGGCCGTGAATGGCTCATATCTGGGTGTCTGGCTGAAATCAATGAAGTAACTCCAGTGACCTTGCTTATTATGCTCGAACCGGACATCGCGATTCTGCAAGCCAAGATTGCGCCCAAGCAACTTAAGCCAGGTGCCGGTATTATCATCGCGCTTGGTGATGTCGACATTGAAAAGGCCATAAGGACCTTCATTGCGCACACCACTGTATTGGCCAAAACGGGCATTATCATCCGACAGGTAACCTGCGCCAAAATTAATCGTACTCTGCGGTTTAGTTAATCGTTTGAGATTCTCATCTTCGGTTGACAGGGCTGCTTCAGCGGCCAGCAAGAGAGAACAAGCAGACATGATCTGCATAAACTTCTTGGTTGATTTGTTCATTTTTCATCTCCCAATCAGCGCTGCAGCAGATCTTCAAGGCGCACATTTTCAGGGTTGTTGCTGCCGTGAATCTGGGTATGGCAATTGACACAACCCCTGGCCAGGAGATTTCTTCGATAAGAACCATCGATTGTTCCCGGGCTGCCCTGATGCGTATTGGGCTCATGACATTCCTGACAAAGAAACGGCGAGCGAACTCTCAGCAGATTGGGCGCTGTCGTGCCGTGAGGATTGTGGCAAAGTGCGCAATTTTCCTGAACCGGCGGGTGATTGCGCACGAACGGGCCGCGCTTTTCCATATGGCAGGTATAGCAGGTGTCGTTGATGCTGTCCCGCACCATACTGCTGGGTCCCACCGAACCGTGGGGATTATGGCAATCGGAGCAGATCACTTTTCCTTCCCGGGTAGGATGGCGGGAGGGGCGGTTGATTTGTGCACGTTGTTCTTTATGGCAGGAAAAACATACTTCCGTCTGCGTGATGCGGTCGCGTACTTTGTCTTGCGCGGTGTGTATCTGGTGACAGGAGGTGCAAGCGACATCACGATTGGCGTGCGTACTGCTGATCCAATGCATTTGTTTGCCGCCTTGATGACAGCTCAGACAGGCTTTGTTTCTATCTTCAACGGGATTTTTTGAATTCTTACCAAACGTGCGTGATGGCATGGGCACTTTTTCAGGCCTATCCATGTGACGGATACTCTTGCCATGACAGCTCGTGCAAGTGGGCGCACGCTCATCGGCGACAGTTCCATGCTTGGTTTTACCGATAGCGAGCACAGATTCGGCGCCTTCATCGTGGCAACCGGTGCATGTCTTGTCACCTCGTATTACTAAATCTTCAGCTGCTTCGTCATCGTCGTCATCTTGCGCCATGACATTTTGGGATAGTATCCCGAGATTCAGCGCAAAAAATATCACAAGAATTTGTAAAAAAAAGATGTGTGTGTTCCTCATAAAAATTTCCATAATTTCCTCCTTATCTGCTACTGATTCAGCATGAACTGGCAATGTGGCTATTCAGTCCTGCCGAATAAGATGTGATGCTGATGAATGTAAGAAATGGATTTCTTACATCGGTTATTGATTTAATGATTCAGCGTGAATTGAGAATGTGACTATTCAGTCCTGCTGAATGACTTGTGGTGCTGATTGGCGTAAGAAATGGATTTCTTACAATTGAGTATTTTCCTATCTTAGTTCGCCATGAGTGCGGCGTAACTGAGCTTTCCTATTACTTCTTATTGCGTTTGAATTCTTTTACCAAATCACACGATCATCAGTAATCCAGCAGAATTACCAACTTTTTTTGTCTAGGGATTGAAGTGGATTGAAAGGTAGCGCTTAAATTTGAAGCAACGCTGGTTGATAGCTTTTTCATGCTATTTCTCCATGATTTGAGTTAATTTAACATCGGTCAGTCGTTACACCATAAACGTGTAATTAATTCCCACATATTTTTACACTACATGGGAAATTTTCCCATGTCAACAACTGGCGCAATAATTTCCCTGATTTATTATTCTCAAATCAGTCATTAATTCTCGAAAACCGTTTCACTGAATGCGCGAATCGTAAATTTACGAATAGACGATTCGCGTTATCAGGTCGAGAGCAATCATAAGCTAGGGTAAGTCGTGGTGTTTTCCCTTCGGGATTGTTAGCGCGGGATCGCCAAGGTTGTGAGAATTAACCTATTGGCAATCATCAGGAAGTAATTGGCGATCAATGAGATCGACGTGCAGCATGCCGCACATGCTGCTGTAATGACTGCCAACTAGGATATTGGCAGTCTATTTCATTATTTTTATACCTCAGGGGAAAATGCCTTATCGACATTGAGTCTTGACAGTTTTTCGTTATAGCAATGGGAAATTTTAAAAAGTGAATATTGAAGGTACATTTTTTTGGCTAAACCAAGAGAGTGCTTGAGATATAGAGATATCACATATGAAATTTAACGCTCGCATCATGCAGGAGAATGTCACACAAAATACTTGACATGGGATTTTTTCACACGTACTTTAAAAATAGATCATGGGAAAAAATCACATGAAAATGTATCCCTAATATTTTGATGAGTGAGGGATGGAAAATGTGGATGTTACGATGTGCGGACATGTGATCCCGTTGATTCTGACGACAGTATGATGGCCAAGGGATCAGTGGGTTAAGGTCTCTAAGTCTCTAATTGTAAGCCTTGATCATAGTGAGCCAATTTTCAAAGCAAGCTGGTTTGGTAACAGAAAGATTGAGTTCCATGATGGTAAAACTTGGCCAACCTACAACAAACTTGGAGAATACTTATGAAAAACGAATCACTCCGCGTAAAAACTTTGGCAATAGCCCTGTTACTGGCGGTCATCGCTATACCTCATCAAACCTATGCTGCTGCGCCCGACAACGGCGCTGCATTGGCTGAGAGCTGTGCTGCCTGTCATGGCACGGACACCAATCGTACCGAAGGTTTCGAAAACCTTCTGGGGGAAAATCACTATCAAGACTTGATCGAGATGAAATATCGAAGCCGTCCGGAGTCCATTATGGATTGGGTAGCCAGGACTTATACTGATCAACAATTGAGTGAAATTAGCCAATACCTCAGGGCCCACGGACAGAAGTCTGGTAGCCATTGAGATATCCGAAGCTAACAATTTCGTAGGAGCAAGCCTTATGAAAAGACGTAATTTTTTTAAATTCGCGGCAGCCGTACCAGTCGTTGCGATGCTGCCAGAACTGAGCCATGCCGCTGTGGTGGGCGCTAGTCCAAAAAAGATTTTGGTAGTGGGAGGCGGCATGGGCGGCGCAGCAGCTGCCCGATATTTAAAATTATGGGGCGGAAATGCTGTCGATGTATATCTGATCACCAAAGATGCTAGCTATAGCACTTGTATCCAATCCAACCTGGTGATCACCGGCGCACAGCCTCTCAGCAGTATTACCCGGAATTATAGTGCCCTTGCTAGCTCCGGGATAAATGTTCAGCAGAACAAAGTAACGGGCATTAAACAGGAAGGAGCACAAGTTCTGGTTTCTTTCAGTGTTCCACCCAAACTTCATACACCCTCTCAATATGATTATGTGATCCTATCGCCGGGTATGGGGCCTGTACCGGATTCCATTCCCGGAGAGACTCGCGATTTCTCACTGAGCTTTTGGGAAGGCAGCAAAGCGCTGGATCTGAAAAATGCTTTGGATCATATTCCCAATAGCGGTACCTTCGTGATCTCGATCCCTTCGGGCTCATACAAAGGATCCCTAGCACCCTATGGGCGAGCTTTTGCCGTAGCTGATTATTTGCAGAGCCGAAATTGTAAGGTTATTGTGGTAGATGGCCATACCGATTTTGTTTCCCAAAAGAATGATTTTGTTGCAGCTCTGCAAAGTTTCGGAAGTCACTTACAACAAACACCCAGTAAGTACAGTTACTTCGCCGGTAAAACTGTCGAGTACTATCCTGGTGCGACTTTAAACGCGGTAAATCTGAAGTCCAAAATCCTACATACCAACCTACCGATTAACTTCGGATTGTCCAAAGACGGCGATATCCCTTATCACGCAGCTAATGTGATTCCGCCGCAAAAAGCGAACCTTGATTTCGCTCCAGCTTTACTGGAAGGGGGGGCTTTCGCCCCAGTTAATGCCCAAACCTTCGCCTCCACGGTTACTGGTTATTCGCATGTTTATGTGATTGGTGACGCCGCCTTTTTGCCATTGCCAACTACCCCACCCGCCAGTGTGCCCAAAAGCGGGCATGCCGCGGTCGACGAGGCCAAAATCGCCGCTGCCGCCATACTCCGGAAGATTGCCGGCCGTGCACCAGAAACCTCTCTAGTGATCTCCGCTGTTCAGTACAATGCCATCCGGTCCACCAGCGCCCATAAAGGGATCTATGCGCATGCCGGGTATCAGTGGGATCAAGCGCACGATTCCTGGGTGGCGAGTGGCGGTTTCCTTGGTGACCCCTCAAGCACAAAGGATCAAGCGGCTCATATCTCTCAGGAAATTTATAGCCAGGGCTTGACGTGGCGAAATGCCCTTCTCGCTGATGCTTTTGGGCGTTAAGGATGGCGCGCTCAATAGTCAACCTCAACACCTAAGAGAGGTTAAGGTGTTGGGATGAAAAAAGAGAAAAGCGGTATCAGCAGTTGAATGCAGAAGAACGAGCGACAATCATGTTGATGCGACAAGAAGAGAGTGGATTACGAGCCATGGGGCGATTTCTGAAGCGCTATCCCAGTACCATTGCAGGGAGCTTGCACGTAACTCGGATTGTAAATCTGGTTATATTGCATCACAGGCTGGTGCACAGACCAGCCGGTTGAGAACTAACAGACCGTTGAGAAACGTTTTCGAGGCAGCCGATACCAGGCAAAACAGGTGAGAAAGCGCAGGGGGTATATTAACTTCTCCCAAAACGCCGCACACTTTTTGAATGTCGCTATAAATTTGCTGAAATCTATCTTATCACCGCCAACTTGTCGCTGCCTGATCGTTTAAGCAAATCCACATAAAAATTAATTTCTTCCCGAACAACTGCATCGAGCAATAAAGCATAAGTGACCACTATTCGGGTTAATTGTGGATGCACTCTTATCACTCCTGCCGATCAGTTATAAAGTCAGCCCGCCGCCACCGCTGAGTGGTCGCCCAATAAGGTATAACTGCTCTTGTGGCATATGCAATATATTGAAAAATATAAATAATTGGTTTAAGAAGTAATGAAAATGCAATTATACTTAATGTGTTGATTATGAATACTGACAAATATAATTAAACCATAAAATGATATTTCATTCATTGAATGAAAGTCATAGATCTGGCATGCGTATCACAAAACCCGCTGACATGGGCCATTATTCTTCGTCTGACTAATGACACTGCTTATGAAATGGGATAAGCTCTCACGCTATTTTAGGCACTGGACGCTTCAGCTCCTAAAACCAATAAAAATCAATGTGCTAATGGGAGCAAAAGAGCATGTTAAATCGCGTCATTTTCATCAACGCAGATGTTTCAAACTATCAAACACTGATCTCACAACTACCCACTGATTCTGAAGTCGTTCTATTAGACACCGAGCGAGATGGCGTGATGCAAATCACTGTCGCCTTTATAAGGTAAATGCAGTTTTAGGTTTATAACCAGATCCTGCTCTACATAAAAAATCCTCATAACTATTTACGAGAATTTCTCGACCTCATTCAGCATTCAAGGACAGTATTAACATGGTTACTACCACAGAATATGCGCTCCTGGCAGGAGCTTCTTACATTGCAAGTCGAAATCCCATCAACCAACTCCCGATGCCTAATGATTGGTCAAAAGTGGATTACTTTGCCGATACAAATTCCCCAAGTAGCGGTTTTGAGGCAGCTACATATTTTAACGGTACTGATTATGTCATTTCTTATGCAGGAACAAATGATAATGATTTTAGTGGGGACTTACTAACAGATCTAAACTTAGGTCTATTTGGTAAAGTAACTGAGCAATTAAAATTAGCTGCTAAATATTACATAAATACGTTAAAAGCACATCCTGATGCGAATATTCTGTTTACAGGGCATTCACTGGGTGGTGGATTAGCTGCTTTAATGGCTGTTTACTTTAACAAAACAGCAGTAACGTTTGATCAAGCGCCGTTTCGCAATGCGGTCAGTTTCGAATCTGCCGTAATCTTAAGAAATTATTTGGAGGATGAGTTCCCAGATACTGATGCTACAAATGCGAACATTCAGAATTGGCTTAACCCTCTATCTAGTATTGTGAATGGCGGAAGTTCATTAATAAACAGTATCTTGTATGATAGAGAGCAAGCGATCACTAATACTAATGTGCAAAATGAATTCTTATCCAAGTGGCTAATAATAAATCTATTTTCTTCAAGAATTGGTATATCGGCATTATCAGACCCACTAGGGCATGGTTCAGTTGATCTTCCCGCTATAACTCTACATTCCCAGGCCTTGCTGATCGCTCTTTTAACGAATAAAGAATTTCAAGATGTTACATTCGTTTTATCCGATTTATTGCCGATGATTTTCAGCGATAATCTGTATAACAATCGCACAAGCCCTCCAAATCTTGAGAACTTCATCGAGCGACTTGTTCGCCATGAATTTGGTAATGCACCTGTGATTACTTCAGCCGATTTGATGCTGTCCCGTTTTACTCATGATCTACAGAAAATTGCGCAAAATGATGGTTTAACCTTAAAAGAATTTACCTGGAGAGCATCTGTTGAGTCTGGAATACCTGAGATATTCACTGCACCTTTAATAGGTGACACTCTTATTGCTTTTGCCATGCAAAAGTACTATACCGAAACCAACTGGAATGCATTACCAATCCTTTTTTCTGATGTTCCAGGTGGCATTCAATTCGACCGCAATGACGTAGCAAGCACGTTAAACAATGCCAAAGGCTATAATCTTTTCTTTAAAACTTATATTGAAAAAATCTTCTCCAGCAACGAACAGGCAAGCATTAACAGCATTCTTCCAAACTTGCGCGATTGGTATGTGCAAGCCGGTTTAAATGCTCTCGATGCAACCGATACGCTTAATCGTGGGGCTTTCATGCTGGGCGGTGATGGTAATGATAAGCTTACAGGCGGCAACCAAGCAGATTTACTAATCGGCAACGACGGATTCGATATTCTTAATGGTGGAAATGGCAATGATGTATTAATCAGCCACGACAACATAGGGCTAGAGATTTTAAATGGTGGTGCTGATTACGACGCTTATTTTGCAGATAGCAGCACTACCATCATAGACAGTGATGGTCATGGCCGTATTAGTTTTGACAATATTCTACTCAATGGCGGATCGTTCGTAAAAGGTGCAGATGTTTACAAAAGCAGTGATGGTAAAGTTTTTTACCAACCTTCTGCCAATGGCATGACTGCTTATATGAATGCCTCTCAAGGGAGTAGTCCTCAAGGTGCTCAGCAACTCAATATTCAGGCACCCCTCAGTCCACCCAGTACAGATACCTCAGGAACAACAACCAGCGGCATGCCTGGCATGGGAATCTCGTTAACAAAAAAAGAGAAAGATCCTCAAGATCCCCAAACACCTGAGCCACTGAGGGAAGCCCAACAATATGTTCCTCCGCGCCGTGATCCGCTAACCTTCGATCTTGACGGCGATGGACTGGAAACGACCGGCATCGACGCTACTAATCCCATTCTGTTCGACCATGATGGGGACGGTATTAAAACAGCTACCGGCTGGGTGAAAGCGGATGATGCCTTCTTGGTGCGGGATAGAAATGGTAACGGCAGTATTGATAACGGCGCCGAATTGTTCGGCGACAACACGCCGCTGGCTGCCGGTGGCAAGGCGGTGGATGGGTTTGCCGCGCTGGCTGACCTTGATAGCAATCAAGATGGCAAAATCAGTAGTGCCGATACGCAATTTGCCAACTTGCGCTTATGGCGCAACCTGAACCAGAACGGCGTTTCGGATACCGGAGAATTATTCACACTCAATACACTGGGCATTGCCAGTATCAACGTCACCAAGCAAATCAACAGCCAAGTACTGCCGGACGGCAACCGCATTGCCGATTTGGGTACTTACACCCGGATGGATGGCAGTTTGGGCGGATTGGGCGAAACCAGTCTACTGGGTGACATTGATCTGGTTGAAAATACCTTCTTCCGCACCTTCGCCAGCCCGCTTGACACCACGGCGGTTGCCGGTTTGCCGGACATGCAAGGCAGCGGGCAGATCAGGGATTTGCGCGAAGCAGCCACGCTCTCACCCACATTAACGCAATTGCTGACCAGTTTTGCCGCCGACACGGCGTATAGCGGACAGAAAGCCAAGCTGGATGCGATTGTTAAAGCATGGGCGGATACCAGCACCATGCAGGCTACTTTTACCGGCGCCTTTAACGGTCACCCGCTCAACGTCAGTTTTGCGGGAATTACTAACGGTAGTCCTGCGTATCAAGCCTGGATGGAAAAATTGACCACTATTGAACGATTCATCGGTCAAACTTTCCGCCCTGTCCCTATCGGCACAGATGCCGTGAACATCAATCTTGCCACCGAACAACTGACGCTATTGCAACAAAGCTACGACATCATCAAGGAATCCGTCTACGGCAGCTTGGTAATGCAAACCCGGCTCAAGCCTTTTCTTGATTTGATTACATTCACAGTGGATAGCACTGCCGCTTATATAGACTTCACCGCGACCAAGAATGCCTTGCAAGCGGGTATTAACGCCAATGCCGCCGCAGGCATGGCAAATCTGCTTGATTTTGAGAAATTTGCCGGGAAAGAACTGCGCGATTCGGGTTGGGATGGGACGGATTTGATTATTTCTAATCTCATTTCACTTCCCATTACCCCCGCATTACAGGCTGTTTATGACGATTACGGGGCTAGAACGGGATCTGCGGGAACCGACCAGAATGACTTTTTGCTGGGGAATAATCTGGACAACACCCTGGACGGCAAGAATGGCGATGACTTCCTGTTCGGTAGTAGCGGCAACGATACTTTGAGCGGTGGTGCGGGCAATGACATGTTGGTTGGCGGCGTTGGTAATGATGTATTGAATGGCGGTATTGCTGGCGGCTATGGTATCGGCAACGATACCTATCAATTCAGCGTTGGCTCAGGTCAGGACATCATTAACGACTACGATTCGACGCTGGGCAGTGTGGATAAAATTCAGTTGGGGGCGGGAATATTGCCCGGTGATGTATCGGTTTCGCGCAACGGCAATGATTTGATTCTTAAATTCGCTACTGCAACCGATCAGCTCGCCGTTGCCAACTGGTATAGCAGCCCGGATTACCGCATTGAGCAACTATCCTTTGCCAATGGCACGGTGTGGGATCAGGCAGATTTGTATAATAAAGGTAACCTCTCGTTTGCTCCGGTGGTGGATTATGCAGTGGGGGAACGCTCTATTGCAATTACTGCGGGCGACTTTAACAACGATGGCAAACTCGATTTAGCTATTGCTAATGATTTAGGTAATAAAGTTTCTGTGTTATTGCGTAATGCTGAGAATACAGGTTTTGATCCTAAAGTCGATTATGCAGCAGGCACTTATCCTACTAGCATTAGTGCAGCCGACTTCAATGGCGATGGCAAACTTGATCTGGCCCTTGGTGCAGGTACTGTTTCAAGGGATCCTGGTTCAATTTCAGTATTGCTTCATAGTGCCTCTAATTTTGATTTTGACCCAAAAACTGTCTTGGATCTGGGTATGTCAGCAGCTAATCTAGCGATTAGCACGGGAGATTTTAATGGCGATGGCAAGATCGATTTGGCTGCGGCTTCCTATGACCTCTACAGTGTAAATGGCACAGTTTCGGTTTTTATGCGTAATGCCGAGAATACCGGCTTTGATACTAAAGTCGATTATGGATCATTTACATATAAGACGCCCTATGATATCTGTACAGGGGATTTTAATGGTGATGGCAAACTTGATTTAGCCACGGCTAATGTCAAAGCTGACGGTACAAATACAGTTGCAGTTTTTCTGCGTAATGCAACTAATACAGGTTTTGATCCTGAAGTCGATTATGCTACTGGTCGTGACCCCCGTGATATTGAGATAGGCGATCTCAATAATGATGGTTTGCTCGATTTGGCTGTATCAAACTGGTCTGGACACACAATTTCTGTGCTACTGCGTAATGCTGCGAATACGGGTTTTGATCCTAAAATCGATTATGTTGTAGGTAATGACGTTCACATTCCCATTTCGATAAGCAAGGGAGATTTTAATAGCGATGGCAAACTTGATCTGGCAGTAGCCAATCTAGGTTACTACACAGATTCATTCGTTTCAGTATTGCAGAATGATTCTAACACTACACCAACTATTACTTCTGATAGATCAACCACTGACTTTACTGGACAAGCACCTGTTGTAGTAGCAAATACAATTACCATCCATGATGTGGATGGTAATGCCGACTGGAACGGCGGCATGCTCCGCGTGCAAATTACCAGCAACGCTTCCACCAATGATAATTTATTACTGCCAACCGCCAATAATGGCGGCATTTGGCTAAATACCACGGGTAATATTCTGATGGCTAACACCACGGCCATCGGCACTACCGATGCTGCCTTTGTCACCGGTGGCGCTGCATGGACATTGACCTTCAATTCGGCAGCTACGAATGCTTTAGTGCAAAGCACGGCGCAGGCAATTCAATTCAATAATGCCAGCGGATCACCTAGCACAGCGGATCGCACGGTGACGTTTACTGCCATGGATAAAAACACGGGCTATGATACCGCCGTGCAAACGATCAAAGTCACCATCGTCAATCACAACCCAACCGTCATAGCGCCCTTGGTCGATCAGGCAGTACAAACCGGCACGCTGGGGTGGAGTTACAATCCCAGTGCAGCCTTTAGTGATGAAGATGCCGGAGATACTTTAAGTTACAGTGCCACGCTGGCTAATGGCAATCCTTTGCCTGCCTGGATATTGATGGACGCAACAACCGGCGTGCTGACAGGATCACCGAGTGTCAGTGATCGCGGGTCTTATGCACTGATTGTGAAAGCGACTGACACGCACGGATCCAGTGTCAGCACCCCTCTGACCGTCGCAGCCACTGCATTTAACGCAGGTAAATTGCTGGTTAGCACGGCGGGCAATGATGTGCTTGCTGGTACTGTGTCGAACGATACCGTGACTTATGCTTTCGCCACGGCGCCAGTCACAGTTTCCTTGGCGACTACTACGCAGCAAAATACCCTCGGCGCAGGATTGGATACTCTGACCAATATCAATAATCTGATTGGCAGCAATTTCAACGATACTTTGACGGGCAACGGACAGAAAACGCCCTGGATGGCGGAGCCGGTAGCGATACGCTCAATGGCGCTGGTGGTGCGGATACCATGATCGGCGGGTTGGGTAATGATACGTTTGTTGTGAACAATGTCGGTGATGTCAGCACCGAGTTCCTGAATGAAGGCACCGATAAAGTCAACAGTAACATTACATACACGTCATTTTCTTATTATTTGGTGAAATACCGGGATCCTCAAGTTGACTATGCCGATACAATTAGCACGGGCGATTTCAATGGTGATGGCTAATGTCAAAGCTGACGGTACAAATACAGTTGCAGTTTTTCTGCGTAATGCAACTAATACAGGTTTTGATCCTGAAGTCGATTATGCTACTGGTCGTGACCCCCGTGATATCGAGATAGGCGATCTCAATAATGATGGTTTGCTCGATTTGGCTGTATCAAACTGGTCTGGACACAATTTCTGTGCTACTGCGTAATGCTGCGAATACGGGGTTTTGATCCTAAAATCGATTATGTTGTAGGTAATGACGTTCACATTCCCATTTCGATAAGCAAGGGAGATTTTAATACGATGGCAAACTGATCTGGCAGTAGCCAATTGAGGTTACGACACAGATTCATTCGTTTCAGTATTGCAGAATGACCCAACACTACACCAACTATTACTTCTGATAGATCAACCACTGACTTTACTGGACAAGCACCTGTTGTAGTAGCAAATACAATTACCATCCATGATGTGGATGGTAATGCCGACTGGAACGGCGGCATGCTTCGCGTGCAAATTACCAGCAACGCTTCCACCAATGAGATAATCCACTGCCAACCGTCAATAATGGCGGCATTTGGCTAAATACCACGGGTAATATTCGTACGGCTAACACTTACTGCGCCATCGGCACTACCGATGCTGCCTTTGTCACCGGTGGCGCTGCATGGACATTGACCTTCAATTCGGCAGCTACGAACGCTTTAGTGCAAAGCACGGCGCAGGCAATTCAATTCAATAATGCCAGCGGATCACCTAGCACAGCGGATCGCACGGTGACGTTTACTGCCATGGATAAAAACACGGGCTATGATACCGCCGTGCAAACGATCAAAGTCACCATCGTCAATCACAACCCAACCGTCATAGCGCCCTTGGTCGATCAGGCAGTACAAACCGCACGCTGGGTGGAGTTACAATCCCAGTGCAGCCTTTAGTGATGAAGATGCCGGAGATACTTTAAGTTACAGTGCCACGCTGGCTAATGGCAATCCTTGGCCTGGTAATATTGATGGACGCAACAACCGGCGTGCTGACAGGATCACCGAGCGTCAGTGATCGTGGGTCTCATGACTGATTGTGAAAGCCACTGACACGCACGGATCCAGTGTCAGCACCCCTCTGACCGTCGCAGCCACTGCATTTAACGCAGGTACCCGCTGGTGAAGCACGGCGGGGAATGACGTGCTTGCCGGACGTTGTGCGAGGAAGTCGTGACTTACGCTTTCGCCACGGCGCCAGTCACAGTTTCCTTGGCGACTACTACGCAGCAAAGGACCCCTCTTGGCGCAGGATCGGATACTCTGACCAGATCAATAATCTGATCGGCAGCAATTTCAACGATACTTTGACGGGCAACGGACAGAATAACGCCCTGTATGGCGGAGCCGGTAGCGATACGCTCAATGGCGCTGGTGGTGCGGATACCATGATCGGCGGGTTGGTAATGATACGTTTTTGTCGGGCGGCAATGTTGGTGATGTCAGAATCTAAAGTTCTGGAATGAAGGCACCGATAAAGTCAACAGTAACATTACATACACATTGCCACTCAATATCGAGAATCTGACCTTGATCGGCGCATTGGTGGTCGATGGCACAGGCAATGATCGGATAACGTCATCATAGGCAATGGCGCGGCTAATCAATTACATGGTCAAGCAGGCAACGATACGCTGAATGGTGGAGGCGGTGATGACACGCTCACTGGCTGGTCTGGCGTAGTACACTATGATCGGCGGACTACTGGACCAACACTTATTCTGTCAGAATACGGGCGACATTGTCACGGAATGACGCCGGTACTGATACTGTCAGTACCGAACTGACTTATACGCTGCCGAGAATGTCGAGAATCTGATTTTGACGGGCACAACGGCTGTCAATGGTACGGGTAACGCCCTGGCGAACGTGATCACTGAACAATGCGGTTAATCAGTTAAACGGGCAGGCCGGTAACGATACGCTCAACGGCGGTGGCTGCGGGCAATGATATTCTGATGGCGGCAGTATGAATACGTTAACGGTGGAACCGGTAACGATGTCTTTAAATTGACCACGGCAGGTCATATCGACACGATCGCTGACTATAACGTCGCTAATGACACCATCCAACTTGAAAATGCTGTATTGACCGCACTGACAGCCGGTGTTGTGGCTGCTGGTCAGTTCAGGGTTGGCACGAAAGCGCTGGATAATAATGATTTTGTCATTTACAACAATGTGACGGGAGCGCTGTTATACGACGCGAATGGCAATGGCGCTGGAGCTACTGTGTAGATTGCTACGTCAGCGCCGGGTTGGCGATGACTAATTTGGATTTCGGTAGTGATATAAATAAAAAAGCAGGTGATTAAAAAATAGAATCCCACATAGAACACAAAGCAAAAAGAGGAAATGAATGAAGCTTGTTAGCGGTCTGAATTATTTGGTATTGTTTTGTATTTCAACGCATAGATTGCAGCGCCCGTAGCACCCTACTACTTATTCTCCGATGGAGCAACTGTAACCGTTAGTTGGAATTGAAGTTTCCGGGTGCAACCTATATAATCGAGTTATGCCGATTCCATACATTGGCCGACAGTCGATAGGCACTCTGGATGTAGGAACGCAGACTGTTTTTCTGCCGATTTGTGGGAAGGAGCAGCCTTCTATATCGCAGCTTCTCAGGAGGAGATGGCCAGGGTTTTAGCGGATACTCAATATAGAGAGCTTTTATTATTCCATCCTCTCCCTCTCGGTAAATCTCTCCGGGAATTGGATGTTCATTGAAACAAGTGCAGGAACTGACTGCGGCAGCGTGCCAAGGAAGCTGATTAACGGAATTGTTGAGATTAATCAATTAAATGATACGGTAACGATAAAACTTCCAGGGGGATCTGTCATCGGTGACATACTGGATAATGAGGAACTGGGAATGTTTGGAAATATCTCCGAAGACGTAGGAGGCACGACTCAAATCGTAATGGACTTCTTTATTACACCAGGGAATCCAAACTTATCTGGATTTGCAGGATGGACGTGGATGAATGGATCAACAGAATGTTCCGGTAGTTCGAATATTTCTCTCTCAAGATGAAGTTATTCATCATTAAATCATTATCTTAATGGGATTTCTGCATCTCGTCTCGGATAAAATCATTTTTACTTGAGTAACTGTGTAGCGATGGCGACGGGCTGACTATGTGGTTGATCGGCAAGGAGTGATAAGAGTGCATCCACAGTTGATCCAAATAGTGGTTTACTAAAGCGCGAATTCAAGTTCGAAGTGCAACAGCCAAGGTTCTGTCGCATTAACCAACCCAACAAGCGTAATTGGTTTAATGGTTATAGCTTGCCTATCGATGCTAATATTTCTTGTTTTATGTAGTCTAATGATTGGTTCGGATTGATTGAGAGATATCGATGAGTGAATGAAACCGAGTTTCAATATCCAAATCGTCCATGAGTTGTTTCGACAGCAGGATTGTGTCTCGCGCCACGCAGATCAATGACATAAATATATGTCCAACAATCTTTAACAATCCGCTTGGTGATGAGACAACAATCTTCATATGAGCAAAATTATTATGAAAGCAATCTCCAGAAGAAGCATGGTCAAATTAAGCATGCTGGGCAGCATAGCCGGTGCATTGGGTTTCAGCAGCAGTTTCGGTAAAGCGTTGGCGATCATGCCGACTCCCAGTGAAACGGAAGGGCCGTTTTATCCGGTAAACGATCAGCGGGATAAAGATGCTGATTTGACACAAGTCGATGGACATGCAGGTATAGCTCGAGGTCAGCACATCATCGTCAGCGGTCAGGTTACGGATATCGCCGGGAATCCAATTGACAAGGTACTGTTGGATATTTGGCAGGCGGATACCAATGGTCGTTATCGTCATCCGCATGATCCCAACACGGCAAAGCTGGATGAAAACTTCCAGGGCTGGGCGATTATCAGAAGTGGCACCAATGGTTTGTTCCGCTTCAAAACAGTTATGCCCGGCGCTTATCCCGCCAGCAGTACCTGGATCAGGCCGCCGCACATCCACTTTAAAATCTCCAGACAGGGCTACCGTGCATTGACGACACAAATGTATTTTCCGAATGAAGCACTCAACCAGACGGATTTATTGTTGCGCAATAAATCCGCGGCGGAACAGTCGGTCATGATCGCCCAAAAGGTAAACCAGCAAGGCAATTTGCCCATTTACGAGTACAATATTGTTCTCGATTTACTGCATAAATAAATTATGACAATCAAACACAGTTCATTGCTTATCCTGGGCTCCGGACCGGCGGGTTATACCGCTGCGGTCTACGCGGCGCGCGCTAATCTGAATCCGGTCGTGATTACCGGATTAGCGCAGGGCGGGCAGTTGATGACAACGACCGATGTGGACAACTGGCCGGCTGATGCGATGGGCGTACAAGGGCCGGAATTGATGGAGCGATTTCAGAAACATGCGGAGCGTTTTGCTACTGAAATCATTTTTGACCATATCCATACGGCAAAACTGACGGAGAAACCGATCACGCTAATCGGCGATCAGGGAACTTATACCTGTGATGCGCTGATTATCGCCACCGGCGCTTCCGCGCAGTATCTGGGTTTACCCTCGGAAGAGGCGTTTATGGGGCGGGGCGTGTCCGGTTGTGCAACCTGTGACGGTTTTTTCTATAAAGGACAGGATGTTGCTGTTATTGGCGGCGGCAATACTGCAGTGGAAGAAGCGCTTTATCTTGCCAATATTGCACGTAGCGTAACGGTGGTTCACCGGCGTGATCAGTTCCGCTCGGAAAAAATTCTGATTGATAAATTGATGGATAAAGTTCGTAACGGCAACATCAAATTGGCACTGAATCATGTCTTGGATGAAGTGCTGGGCGATCAATCCGGCGTGACCGGCATGCGCATCAAAAGCATACAAGATAATTCCACACAAACGATCGATTTGCAGGGTGTTTTCATCGCGATCGGTCATAAACCCAATACGGACATTTTTACCGGGCAACTGCACATGGAAAATGGCTATATTGTGACTCGCAGCGGCGGTCAGGGCAATGCGACAGCTACCAGCATACCCGGTGTATTTGCCGCAGGTGATGTGCAGGATCACATCTACCGTCAGGCGGTAACCAGTGCTGCCAGTGGCTGCATGGCGGCATTGGATGCAGAAAAATACCTCGATGATTTAAAGTAAGTTGAATAAAATCAACGATTTAGTGGATTAATGTCAGAAAAGGATCGGGACAAGGAGAGTGACGAAATGGCATTGTTTCACGCGGCAATGCGTGATGTGGCGCCACTACCCGCCTCAGATAAAGTAATCTCCAGCGGTTCAAAAATCCCGCCGATTCCCAGGAAAGCAAGATATCAGGAACAAGCCGCATCCGCAGATGCGCTTTCGGACCATATTGCTGTCGAAATTGAGGCGGGCGATGAATGGTCTTATGTGCGCCCCGGCATGTCGCATCAAACATTACGGCGGTTACGCCGCGGTCACTGGGGAATCCAGGACAATCTGGATTTGCATGGTTTTACGCGTGATGAAGCCAGGCAGGAATTAAGCGTTTTTTTGGATGACTGTGTGCACAAAAATTTTCGCTGCGTTCGTGTCATTCACGGCAAAGGATTGACATCAAAAAACCGCGCGCCGGTTTTGAAAGCCCGAGTTGGAAATTGGCTGATGCAACGTACGGATGTGCTGGCTTTCTGTCAAGCCAGACCTGAGGATGGCGGCGGTGGTGCCATCCTGGTTTTGTTAAAGTCAATCTGACAGACTGTTGATTGCGATGAGAACAGAGAAATGATTCGTGGCTATAACGAAGGATTCGATTCCTTCAAAAATGCTTTTTCATACGCGCTCTGACATGGAACGCAACGTTGTGCTGACGGATATGCAAGCAACCGCTCAAAGCCAATCTCATTACCGCAATCGATACAATCGCCGAATTCCAATTCGCTCAAATACTTCATCGACATTTCCAATTCACGCATCTCGTTAATCTGCCGGTCAACCAGTGCCGTATCGATATCATCCGGTATATTATTCAAATATTCCGCCAACTCAAAATCATGAATGTCCTTGGTATGCGCCAGTTCGTTGCGCACTTCTTGCTGTAAATCCAGATAACGCTTGTGCAATGCAGCTTTAAGCTGCACGAGTTGATCTGCGGTAAAATTTGCCATCCTGCCTCCTTTCGATAATAACCTCTATATGCTGTCTGAAACGAAATTTTCAATTGTTGATGGAAGTCAAAAGAACATCATTCTTCGAAATTCCGTGCTGGTTATACTGCTTGTAAATGTTTTAAATCGTTAATCACTTCAGCGGAATTACGCGCCGCGCTTGCCGACAAATACATGCGTGCAATTTTTCCTTGTGGATCAATCAGAAATGTATTGCGCTTGGCAAATTTAACAAGACCCAGATTAATCAGGGAATGATACCGCGCCGCTGTTTCCGCGGTAGTATCTGCCAACAATGGAAATTGCAGATGATATTTTTTGGCAAAGTCGGCATGACTGCTCGTGCCATCGACACTCACGCCAATCACCTCGGCACCCAGATCCGTCAACTCCTGAAGGCCGTCACGAAAGGCGCAGGCCTGCTTGGTGCACCCGGGTGTATCGTCTTTTGGATAAAAATACAAAGCCAGCCATTTTCCTTGAAAATCGGCCAGCGCATGTGTTTTTCCATGCTGATCGGCCAGTTTGAAATCAGGGGCGGATTGACCCAACTTCAGTGATTGTGTGTTTCTGGAAAAAAACCAGAACATGAATCCCAACGCAACTACCGACAAAATAATCGTAAACCATTCCATGATATTGATCCGTCCTTATTTATTATGCGTATGATGCCGCACCGGCCAGGCCCACAAGCGCAGCAACAGGGTAGCCAACAGCGCTAACAGGCTGGCAAATAAAAATGCCGCTGCCGCGCTGTATACATGCCATATCACCCCAAACAGCAATCCCGCCGGGATAGCGGCAATGCCACTCACCAAATGATACCAGCCAAACGCCGTGCCATGTTCGTCGGGCGATGCATAATCGCTGATCAATGCACGCTCCGCGCCTTCGCTCATGCCCATCAACAAGCCATAAAAAATACTCACCATCCATAGCCCAATGCCGGTTGTTACTTGGCTTAACATTAAAAACGCTATCGCAAGTGCCGACCAACCGATCAGAATCAAAGCACCGCGCCCGAAATGATCCGCCAATTGCCCTCCCTGCGTGGAAGTAATCGCCTTGGCAAGATTGAGCGTCGCCCAAAGTAATAGCAGCTCGACAACGCCAATACCTAATTCATGACCGAATAACAAAATGAAAGTTTCAGAAGCACGTGCAAAGGTGAACAGCATCAATACCCATAAGTAATGCTGCATCGGCACAGACAATGCAGACCAGCGCAGTGGTGGAAGCACTCGCGGTAATTCTACAGGTTGAGTTTGACTGTTTTTCTCGTCCTTGACGCCTGCACCCAACAACGCCACTGCGACAAAACCGGGAATCGCCGACCATAGAATCACTTCACTCAAGCTTAAATCAGACCAAGCCAGCACAGCCGCTGCCGCCAATGCACCTGCGACCGCTCCCGCATTATCCAACGCCCGATGAAAACCAAACGCATAACCGCGCATATGTGACGGCGTCGCATCGGCTACCATCGCATCCCGCGGCGCACTGCGCAAACCCTTACCAACACGATCAATACTGCGTAGCAATAATACCGTAACCCACGAACCCGCCAGTCCGAGCAATGGCCGCGCCAGATTGGAAAGCGTATAACCCGTTAACGCCAAGCCTTTGCGCCGCCCGCTCATCACATCGGAATGCCGCCCCGACCATAATTTCAGAAAACAAGCCAAAGCATCCGCAACCCCCTCGATCAATCCCAGCGCAATCGGCCCGGCCGCCAGCACAGTCGCTAATAATATCGGAATCAGCGGCACGACAATATCCGAAGCAAAGTCATTGAAGAAACTGACCAATCCAAGAAAAACCACCGTTTTGGGCAATTTTTTTGAAACAACTGGATTTAAGGGATTCGGCTGATCAGGTTTATGCATGGTGTGATATTAGCGTAAAATACCGAATGTGCCCTGGTAGCTCAGTGGATAGAGCAACCCCCTCCTAAGGGGTAGGTCGCACGTTCGATTCGTGTTCAGGGCGCCA
>NZ_JAMWZS010000047.1 GCF_024282095.1 Nitrosomonas sp.
GTGGTATAGGAACCTCAATATTACGAGTTTGCCTCTTTCTATTAAATACTTATCTTCAATTGTCAACAGACCCTAGTCTCACCACCGCAAGTAGGAAAATTTCATGACATTCTGAAGTAAAACTGGGGATTTCTTAAATCTTACGAAAGGTGTTTCTGGAAATTATGTACGACCCCGCTGCAAGAGCGGGGTATCAAAAAGAAATTCGATTATATTTACTTTTGTAACGCCAGCCAGCTCGTTTTTCCCCGCCACACAGTAATTAGAAACTGCTTATGCTATGCAGCATAAGCAGTTTATTATCCAATTTAATGTGTACGGCGAGACGACGTATAAGCGCCTTGTGTAGCGCTTTCCAGTTTGCGCGCACGATCAACAGCTTCTTTAAGATCTGAAAGTACAGCGGTCAATTTCTCAGATTTCTCTTGCGCACCTGGTTCTTGCATAATTTGCTGAATCTGGTTATGAACGGTATCTACATTTTTATAGAGATCATGTGCACGCGCTTCTTTTACGTTCGACAGTGTAACTTTCTTTACAGCGGAAGTTACGCCAGGACAAGATGCTGCATTTTGCTGAAAAGGATTACGATTTTCTTTAAATTGCTGCGCAATCTGTACTCGCTTGGGAATAAAAACATCCGTTAGCAGCGGTGATAATTTACCGCTTTCATCAATATGCACGAAGCGCAGACTCGCAGGCCAAGTAGCACCATTACCAAGATCCTTATCGGTGGAAAATTCATGGCAACCACCGCATGTCATGGTTCCGGCACGATTCATCAATTGCTCACGCGAAACACCCGAGAGGTCTGTCAATGAGGCGAGACGGGCTTGCACTTGATCCAGCAACAGCACATCGGTATTACTGGCAGGATTGTCTTCATCGCCTTGCGAAATTGATTCAAAATCATCAAACTTGGGATCGTAACCCGCGCTGATACCATTGATGATATCTGCCGGAGATGCGCTTTTACTGATTCGATCCGGATTGACCAGATTGCACAGCGGTTGCCCGAGGAAGGCATTGCGAAAATCAGTGAGATCCGTTTCATCAAATCCGGCAGGCAATCCCGCAGCAACGCGAAACAAGGCGGCAGTCGGTGAATCATCAACCGGTTCAGGTTTAAAGATTGCCTGACCGTTCTGGTCAAAATTTACCAGAAACTCACGTAACGACCAGCGAATCTGGCCAGGATTAGGCGTTTTGAACAAATTGACGCGTAGTTGCCCCAGCGGTAAGCCATAATTCTTAGCCATGACAACCGGTTCAACACCCGCAAGCCCTTGGTAATAGAATTTCTCCAACTCGGTCACCGTTTGCGTTGCATCGGTGTCATTAGAACGCTGTGCCCAGAAATCGGTTATCGGAGCACATCCTGCCAAACCTTTACTTGGATCCGGATTAGGAATTCTGGCTTCAAAAATCATGGTCATGCGATCCGTACCGCCGCTCGTCCTTTTCGCATAAACGATTCGGTATTCACCGCAATTGCTGCCATCGGCAGGCGCCAAGTCAAAACGATTGAACAATCCGACTGGAATCATGCCATCCGGAGAATCCGGATTCAGTAAATCATCCGGATCAATCACTGATTCAAGGGGGCGACTGGTGACGTCAATCGTTTTACCTGATCTTGGATGAACAAATGAGTTTGCCGCAAATGAATCTCTCATACTTTTTAGCATCGACACTGAAGTTGTCGGTGCTCCGCCCGCGGTAGCGACGATTCTATCCATCGTTTTAGTGAATGCAAATGGACCAGCCAGTTTCCCAATATCATTGAATACAACCGATTTGTCGGTAATCTTGTTAGGTTCTGGTGGGTACACAGGGCCTTTAATTTTATCACTGCATCCAAAAAAACCGAGAACAGCGATCAATAAAAGGAGATTAAATGCTTTAAAAACAGAAAACTGCGAATGAATGTGCGACATAGCGAACCTCCATAAAGTACGAACAAAAGTCGATAGAATATCGAACCTTCTTATCTTTTAGTGATGCAAAACCAAATAGACTTTATGATAACTCACAGATCTCTAATGTGACTTTTCTCACATTGCAGCAATGAAAAACCCTGAGCTTGATGCCATTATATATTTAAATAGTTAAACCTAGCAGGCCCGTTGAGAAACTACTACGTTGCCGCTATGGTGTTAAAACAGGCTCAAAATGCTCATTTATCACGCATAAACTGCGCCTTCTCATCTGTTTCTGCCTGGTGTGTCGGCTGCCTTGCGCGTTGAACAAGCGTTGAGTCAAAAATTGTCACCAAGGTACAACTTGCCCATCGAATGCATAAAACTTTCCGGAATCCTCAAATTTCAAACGACTAATGACATGGCGCATGCCTGTTACACTTTGTTCAACCGAGATTAATCCATTGGGGCCGCCCATATCGGTTCTTACCCACCCCGGATGCAACAGCACTGCAATAATCCCGCTTGCATTCAGATCAATCGACAAGCTTTTCATCACGATATTGACAGCCGCTTTGCTGGAACGATAACTATAACTGCCGCCACCACGATTATCTGCGATGCTGCCCATCTTGCTGGTGACGGTAATAATAGTCTTGAGTTGGCTGCTGGAAATTTGTTGAATAAACGCTTCGACCATTCTGAGGGGTGCCATGGTGTTGACCTCAAAAGTATGAGTCCAGGCGGCATAATCTGTTTTCCCAAAAATATCCCCCTGCCCTGGTGGATAAACGCCGGCATTATTGATTAACAAATCAATTGCTTGATTGGATAATGTTTGCGCCAATTGTTCAATCTGCTGATGATTGGCAACGTTTAATGAATAAATAGTTACCCGGTCTGGATATTGCGCGGCCAAGTGACTCAATGTATCGGCTGCTGCCGGGTTGCGACAGCTAGCAAAAACACGCCAGCCGTCCATGGCATATTGCCGGGCAAATTCAAGCCCAATACCACGATTGGCACCGGTAATGAGTACTGTCCTCATGCTTTTCCTCACTAATGATTTAAATACAAGATTATGACATGCTTGCAAAATACATTGCATGTAGCTCTATTCTTCAAAGTTCGGGAACTCAGATGAGCGATTACTTGAATTGGTTATTGTGATGATGCACGGGGAAAATAGGATTTTATTGTACCAATGGGTATCAAAAGATCGAACGACAAATAAAACAGATGCAAAATATCAGGCATTGGAGCAATTGCATGGGCGGCGAAACAGCGGCTGAAGCTGCGGGGATAAAAAAAACGGGTGATAAGAGGCGAAGCATCTCTTTGCTAATAAATTTATGAAAAATTTCAGCAGATTTCAAAAATTCTATAGCACACCCGCTAAACCAAACACACGTTCCATTCTGTCATTGATTCAATTCTAGTGATAAATCATTATGATATAGCTTACGGAAATCAGAAACTCATACTGCTCTCATTACTTACAATAATCCCATGTACAGCCACCGAGAACTATCATCATCGTTATTCATCGTACTGGAATCACCATAGCCTTCCGAATAATCAAGCTGTATATGCGAAAAAAATCGCAGAGTGAAAGTGCGCGCGCTGTACTGCGTACAGTAAAGCTATAATTGCTGATTCCATCGTTGCCAACGTTTGATTTCCCAGCCGTCTGGTCAGTATCTTTAATTTTGTCAGCTACGAATGAGTTACTTGCATAAGTGCCATTCTGCAAGCAACTATCGGAATCCTCACTAATACAAATATTATTGGATACAGCAGCGATTCTCAGTGTATTCAGAATACTTTCATCGGTCATATCAAAGTAAATACCGTGCAAATTACCCATGGCGCCACCAACTTGCTTAACTCTGAAGAGCAATAAGCCATCTTCGATCTCTTCGATTGTTACCCAGGCCCTTGGTTTCTCATGATTTATTTCTGCGCCGTTAACCAGAAAAGATATCGTTGCCATATCGTCTCCTAAATTAAATCAATAACTGTAGTGCTAATAGAATAAAGATTGTTTATGGCTTAACTATAGAACGAAGAGACAGCGCAATTGTGAAGAAACTGTAAACTCTTTGTAAAATGTTAGACATGATTCCGGAACTATCAGAATATAAAATGAATTCTTATGAATGATGATTTTCTTGTGACTTTCGTACTACAAGCTTCATTAGCAGGCAGTTGAAAAACGCTCTCGAGGCGGGCCGATACCAGGCAAAAACAGGTGAGGAAGCGCGGTTTATCCGTGATAAATGAGCATTTTTAGCCTGTTTCTAACACCGTAGCGACAACGCAGATAGTTTTTCAACGGCCTGTTAGAATTTGATAGACTAAAAAATAATAGTGGAGGTCGTTATGAAAGCGGTATACCTTGAACAAGGTGGCCTAGTCAGTGTTTTGCGTTATGGTGATGTCAAATCTCCCGATTCGTGTGGTGATCATCAGGTATTGGTGCATATTAAAGGCATCGGCATCAATCCAATTGACAGCAAAATTCGCACTGCACCAGAGCGTTTTCCTGTTTCCTTTCCGGTGATACCGGGCTGCGATGGCGCCGGAGTCGTACAAGCTGTCGGGCATCATGTGCAAAACTTCAAGCCTGGGGATGAAGTTTATTTTTCACAACCGGGATTCAATAATCGCCAAGGTACTTACGCTGAATACGCGCTGGTTGATGCAAGTTTACTTGCATTGAAACCACGTTCATTATCATTCGAACAGGCCGCGGCAGTGCCGCTGGTTTTCATCACCGCATGGGAAGCATTATATGATCGGGCGCATATCACCAGCGGCCAGACAATATTGATCCATGCAGGTGCCGGTGGCGTAGGTCATGCCGCCATTCAATTGGCAAAATTGGTTGGTGCCAAAGTGATCACAACCATAAGCAGTGATGAAAAAGCCGATTTTGTGAAGCATCTGGGTGTCGATAAAATTATCAATTATCAGACACAAGACGTCGTTGCGGAAGTATTGCAATGGACCGCCGGCAAAGGCGTGGATGTCGCATTTGATACCGTTGGCGCAAACGTGCTGCAAAGCTGTTTTAGCTGCGTCAAATATTATGGTGATGTCGTGACGATTCTGCAGCCCGGCCCTGACACCAACTGGAATGACGCACGATTGCGTAATGTGCGCTTCAGTCTTGAACTGATGCTGTCCCCGGTTTGGATGGAACTGGAAGACGCTAAATTGCATCAGGCCGAAATATTGCGGCAATGCGCCACATTATTCGATGAAAACAAACTGACCATTAAAATCGCACAGTGCTTTGATTTGGCAAAAGCTGCGACAGCGCAACACTTTCTTGAACACAATCATCCGCTAGGCAAGCTTGCTCTCACAGTAAGTGAATAACTTAGTCAGTTTGTACAAGACAATAAAATTACCATTACAGTGTGCTTAACGGAAAATATAAGGGGCGCTGTCACAGGACAGCCCCCCTTTACTTGCACCGAATTGCCAACTACCGGTCACACGCAAAAAAATTATAGGAAGAAGTCTCCTGCCACCCAATTGATAGCTACCGCAACGCCATCCTGCACTTGGATTTCGAAGTCTGCCGCCAGACCGGCATCAATATTTCCTTGAATGATAGTATCGCCACCGAAATCAATGACTCTGATTTGACCAGCGGCTGAAAACGCTGCCGTCGAAATAAATGTAAAATTCTGATTTCCTGCAACTGCAGTATTTGCGTCGATTGCATTGACATCGACCCGATCTTGAACACCGGCTCCCACAGCGTCAAACCCGGATATGATATCGCGTCCCACACCGACAACTGAATCCCCGGCAGCGGTAAACCGGATCAGATCCCCTCCCGTGCCGCCAATCAAAAAATCAGTTCCTGCCAAACCTAGCAACGTATCCGCTCCGCTGCCGCCATTGAGTGTATCGTTACCAGCATTGCCACGTAGCGTATCAGCACCGGAACCGCCATTGATATTATCAGTGCCATTACCGCCAGCCAAAGTATCCGCTCCTGCGTTACCGTTAATTGTCAGATTACCAGCTACAGCCGATCCATCAACATTATCCGATCCATCCCCACCATGAAAGACTTCGATTCCAGCTGTGTTGAGATTGATGGTTATTCCGGTTGCACCGTTCACAATCAGCGTATCGGTTCCCAAGCCACCAATGACACTCGCCACTTGATCACTTACGGTAATCGTATCGTCACCGTCGCCCGCATTAACGCTATCGGCACCCGTTCCGGAGTTAATATTGTCATTTCCGATGCCGCCGGTAATGGTATCAATGCCGCTTCCGGCTAACAGGGTATCGTTTCCATTTCCTCCCACGATACTGTTATCTCCCTCACTGGCATTAACGAAATCGTTACCGTCGCCGGCATCGATCGTATCGTTCCCACCGCCGCCAGAGATGCTATCGTCGCCGGCATTTGCAACAATATTATTGTTTCCTTCACCGCCACCTAAGATATCGGATGCACTACCCCCGGTAATAACATCATTGCCGCCATTTCCGTTGATGGTAACCGATACGGCCATAGTACCGCCGTTGAATGTATCAGCACCTTCACTACCTTGTTGAATGCGCTCTATACCGGTAGTAGCGAGGTTAATCGTCCGACCCGTCGTGCCTGATAGAAACAAGGTGTCAGTTCCCGTTCCTCCCAGAATACTGACGAATTGCGTACTTACTTGGATTGTGTCATCCCCATCACCAGCACTTACCGTATCGGCACCGCTGCCTGCATTGATACTATCGTTTCCTGTTCCACCCGTGATGTTATCAACCCCGCTTCCCGCAAAAATAGAGTCGTTCCCCAGTCCTCCGATGACAGTATTGGTACCGTCGCCGGCATTAACAAAATCGTCTCCATTACCGGCATTGATCGTGTCGTCCCCTCCTCCCGAGCTGATACTGTCATTGCCTAATCCACTGGTAATGTTATCGTTCCCGCCTCCGGCTGAGATACTGTTATTGCCATTGCCACCAACGACAGTGTTATTTCCCTCTCCAGCGTTGATGCTATCAGCCCCACCACCACCGGTAAGCGTATCGTTGCCGCCATTTCCATTAATAGTCAATGCGATTGCCAGCGCAGCGCCATTGAATATGTCATCGCCTTCACTGCCTTGCTGAATGCGTTCGATACTGGTCAATGCCAGATCAATGGTCCGGCCTGTGGTGCCCGATAAGAACAAAGTATCGGTACCCGTTCCCCCGTTGATACTCACAAATTGATCGCTTACCTGAATCGTATCGTCTCCATCACCGGCATTGACGGTATCGGCACCTGTGCCTGCATTGATGTTATCGTTGCCCAAACCGCCGAGGATATTGTCTGTCCCACTGCCGGTAAATAATGTATCGTTGCCCGCTCCACCGTCCAAAGTGTTATTTCCTTCGCCGGCACCGATGAAATCGTTACCGTCACCACCGTTCAACGTATCGTTTCCGGAACTGGCGCTGATTGAATCATCGCCAGCACCGCCATTCGCCGTATTATTCCCCGATCCGGTATTGATACTGTCATTGGCACTGCCGCCGGTGAGCGTATCATTGCCGCCGTTTCCATTGAGCGTGAGGGCCACAGCCATTCCGGAACCATCAAATGTATCAGCGCCTTCACTGCCTTGCTGGATGCGTTCGATACCAACAGCCGCAAGATTCAGTGTTCGACCTGTGGTACCCGATATAAACAACGTATCGGTACCTAGTCCTCCGTTGACACTCACAAACTGAGTATTCACCTGGATTGTGTCATCGCCATCGCCAGCGGTAACCGTGTCAGCACCTCCACCAGCGTCGATGTTGTCATTGCCAAGGCCACCAGTAATATTATCGCTGCCATCACGACCGAAAATCGAGTCGTTGCCATCACCGCCGTTGATGGTGTCGTCACCATCGCCGGCGTCGATGAAATCATTGCCGCCACCGCTCTCTATCGTGTCATTACCGTCTTGTGCTGAAATTGAGTCATCGCCAATAGTGGCTACACCCCCTACAACCCCGGCCGATACCAAGGCTAAGGTAATCGTGTCATTACCATTCGTTCCCGTTATGTTTGCCATCGAATTGCCCCTTCATAAATTATAAGAATTTTTATTGAACAAAGACTTATTAATAACCTTTGCTCTTTGCCAACAATTTGACTGTAACTGATTGGGGCAATTTAATTCAATAGGACAATCACGCCAAATTTATTAGGACATTTGTCCTGGATAGCACAATTAATCGCGTGATCTTGCCTAGGAAATGGGTACTATGATCAGTAAAAATAAATATCGACGGGCATGCCATTCATCAATCGGCTTGTGACGGTCTCGACAAATTCCATTTGTGCCAGTATTGCGGAACGCACCGGTTCCAGCGGATTGCTTTCTACAGAAGATAATTTTTGCATAACGCCCGGAACGGAAATTATCTTCGCTTTTGCTGTTTCGCCATTCGGGAATTTCACCATCACAGTTTGGCCGACTACCGCATAGTCCTGGTATTTGGGTGGGATAAATGCATCAATATATACCTTCTCAGGAAAAATGATCTCAAGTAATGCCTGGCCCCGACCCAAATATTCTCCAGGTTGCATAAACAACTCAGTCACCAATCCTGTTGCGGGAGCGACGAGATTTAATTGTTGTATCTGATCCTGAGTTTTTTCAAACTCCAGTGCTATCTGACTCATTTGCTGTGTAATCCGGCGCATCTCCGGCGCTAAACTTTGTTCCTGGTTATGTGCTTTCTCTTGTGCCGCCAAATTCTCAAGCGCTGCGTTGAACTGACTCCGGGCTGCCGCAATTTCAGCTTGTGTCGCCGCTCCTTGTGCGAATAATGATTCATACTGTCGCAAGCGTTTATATGAAAAATCTCTCTGTTCCTGTGCAAATTTCAATAACTGTGCTGTACTGGACCTGGAATGATCGTTGTGCAGTAACAACTTTTGCTTTTCGTTCTCCAGTAATTGAAGTTCAATTTGCATGCGATCGTGATTATTCTGCAATGAATCATTTACCAGTTGGGCCAACTGCGTACCTGTAGCAACTGTCTGCAGCGGTTTTACGAATATCTGCTCAACATATCCGTCAACAGCGCTCCGAACGGTAAAATTCGGCACCCTGATCCGCCCGCTTGCCTCAACAGTGACCTGTTCCCATACCACAAGCCCTATCAGGTAGATTAACGGTAAACCGGAAATCGCTAATATCAAATACCAGCGCCAAGGCCTGCCGGGACGTTTGGCGTCACTATATCGAATGCGCAAGCCTCGATCATCATGCGGATTTTTACTTTCCGGTTGATTAAAGCGGATTTTCATGCAGATAATTCCTCAGGTCCAGCCATGACTGAATGATGAGCCCACCAAAATTAGGTGCTTGTAATTGATTCTGAAGTTGCTGCATTGCATCGTTGAAATACCGCTGCGGTTTGTTCGCATAGCTATTCTCCGGCCCCAGCTCAGGTTCCACGCTTTGTGCAAGGCTGAATGTCAGATTAGGATGTTGCCGCATGGCCGACTTCAGTGTTGTCACAATTTTCTCTATATTCATGGTGTAATACATGACCCCAACTTCCCGGACGCCAGCTTCCGCAAATTTGCAAGGCATACATAAGCCATAGGATGATTTTCTCGCCAGATAACGGGGATGAATACTGATACCGACCGGCCAAGGCGAAATAGCGGTCACCTGACGAATGGTCTCGATGAATTGTTCCAATCGATCCGCGCCGGTCAATTGAGACACCAGTTGATCAGGCTCAATATCCAGATGCAGGCCATCAAAATCAATTGCGCTGAGGCTATGGATGATTTGCAGCAAATTCTTGCGATACTTAGGCAAAATCCAATCCGGATCACCTAAAAGCAACTCAATTTTTTTTCCATGACGGCGCCCATCACCCAGAAATCTCTCTAAACTCGCAGGATCCGCTACCGTCGCAGCAATTTGCCGCGCATTCAACGAAATAAGAAAACGATTGACTTCATTCACTGGTTTTCTCGTCCAAAATTCCGGTTGCGTCATGGTGTGATTAAAATTCCAGACATAGACTGCGAATTGATCAGGAACAAATTGCACAGCACGCAGCAAAGGCTGCTGGGTCTGTTGCGTCGATGCACTGGGCATTTCTCCACCCGCAAGAAACCGCTTGACCTGCTGCAATGGCTCAATCAATGTCAGCACGCTGATTTCCGGATACGCGTCTTTTCCTTTAGCTTCCGGCAACATAATAAATTGACGCAAACGAATATGAAGCTTCCAGTGCTCCGATTCCGCCGCCACGTTCTCAATGGCAACGCGGTAATAGGTATTGATGGCCTGAAAATATTTTTCAATCACATCGCCATCCATGATTTGCAAACGCAGATAGCGTTCGCGTATCAATTCACGTGCAGCCTCAAGGCGCGTACGCTGAAATTTGATTTGCTGGGTCAGTTGCTGATAGCTATTGAGGAGAGATTGAAATTCATGCTGCAATTCCTGATCGCGACGCGTGTAATCCTCTCGTAAGCTGATCAATTGACTATTCAAACGCGATTGTTCATTTTTACGGTAGCTGATGATCTCAAGCGGCATTCTGAAGTTAAAACCAACTGCACCGCCATAACCGAGCTGAGCCGCATCTGGCGACGGATGGGGAATCGCAGGGCCGCCAAAGGCCGTCATAGAGAAATCCGAATCGATACCTTGCCAGTTTTCAGTTTCTCTAATCGTTTGGAGATGATCGATTTGTGCTTGCAATATCCTTAAATCCGGCTGTTCGATGTCACTCACAATGGTCGTTGCGATTTCACCCAACGGCGGCTTGACCGCTTCGAATGGCATCACGACTGAATTCGTTAGATGCGCCAATCGCATCAATGCCTGATTCTTATTATTGCTGAATTCTATTTGCGTACGCTGCGCTTGATCAAAAGCGGAAAGAAATTCGAGATAATCCGACATAAACAGCAGACCCGCTTCTTGGCGTTTGAGCAATAGACGCTCAATGCCTTCATGTCGCAATCGAATATAGGCATCCGTCAAAACCAGCATTTTCTGCGCACTCCAATACGCGGCATAATTCTCTTCCAAAAAGAGCGCTGCCAGCCACCTGCTCCAATCCAGACGGATACCTTCAATTTTCACCTGGGTTGCGGCATCTTCAATGGCACGTTGTTGTCGTTCTGCACTGCCCAGCAAAGGATAACGCAGACCAATTCGCGCCAAAGGATCAAAGAAATGCCCGAAAGGTTCTCTGGCAAAAGGGCTTTTCTGATAGCCGCCGGAAACTCCGCCGAATAATTCCCAGCCTTTCTGCGCCTCATGAGCCAGTAAATTAGAACGCTGCGCTTCTAAATCAGCTTGTACTTTCAGAACCGATGCGGCTTGATCGCGGTGCAAGTAAAAGTCAGCGAGCATTCTTACTTCCGCAGCGGCGCTTTTTGTGAGTATCAGTAAAAGTGCCAGTATGGGGAGAAAATATAGTTTCACTGTTTGCCTTTCTTGAGTACCCACAATGGTGCCATCGAAGAATCCAAGTGACCCTTATTGAAAATCTGATTCAGAATTGCATATGCACTCCAGATGCGGGCAACAAATTGCAGCAGCGGATAAATCGGGAGAACCAGAAACGCATTGCAATCTTCCCGTTTCCTGTCTGAAATCGCCAGCAGATAAAAAACAAACTGGACCAGAATCAAACATAAATAGAATAGATAAACCAATATCATGCTGAGTAGGAAGACATGCAACGGCAGCTTGATTGCCATGTAGATTGTATAAATCACGATGGCAAAAGGCATGACAATCTGAAACAAAATACCGTACCACAGCAGAAATATAAAATTGCCCCAGCCCATCATCGCTGCAGAAATACCGGATTTATGCTTATTCGAATAGATATACCAAAGATCGCCATCCCATCTCAGTCGTTGCTTGAGAAAACCTCGAAAACTTTCCGGTACATCGGTATGTGACACTGCTCCCGGTTCAAATTCGATCTGCAGCTTCGGGTAGCGCATGTGATATTTCTTGATGCGCATCGTCAAATCAAGATCTTCCGCAGTCCCGGTATTCCACCCCCCGATCTGCTGAATAAACGATTTTCTAAAAACACCAAACGCCCCCGGTACGTTATTGATCACATTCAGCTTCGCAAAACCCAGCTTACCCACCTGCATGGTCAACATATACTCAAGACTTTGCAGCCTTGTCATGATGGTATTCCTGGCATTGCGTACGCGCATCGTCCCCGTAACGGCCACTACATTGGGATTGCGAAAATGAGCAACCGCATGATCAACCATCTGATTATCGAACGACGTATCACCGTCCAATGCAAGAAAAATTTCCCCTTGCGCACGGCTGAGGCCTGCGTTCAAAGAAGAAACCCGACCACCACGTTGAATTTTTGGGATGATGACCAACGACCGTTGCGGATAATTGGAAATCAGCGGATACAGTGCTTTCAAAGCCTGGTAAGTTGCCATATTTCTTTGCACACCGTCCACCATCGCAATGATTTCAATATGTCCCGGATATACCTGTTCCAGTAAAGAAATCACCGTATTTTGCACGGCCTTGCCTTCGGCATAACAAGTGATTGCACACGTTACGCGCGGATAATACGGCGGGGAAAAAGGCGCTGCCACCGCATCTTTAACGAGATAGCGAATAACTCCCATCCAATTGACAAAATAAAGCGGCAGTTCAAAAAACAATACCAGCGGGATCAGCATCAACACGTAATGCACATCTTGTTGATGCGAAATTGCGATCAGGAAAACATACCAGGCTTGAATCAGATTTTCCATGAACTACGATAATTCACCGAAAAGACGAGCCAGGAGAAGTTCAGCGTTTTCCTTACTGGATAGTTTCTGCGAGGTCACGCTGACAAATCGAAAATCCAATTTATAATTGCTCTCTTCCAATAGCAAACTCATATTGCTTTCTATGCGCTTATGAAAACCGCTCAGTCCTTGTTCGTCGGTATTAGGCAGCAACAACCACAACATGTTTTCTGAAGTGCGCGTGGAAAGATCAGGAGTACGTAACAGATTTCTTAATCGTTGCGCGAAGGACTCAAGCATTTGCAATAATTTTGCATGATTGAAGAGCGCTACCAAATCAGGCAGATTTGCAAAATAAACGCCAAACAAACTGAAGTTTATGTTGGGATAGCGACGTGCCATGACCATCATCCAATCGAGATCATGAATAAATAGCTCTTTGGAAATAAAATCCAGTTGGTCAAAACCTGAAGACAAATCAAAAACTTCACCACGAAACGCTATCGTTCTGCCTTTATCGCTTAATCGCCAGCTGTGAACCTCATTGAGGATCAACTCACTAGGATTCATTGCTTTCTCACACATCGCGCAGCGGACTTGTACGTCACCTTCTATAAATGATTGATGACAGGCTTGACAGCGATAGTTCTCAAGCGGCCGGTCATAATCACTGCCGATATGGCGTAAATGCGTATGGCATTTGGGACAAACCAGCGCACCGCCCTGCATGAATTTATCTTGCGCATCCACACAACCGCAGGTGAAACAATGCAGGGAAGGTTGTAATTTGATATCAATAGCAGAGCAATTTGGACAAACATCAATAAAACTTAGATGAGAAGAGCGACAATGAACACATTCTCTCTGCCGGTCAATCAATGTTGTGGCTTCAATTATTTTGGCATTGGCAAGATTCCTCAACCATTCAAAGGAATCGTATTGGTCCAGGCTCAGTGCTTCGAGTAAAGGATAATGGTAAAAACGCGGATACTGCCATTCATGATAGGGTTGGAGAATAAAATTAGGACGCAGCCATAAGTATTTAATCAATCGCCCTTGGTGTGTGAGATAAGTTTCATTATCCTTCAGCGACTTCAGCAAATCTTCAAACTGATCGATCTTTTCCTGCAGAATCAGCGGCTGTGGTGATTGTCCGTCTAACAGTTGACTATCGGATAATGCGATTGATTCCGTTGCAAAGCATAACGATGCAAATACTTCATTATCTCTGCGGATTTTCGCAAGAATAGCAGACGTATAGTGCTTGTCTTTCCCGTCAACGAAAAAAGCTGACGGAATGATCCGACTCTTTTCCCACGCTGAAAAATCACTGAAAAACCGAATATCAAAGGCGCTATATTGATCTGAGAAATCGGTCTTTTCTTGTGAGAAAAAGATAAGCATAAGAGATTGGCTTTTACTGAACTCAAGTCAGATAATTTATTAATTCATAATGACTCTGCGATTTTAATCTTCTATCAGCGCATTAGAATTGTTTCTTATTATCTTACAAACTCAATAGTATTCAACCAATACCACGCAAATGACGTGGCATTACTTCAGATAATGTACAAAATACAACACAATTTTCCAATTATTTCTAACAGGCATCGAAAAACGATCTGCGTTGCCGCTACGGTGCTAGAAACAAGCTCAAAATGCCCATTGATTACGCATAAACCGCGCTTTCCCACCTGTTTTTGCCTGGTATCGGCTGCCTCGAGAACGTTTTTCAGCGGCCTGCCAATAGTGCGAAAGTTGTTGGGGACTGTACGCCATAAACCGCCATACAGCCGCTTACCTGCGTTTGGGCTCGCAAACCCTCGCTGCTTATTCTTTAACCAAGCCCCGGCCAGTAGTGACTATCCGGCAATGGCCGCTTACCGAAAATGGCTTGTCCGACGCGCACAACGGTTGCGCCTTCTTCAATCGCCAGTTCATAATCTCCCGACATACCCATCGACAGTTCATCAAACGACAATCCTGCCGGCGCTTCCTGGCGCAGCATGGCTTGGATCTCCCGCATTTTGATAAAGCATTCGCGCACACGATCGTGATCGGATGAGAAGATGGCGAGCGTCATCAAGCCCTTGATGCGTAGCGATGAAAATTGCGGCAAGTGCTGGACAAAATCGCGCACGGCTTCCGGCGGCAGGCCGAATTTGCTTTCTTCGCCGGAGCTGTTGACTTGCACGTAGACATCAATTGCCCGTCCTTCATTTTGTAGACGTTTATCAAGCTCTTCGGCGACTTTCAGGCTGTCGAGCGCTTGAAATTCATTGGCAAAGCGCGCCAGGTATTTGGCTTTATTGGTTTGCAGATGACCGATGATCGACCATTTGATGTTCAGGTCTTGCAGCGCTTCGGATTTTTCGCGAGCTTCCTGGATTTTGTTTTCTCCCATCTCAAGGCAACCTGCTGCATAGGCAATATGCAGCCTTTCAGCCGATACGGTTTTCGTGACCGGCAAAAGCCGCACGCTGGCGGGATCGCGACCAATTCGCTTGCAAGTATCGACGATGCGTTGCTGGACGGTTGCAAGGTTGGCTTTGATTTCGGTGAGTTGCTGCTCTTCGTTGAGTTCCACTGCATTCTCCTGTTATTCGAAACGTTAACTTTTCCTGGATGCCTGATGAAATACCATTTTCCAATGATTCCCCTGATGTTGCCAAATCGAGGTTCTCATCGATCCTGTGCTGGTGACATTCGGATCATCGCGCTTTTGTGCGGTATAGTGCGCCAACACCCAATCATCGGCTAGCACTCTGATTCTAAAATCCGCCAATATCCATTGACTATGCTGATCCTTGCTCAGCAACCAGTTGACCACGTCATTTCTTGCATTCACTTCCCCGCTGCTGCTGATTTCTTCAAAGTCGGCAGACAACAGTTCATCAATCAACGCAGGATTTGCCGCCAGATCGGTGTGCAACAACGCAAGCTCGCGCTGCCTGATGTGTTCTGCCAGATCCATCGACGCGATGCCGGTTATTTAACCCGCATTCCCGGTTGTGCGCCAGTATCGGGCGAAAGAATGAATAACTCGCCCGGATTGCCGCCACCGGCTGCCAGTACCATGCCTTCCGATAATCCGAATTTCATTTGCCGCGAGGCAAGATTTGCCACCATGACGGTATAACGCCCTGTCAATTGCTCCGGGTCATAGGCTGACTTAATACCGGCGAATACCGTGCGTTGTTCATTGCCGATATCCAGCGTTAACTTCAGCAATTTTTCCGCACCCGGCACATGCTCGGCATTGACAATTTTTGCCACGCGCAAATCAATTTTGTTAAAGTCATCGATGGAGATCGTCTCGGCAATAGGCGTCACAGCATGTTGCTGCTTTTGCGCATGCCGCACGGGAGAATCGGTTTGACCGGCGGATGCCAGGCTTTGCGTGTTGGCGGCGATCAATGCATCAATTTGTTTGGCATCAATGCGTGTCATCAAATGTTGATAGACATGGATGGTATGTCCTGCGGGCAACAATAAATCCGACACCGGCTGCCCCTCACCCAATTCAGGCCACGTCAGCGGTGCACAATTCAGAAAAACCTCAATCTGCTTCACCGTTTCCGGCAAGATCGGTTTCAGGTAGCGCGACAATAGATAAAACAGTTGAATGCCCAAGCTGCAAATACGCTGCAATTCATCATTGCGATCCGGGTGCTTGGCGATTTCCCATGGCGCCAGTTCGTGAATCATTTCGTTCGCCTCGTCGGCAAATTTCATGATATGACGAATGGCAGCGGCAAATTCCCTGTCTTCAAACGCTTTTTCAATGTGCGCTGGCCGCCAAGTGGCAAAGCGTTCATCCACCAAGGATCGCAATTGTTGATACTGCGCACCATCCGCAAGCTTGCCATCAAAGCGTTTGCTGATAAAACCCGCGCAGCGGCTGGCGATATTAATAAACTTACCGACCAGATCGGAATTGACGCGCGCGACAAAATCTTCCAGATTCAAATCGATATCTTCCAGCGTACTGTTGAGTTTTGCCGCGTAGTAATAGCGCAGCCATTCCGGATTCAGGCCTTGCTTCAAATAGCTTTCCGCTGTGATGAACGTGCCACGGGATTTGCTCATTTTTTCACCATTCACGGTGAGAAAGCCATGCGCAAAAATCTTTGTGGGTGTGCGGTAGCCGGCATTTTGCAACATCGCAGGCCAGAACAATGCATGAAAATACAGAATATCCTTACCAATAAAATGATACAGCTCGGTATCCGATGCTTGCTGCCAGAATGCGTCAAAATCGATGTGTTCCCGTGCGCACAAATGCTTGAAGCTACCCATATAACCAACCGGCGCATCCAGCCAGACATAAAAATACTTACCCGGCGCATCAGGTATTTCAAAACCAAAATAAGGCGCATCACGCGAAATATCCCAATCGGAAAGCTTGTTATCCCCCGCTTCACCCAGCCATTCACGCATTTTATTGGCAGCTTCGGGCTGCAAATGATCCGCTTCCCGAGTCCAGCGGCGCAAAAAATCCGCGCAGCGCGGATCCGACAGACTGAAAAAATAATGTTCCGATGATTTCTTGACCGGCTTGGCGCCGGAAACGGACGAATACGGATTTTTTAATTCCGTCGGCGCATAAGCCGCGCCGCACGCTTCGCAAGAATCACCGTACTGGTCTTTGGCGCCGCATTTCGGGCATTCCCCTTTGACAAAGCGGTCGGGCAGAAACATATTCTTGACCGGATCGTAAAGCTGCTCGATGCCGCGCACCGCGATCAAACCGGCAGCCTTGAGCTTGCCGTAGATATCTTCGGAAAAATGCCGCGTTTCCGTCGAATGGGTGCTGTAATAGTTATCAAACTGGATGTGAAAGCCGGCAAAATCCCCGAAATGTTCATCGTGTACGCGTGCAATCAAAGCTTCCGGCGTAATGCCTTCTTTTTCCGCACGCAGCATGATCGGCGTGCCATGCGTATCGTCCGCGCATACATAATAAACCGTATGCCCGCGCATTTTCTGAAATCGCACCCATATATCCGTTTGAATATATTCCACCAAATGGCCTAAATGGATGCTGCCATTGGCATAAGGCAACGCAGAGGTGACCAGAATTTTTCGCTTGTTCATTAGCTGTTCGCAAACCGGATTGAATAAAGGCTAATTGTAACAAACTGTGTGCGCATTCCTGATATTTGTTACCATCCCTTTATTAAATTGTTAATCGCTAACCAGCAGCAAAAAGGAGTTCTGCAGTGACCATTTCTGAGCAACATATACAATCCATACTCGGACAAACCATCGATCCAACCACAGGCAAGGATTACGTTACCGCACAAGCAGTGCATACCATTCAGATTGATCAAAATAATGTATCCATTGACATCGAATTGGGTTATCCGGCCAATAGCGTCAAAGACAACGTCCAGAAGCAGATTGTTGCGGCACTACAGTCAATTCCCGACATCGGAAATATTCAGGTGACAATCAGCAGCAAAATTATTCCACACAGCGTGCAACGCGGCGTCAAACTCATTCCCGGTGTTAAAAATATCATTGCGGTGGCATCCGGCAAGGGCGGTGTCGGAAAATCGGCGACGGCAGTCAATCTGGCTCTGGCATTAGCCGCGGAAGGCGCATCGGTGGGAATTCTGGATGCGGACATTTATGGCCCGTCACAACCGCAAATGCTGGGAATCACAAGTCACCCGAAATCGCTCAATGGCAAGACTATGGAACCCGTTCTGGCACATGGTATCCAGGCCATGTCTATTGGGCTGTTGATTGATGTGGAAACTCCCATGGTTTGGCGCGGTCCGATGGTTACACAGGCTTTGCAGCAATTGCTCAACGATACCAACTGGAAAGATCTGGATTATTTGGTCGTCGATTTACCACCTGGTACCGGCGACATCCAGCTCACACTTGCGCAAAAAATACCCGTAACTGGCGCTGTTATTGTTACCACACCACAGGATATCGCTTTACTCGATGCGCGTAAGGGATTAAAAATGTTTGAAAAAGTGGGAATTCCGATTTTTGGCATTGTGGAAAATATGAGCACACATACCTGTTCTCAATGCGGACACACGGAACCAATATTTGGAACCGGTGGTGGAGAAAAGATGTGCCAGGATTACAATGTGGAATTTTTGGGCGCATTGCCGCTCGATATCAAAATTCGCGAGCATACGGATAGGGGTAAACCCAGTGTGGTTGCTGAGCCGGACGGAGAAATAGCGGGCATCTACCGGCTTATTGCACGGCGAATCGCTGTTAAAGTGACTGAATCCGCTGAAGATCACTCGGAACTATTCGCCAAGATCGTAATGGAAGATGACTAGAAAAGGCTAAGGAATGACGATTAAATCAGATAAGTGGATACGCCATATGGCACAAACGTATGGCATGATCGAACCCTTCGAACCCGATCAGATTCGTCAGAAAAACGACCAGCGGATTGTTTCCTATGGCACTTCAAGCTATGGTTACGATATCCGTTGCTCGGATGAATTTAAGTTATTTACCAATATTAACTCCACCATTGTCGATCCAAAGAATTTTGATTCCAATTCATTTGTTGATGTCAAAAGTGATGTGTGCATCATTCCACCCAATTCTTTTGCGTTGGCCCGCACCGTTGAGTATTTCCGCATCCCGCGTAATGTGCTGACTATTTGTTTAGGCAAATCAACCTATGCCCGGTGCGGCATTATCGTCAATGTCACACCTTTTGAACCGGAATGGGAAGGGTATGTCACTTTGGAATTTTCCAACACAACCCCCCTACCCGCAAAAATTTATGCCAACAAAGGCGTCGCGCAAGTTATTTTCTTTGAAGCCAATGAAGTCTGTGAAACTTCCTACAAAGATCGCGGCGGTAAATACCAAGGACAGCACGGCGTTACATTGCCAAAAATATGAATTGGTGGAAGTTGATAACCGATGTGTGAGACTCTTTTATGATGTT
>NZ_JAMWZS010000048.1 GCF_024282095.1 Nitrosomonas sp.
TGCGGGGGCAGGATTTGAACCTACGACCTTCGGGTTATGAGCCCGACGAGCTGCCAGACTGCTCCACCCCGCGTCAGGACGAGGAGTATAACACAAGCTAGTCGATACAGGTCAATCAAAGTCTCTTGCTCCCTTCAGTTCTCGATAAAATCAATGAAAATTCAGCACTGTGACAAATGATCAGCCCATTTTGTCTGTCTATGACGTTGCCAAGCCATTTCTTTTTTGAGTACTGCGTTAATGATTTGTAACACATTACTGACATTGACCGGCTTGTTGCTGTCCTGTTGCTTGACATTTCCGGTCAAAGTAGCATGCGGTAGTCTTCCGCGTTGATAATAGGACCAGATTTCCGTTGCATAATCGGATTGTGCTAATTCCGGAGCAAACCGGCTGAAATAGGATGTCAAATTATCAACATCGCGTTTAATGATACTGCGCGCGCGGTGATTATCTGCAGCACTGACTGCTTGAGGTAAATCAATAATCACAGGGCCGTGGCTATCCACCAATACATTGTACGGTGACAGATCGCCATGAACAATTCCGACACCGAGCATTTGCACAATCTGGTCGATCAAAATTTTATGGTACGCACGCGCCTGCTTTGAAGTAAGTATCAGATCACTGAGTCGTGGCGCTACATTTCCTTCTGAATCCGTGATCAGTTCCATCAACAAGACGCCTGCAAAAAAATTATGAAATTTCGGCACTCGTACACCGGCGATTCCCAAGCGACATAACATATCCACTTCAGTACTTTGCCATGCTTCTTCGCGCGCACGTTGGCCATAATGACCACCTTTTTCCATCGCGCGAGCATGCCGGCTATTTTTAACTTTACGGCCCTCTGTATAACAGGAGCGTTGCTGGAAATTACGCTTATTGCTATCTTTGTAGACTTTCGCGCAACGAACATTCTCCCCGCAGCGCACCATATAAATCATGGCTTCCTTGCCGCTCATCAGTTGGCAAATCACGCCATCAATCAATCCTTCATCAATCAACGGCTCAAGTCTTTTTGGTATTTTCATAGGTTGTTATGTAAGCGTACCGCGGCTTCCAAATACGCTTCTCATCCTCCTGTAATTTTATGATAAAAATAAATGCAATCCTCGTCGCAGCATTCGATAGTGATTGGGATCCGAATTAACCACGTTGCACAAATTGTAGGAAGAATGATTTCTTTTGGGAATGTGACAAATTGCCGCGCGACAATTTGTCACATGGTGGTTTTGCAATCAAAACAAGTTTAATATGGGCTAACAGGCAGTTAAAAACTATCTGCGTTGCCGCTACGGTGTTAAAAACAAGCCCAAAATGCTCATTTATCATGCATAAACTGCGCTTTCCCGCCTGTTTTTGTCTGGTATTGATTGCCTCGAAAACGTTTTTCAGCGGCCTGTTAAATAACTTGATTCACCGAAAATTTGCTGGAAGGAGTTTTATGCAACAAGAAGAAGATCTGTTTACGCACCAGGATACGTTGGCTAATCTGCATGAAAACCTACCACTGACAGAAAAATTGCGTTTCTTGCACCAAGTCATGCGTCAGGATTTTGCATTTATTGATCGCTTGGCTATCGCGCTGTTTGACGAAAAAACAGAAATGCTCAAAACCTATACCCACAGCACTGAAGGCAATGACAGTCCGGTGACCACCTACGACGCGCCACTCAGTGCCGCACCTTCATTGCGTACCATCATCGAGCATCGCCGCCCGCGCTTGGTGCAGGATCTCAATATTTTTTCTCAGGGCAAACATGAACATACCAAACGTGTCGCTGCCAAAGGTTATAAATCCAGTTACACCATGCCACTCTATCAAAGTGGTACTTTTATCGGCTTCCTGTTTTTTAATTCCCACCAGGAGCATCCATTTACACCTAAAGCACTACGTCAGATTGATATCTATGGCCATTTGATCGCACTGATGGTGATCAATGAGCTTACCGCCATACGTACCTTGCTTGCTGCAGTTCGCGCCGCACGTAACATGACGCACTACCGTGATCTTGAAACAGGTTCGCATATTGATCGTACTGCACACTACGCGCGGCTCATTGCCCGCGAGCTTTCTCCAAGCTATCACATCACCGATGAACAGATTGAGCATATTTTCCTGTTCTCGCCGATGCATGATGTCGGCAAGATTGGTATTCCTGACAGCATCCTGCGCAAACCCAGTAAACTGAACGCAGCAGAATTTGATGTCATGAAAACCCACCCGGCAAAAGGCCGTGAAATTATTGATTCCGTTCTTGAGGATTTTAGTCTGGGCACATTCGGTCACGCCAATATCTTGCGTAATATTGCCGAGTATCATCACGAAGCAGTTGATGGTAGCGGCTATCCCAACGGTTTGAAAGGCGATGAAATTCCCATCGAAGCACGCATCAGTGCCGTGGCTGATGTATTTGATGCGCTGACTTCACGTCGTTCATATAAGGCACCGTGGAGTAATGAAGAAGCTTTTGCCATGTTACGGCAAATGTCCAATTCCAAGCTTGATCGTGATTGCGTGGAAGCATTGATTAATAATGTCGACAAGGTATTGGAAATACAGCAGCGTTTTCGTGATAACGATCTGATCTAGAGATAATAATTATAAAATCTTATTTGTCCGATTCGTCTTGCTTGATCCATTTCTGCACCACCAAACTTCCCACCAGATCACCTTCCACATTCACCATGGTGCGAACAGTATCGAGTATTCGATCAATCGGTAATAAAATGGCAATTGCTTCAACAGGCAATCCGACCGATTGCAACACCATCACCATCGTTACCATGCCGGCACTGGGAATGCCGGGCGCACCGATTGCCGCCAGCATGGCAGTAACAAACACAATCATCTGCTGCAATAGACTGAGTTCAACACCGACCAGATTGGCAATAAACAAAGCAGCAACGGCCTCATAAAGCGCCGTGCCATCCATATTCATGGTAGCGCCCAGTGGAATCACAAACCCCGCCACATCGCGTTTGACATGCAAATGCTGCTCAGCACAGCGCAGTGTGACGGGCAGTGTTGCGGCGCTGGAGCTGGTCGCAAAAGCAGTAATGAGTGCTTCCCGCGCACCCAGCCAGAATTTAACAGGCGTCATATCGGTAATCAGGTAGAGAATGAGCGGCAGCACCACCATGCCGTGCAACAATGTCGTGCCCAGCACGATCGCCACAAACTTGATCAAAGTTGCCAGCAGGCTGGTATCTTGCGTAGCAACCAGTTGCAGTAATAATGCCATGATACCGAAAGGCGCCAGACGCATGATCCAGCCAACCAGCATCAGTATCAATTCCAGAAATTCCTGCATTAATGTCAGGATATTGCGATAGCGCTCACCGCCCACCACCAACGCAATGCCCAGCAATAAGGCAAATATCACCACCGCGAGTACGTTGCCTTGCGCCAGTGCGGCGATGGGATTTTGAAACAGCGAATGCAGAAAATGTGCAAAGAAATCAGGCAGTGACATCTGCGTTGCCTGAAATCCCTGCATGGCATCCTGAAACATCGCAATCTGCAATCCGCCACCGGGTTGCAATAAATTAGCAGCCGTTAATCCCAGCGCAACCGCAAGTGCCATAGTTGAAAAAAAGAAAAACAGTGTCCCCTGCCAGACACGATTCATTTGCTGATGTGAACGCAAATTGGCCACACCGACCACAATCGATGTGAAAACCAGCGGAATCAGTACCATACGCAGCAGATCGATGAATAATGTACTGACCAGTTTTGCCGCATACAAACTGTTTTGCGTCACGTTGGATTCCTGCCCCAACATGGCAAACCAGAGACCCAACAAAACGCCGAGTAAAGTGCCCAGCAAGATTTGAGTATTCAGTGATATCTTGTTCACTGGTTGATTTCCATTCTATTGTCCTGAGGTAATCAATGTAGCAAGCTGATTACACCCAGTCCTTTCCAATCAGAAAATCCGTGTACAGTTTGTCTTCAACGCTACCTGCTGCCGGCTTCCAGTCGTAACGCCATTTTACAATCGGCGGCAATGACATCAGTATTGATTCCGTACGTCCGCCCGTTTGTAAGCCGAATAATGTGCCGCGATCCCAAACCAGATTAAATTCAACGTAGCGTCCACGTCGATACGCCTGAAAATCGCGCTCGCGCTCGCCATACGGGGTATCTTTGCGTTTTTCCAGAATGGGTTGATAAGCCGTCAGAAAATTCTCGCCAACATTCTGGGTTAGCTTAAAGCAAGTATCAAAATCGGGTTGATTCAAATCATCAAAGAAAATGCCACCGATACCGCGCGGCTCTTTGCGATGCTTCAAATAGAAATATTCATCGCACCATTTTTTCAGTCGCGGATAGCAATCATCCTCAAACGGTTGCAATGCATTCTTGCAGGTTTGATGAAAATGCACCGCATCTTCTGCAAAACCATAGTACGGCGTCAGATCCATACCACCGCCAAACCACCAGACCGGCTCGGCACCTTCCTTGCGCGCTTCAAAAAAACGTACATTCATATGCACAGTCGGTGCATAAGGATTACGCGGATGCAAAACCAGCGATACTCCCATCGCTTCAAACGAGCGACCAGCTAACTCGGGGCGTGCCGCAGTGGCTGATGCAGGCAATCCGGCGCCATGTACATGCGAGAAATTAACGCCGCCGCGTTCCAGAATATTGCCTTCTTCTATCACACTGCTCATGCCGCCGCCACCTTCCGGGCGATCCCATTGATCGCGCCTAAATGTTTTGCCGTCTACCTGTTCAAGTCCCTTGACGATGCTATTCTGTAGGTTAATCAGAAATTCTTTGACGCGTGGTGTATTCATGCAAGCTCCCGATGAAATTTAATTTTATTCGACGCAGGGTGTATGGGTATGTGGATACTTCAAAAACTCGTACTTCCTGGTTATCTTCGTATAATCCAAACAATATACTTTTATAATAAAAGCCCTTGGGCAACAAAGCGCATTTTACCGCAGGTTAGCATGCTGAAAGCATTTCATTATTGATACGCCTCAACTTGAATGCGGGTTGCTTGATGCCGGATCGGGCGAATTGCATGCATTGCGGAAAGCAAGTCGCCAATTTCCTGATGCCTGGCTCAAAAAATCAAAAGTACGTGTGATAGACTCGCATAATCCGTTTTAAGAGAACAATAGAATGTCTGGTAATACATTTGGCAAGCTTTTCAGCGTCACCTCTTTTGGTGAATCTCATGGTCCCGCGATTGGTTGTGTTGTGGATGGTTGTCCGCCGGGATTGAAAATAACCGTAGAAGATATCCAGAGCGAACTGGATCGGCGCAAACCGGGCACCTCGCGTCATGTGACACAACGGCGCGAATCCGACACGATAGAAATTCTTTCGGGTGTGTTTGAGGGGCAGACAACCGGCACGCCGATTGCATTGTTGATTCGCAACGAAGACCAACGCAGCAAGGATTACAGCAGGATCATGGACACTTTCCGTCCCGGCCATGCCGACTACACGTATTGGCAAAAATACGGTATTCGCGATTATCGTGGCGGTGGCCGCGCATCAGCACGCGAAACTGCAGTTAGAGTCGCAGCCGGTGCTATTGCCAAGAAATGGCTGCATGAAAGATTTGGCATTGTCATTCGCGGTTATATGGCGCAACTCGGCCCCATTGAAATTCCTTTCAAGCAATGGGAAGACGTCAATCACAATCCTTTTTTTGTCGCGGATAGCAGTTACGTCGATCGACTGGAAACATTTATGGACCAACTGCGTAAATCCGGTGATTCCGTAGGCGCCAAGATCAGTGCGGTTGCACAGGGTGTGCCGGTCGGTTGGGGAGAACCCGTCTATGATCGATTGGATGCCGAGATTGCTTACGCCATGATGAATATCAATGCGGTAAAGGGTGTGGAAATCGGCGCCGGGTTTGCCAGCGTGACGCAAAAAGGTACGGAACATTCCGATGAAATGACGCCGGGTGGCTTTTTAAGTAACAATGCAGGTGGCATATTAGGCGGTATTTCCACCGGGCAAGATATTACGGTCAATGTCGCCATCAAGCCGACGTCCAGTATCCGTCTTGGACGACGTTCGATCGATAAAAACGGCACTCCGGTGATCGTTGAAACCCATGGCAGACATGACCCTTGCGTCGGTATTCGCGCCACACCGATTGTGGAATCCATGCTCGCATTGGTATTGATGGATCATGCCTTGCGGCACCGTGCGCAAAATGCCGATGTGAATTGCAAAACACCGAAAATAGCGGGTAATACAAGTCTTCCTAAGAGCATCACTGCACAGAAAACAGCAAAAACACCATTAAAAGAAGACCCGGAGCCCGAAGAAGATGTATGAGCGTTAATACAGTTTAATCTTGACAAGATTCGTCAAATACACCATTATCGCCCCCGCAAAAAAGAAATTGTGATGATGGTGTAGAGAAACAATCGGCTTAGTCGATTACAGTTTGAAGGCATCGAATACAGTAACAAAAGCAAAGTTCGAATCCCGCAATTGCTTCAATCTGATATAATCTCCCGGTTGATTAGATAAGCTGGAAGTAATTAGATTTTACTTAGCGCCCGTAGCTCAGTTGGATAGAGTACTTGGCTACGAACCAAGGGGTCGTGGGTTCGAATCCTGCCGGGCGCGCCAATTTACTTAACAATCTAATTACAAACTGACGGGATCATCCGTTTTTTGTCTAGCAACTTCTCAAATGGCCAAGTAGCTCAGTCGGTAGAGCAGAGGACTGAAAATCCTTGTGTCGGTGGTTCGATTCCGCCCTTGGCCACCATAAAATCAATCACTTAAAGCGTAATTGCCTAAGTGATTTTTATTTTATTTACGTCATGTAAGGCCAGTGTAAGAATTTCATTTTTTTGATATTTTGTGCCAAATTTTTTTGCCGTGTTTTTTGTGTTTGTCTTTATTTGATGCGGTTTTCCGGGCTCTTTATTTCTCTATTAGCAAGTACCAAATAAGACACCCCCTCACACACTGCTTCGGATTGATAAATCAAAGCCGAAATTTCGGTTTTGCCACCAGTGTATTGATTACCTCTATTGCCGCCATGCTGCATATTTACCAACTTAGTCGCCCATAGCACGTTGACTTGCATCTAAATGCCTACGCTTAAGATTTAAGTGATACAACAGGCAATGAAACCAGCCGCAGCTGGTTTGAATGTTTGAAGGCATTGTCTTCAATTCTACGGTCGGTCACCAGTTGTTTGTTTTACTGTGCCGGAAGGGTTGGTTTCATGCACTTTAGCAGGGTCGACCCCATCAGTTTTATTGCATGAACTAAATATTAAAATAGCTACCCCGACAATCAATCCTATTACTATATATCTTATAACCATAAAGTCACCTTTCTTTAGCAAATAAAAGTCTTTATGATCCTGAAAATGTTGATGCTGGTCGGTACGTAACCGCACATTTAATTGACATATTTAGATAATAAAAAAAGCCCAAGGTACATAAATAACCCTAGGCTATTGAAAGATAATCGCTTAAACGTGATTCTGATCGGTATCTGGTTAGATGTCGCAGTGTTTTGTGAATGGGTTTTCTGGATCCCAAGGTTTGCGGCCTGTTACATTATTTGCGATTGTACGCCCTGCGGTTGTTGGATGGTCCACTGCTTGCCGTGTAATCCGTAATCTTGTCGCCAAAGCCGCCGGGTCTCTCCTTCAGCATAATGTATCGTAACGTTTCAAACCCTCATCATCAGCAAGCCATGCTCGATCAAAGCTCATCAACTCATCAGCCATAACGCGGCCCATTAACAACATGACGGCAATACATTTCAAGCAATAGCGTATGCGTTGCGGCAAATGCGCTTGCTCGATCACGATGTGTTGGGAGCGATATGCTTCTATCGGTTTTAGTCTGAGTTGAAGTACCATAATCCCTTCCAGAATCGAATCTGGAAGGGGTTTTTGTTATGGTACACTCAGAGAAAAAGGACAGAGCGAACTGACTGTCCGCTTAACCACAGGAATCAAAACAGGCTATAAATAAAGGAGGCAATGATGACAGATAATAGCGATACACAAGCTGGCAACACGGCAGATGCACCTCGCCAACAAGCGCTACAGATCAATGTTAAGATGCAACAAAACGAACGTACCAGTCAGCCGATCTATGCAAATTTCACCACTGTGCAAAGTGGACAGCGCGTTATCATTGTGGATTTCGGTTTTGTTGATCCGCAATTGATTACCACATTAAACCGCATGGCCAGATCCGGAGAAAAAACACCGGATACCATTGATGCAATCATGTCCTGTCGCATAGCATTAAGTATAGAAACGGCTAATCAGTTAGCGCAGCAACTCAACCAACTATTTCACACTAAATCGGAACCTAAAGCACCGGCTACACAACAAAATGTAGTTAGTAGCGGAGACCCCCTCTTAAATACGAGTACTTCCGAGGAAAAAAATATTTCCAAAGAAGAGGCTCAGCGTGGATTTAAGTTTCCATGGTCTTCGTGAGTTAATAGCTGAATCAACCTCAATAAAACATGAGTAATACCGAGGCGAATTTCCTAATGTTGAGTTTAAAGGACGTCCTAGATTTTGCGTCCATTGTTTTCACGAGGTTCGCCCTTTTCAAATAAAAGTTGGAAGCATCAGAAAAGAAATAGATTTTCTGGAAATTTCAGTTTATCGCCACCGATTCGAAGTGAAGGAAACTTGAAAATCATAAAAATAGCTTTATGGATTTATTCCTGATCTTTTGAATTAAGTATATTTGCGGAGCGCCTCCGGTTAAAAAGGGTCGGTGCAAATTAATGGTATCGTATCTGAGGGGAATAGAGAAAGTTTGGCTTTGACTAAAAATCGACGGTATCAAAACACAAAAAATCAACCATAATTGAAAGACAGCCCGCCAAGAAGTTTTAGATGCAACACGCCTCAAGAGCAATTTTTATGCAAATTGTAACGATTTCTCAGGCGCGACTACATTTTATGCTGCTCATTTGTGAGTTCCATAATACGTCGCGTCTGTACTTCAAGACAACCAATCGGTATCAAAACGTAACCAATCAGATCACTATCTTAGAAAGGCAGTTTAAAGCCAGGCGGCAAGCCTAATCCACTGGTAAGTTCCGCCATTTTTTCTTGGGAAGTGGATTCTACACGGCGTACTGCATCATTGAAAGCTGCTGCCACCAGATCCTCAAGCATTTCCTTGTCATCGCCCATAAGACTGCTATCAATACTGATTCTTTTAACATCATGGCGACACGTCATGATGACTTTAACCATGCCAGCTCCTGACTGGCCTTCCACCTCGATGGTGGCGAGTTTTTCCTGCATTTGCCGCATGTTTTCCTGCACCATCTGTGCTTGTTTCATCATATTTCCCAGATTACCTTTCATTTTTACAACCTCCTTTATTTTTGAATCGGTTTAATTGAAGGAATAATTAATTTTGCATCAAACTGTTCGATCAATTCTTGCACAATCGGGTCTTTTTCAATAGCTTCAATGGCTTTCGCTTGTTTTTCCGCTTCTTCACGTTGCTGCAGAGCCACTGGCGTCAATCCGGTAATACTGCCTATGGAAAAATTAAGCATGACAGGTTTACCAAAATAAGTATTCAGCGCTGCCTGGATTTTATCTTGATATTTCTTATCCAGCAGGTGCTTATGCACATCCGGAACACACAATTCGATGTTTTCTGCCGAAAGCGCTCTGGCTTCACTATGTTGCGCCAGCATTTTAGCCATTCCTGTCAGCTTTAACTGCTGAGTCAGTTGCGGCCAGGCAAGATCGGATGAATCGACATTGGTACTATGGATGGGGTGCTGCAAAGTGTGTTCGGTTTTTACTGGTGGCTTATGAGCGGTTTTTCCGGAAGGTTTGTTATCTGTTACCGGAACCTGCAGCAATTGGTGGTTTACTGTCAGATCATCCGGCATGAACGTTAACATACGCATCAGTGTCATGGTAAAACCGGCGTACTCATCCGGCGCCAAACTCAGATCGCTACGTCCGTGCAATGCGATCTGATAAAACAATTGAATGTCATCCGGTGTAAAAGCTTTTGCCAGGGCGAAAATACGTGCATACTCCGGGGTATCTTCACTGATCGCTTGCGGAACGGCTTGTGCCAGTGCAATACGATGCAGTAAGGTTGCCAGATCCTGCAAAGCGGCGTCAAATGAAAGACACTGCGCTTCCATTTCATCTGCCAACGACAATAATTTCAGACCATTCTTCTGCACCAAAGCTTCCAATAGATCAAACAGATAACTTTGATCGATGATACCCAGCATATCCCGTACACCCGTTTCTTCAATTGTGCCTTCACCGAAGGCGATGGCTTGATCTAACAGGCTTAAGGCATCACGCATACTGCCTTGGGCAGCACGGGCGATTAATTGCAGCGATAGAACGTCATTGGGGATTTTTTCCTGCGCCAATATCTTTTTGAGGTGATCGGCTATTTGCGTCTGCGGGATTTGTTTCAAATTAAATTGCAAACAACGCGACAAAACTGTGATCGGGATTTTTTGCGGGTCGGTTGTCGCCAACACAAATTTGACATGCGCCGGTGGTTCTTCCAGTGTCTTCAACATGGCGTTGAACGCTGATTTGGAAAGCATATGAACTTCATCGATGATATAAATCTTATAACGCGCACTGGTTGGAGCATACAGCGCATTTTCCAGCAATTCGCGCATGTTATCCACTTGCGTATTTGAAGCGGCATCCAATTCAATGAGATCAATAAAGCTTCCGGTATCAATTTGCTGGCATGCCGGACACACGCCACAAGGCGTTGCAGTTACTCCCGTTTCACAATTAAGCGACTTGGCCAGAATACGGGCGATGGTCGTTTTGCCGACGCCGCGCGTGCCGGTCAGCAAATAAGCGTGATGTAATCGATTTTGTTCAAGCGCATTGGTCAGCGCTTTGATTACATGTTCTTGCCCTGTCAATTCTGAGAAATTTCTTGGGCGCCACTTACGCGCGAGGACTTGTGTTTGAGACACGTTTTTGATTGTATTGGAAAAACGAACTAGACCTATTAAATTAATCAATAGTCCAAAGATATAGACCCAATAGCATGATTGGGTGGCGAGCCAGACCCCCGGCACTCGCAATAAACAGCTGTGGCTGCTTCCTTCCGGACCTGACCAGATTCACTATCTTGCAATGCGGGGAGGCCCGCCATAAAAATTTATAAACTATAAACCTATTAACTCGGCATCTGAGTTAAGACGATAACTGCACTACAGTTTAATCACCTGCCGGCAAATAAATTCGTTGATTACAACGATTATTTAACTGAATACAGGATTATCACTCAAAAAAGTGTTTGAAGTATATCAGTAGACGAGCAATTACTCCAATTGGAATTCATCATGAAGACTTTGCTGTATTATTTGAGTTGCTAAGGTAATGATAATTGATAGTACAGTTAAGCAACTAATAAATAAACCAAGAATGCGTATCTACTTGATAAAAGAAATATATCCAGATCCGCTATAGTCATCCAATTATCCTATCTATAAAGCCTTTGATTATGTTTGATCATCACGACTTACTTGAAGATTTAAATAAGCAGCTTCCTTTGAAAGACAAACTTATTAGCGCACACGGATCTATTCAACAAAAATTTCCCTTTATCGCGCGTATCGCTATCACACTGTATGACCCAGAAACGCGAGTACTCAAGACTTATTTGGATAGTAGCGGAGAAGACAAGCCATTGCTGCATTATCAATCACCTTTGGAGAACGCACCCTCATTGAAAGAAATTCTCGATAAAGGCTTGCCTCGTGTTATCAATAACTTAGTCACTTTCGAAAAAGGCGCCCATGAACACACGCAGAGAATCGGACGCCAGGGCTATGCAGCGAGTTACACCATGCCGATTTTTCATGCAGGTGATTTTATTGGGTTTTTATTTTTTAATTCTTATCAGAATAATGTATTTACTGAGCAGGTATTGAATGTTCTTGATATTTTTGGTCATCTCATATCACTGATGATCATCAATGAACTTGCTATTTTCAAAGTAATGAATGCTGCTATCAAAACCACCAGCCATATCACCCATTTACGCGACCCCGAAACAGGTAGCCACCTCGATCGTATGTCCCGCTACAGCCGTCTTATTGCCGAATCACTTGCAACTAAATATGAACTGGATGATGTCTATATAGAGCGTATTTTCATGTTCTCCCCGCTTCATGATATTGGAAAAATTTCAATACCTGATAGCATTTTATTAAAGCCAGGGCCACTGAATGAAGAAGAAAGATCAATTATGAATACCCATGCACGCAAAGGCAGAGAAATGATTGATGATATTATTTCAAACTTTGGACTTGATCGTATTAGCAGCATCGATATTTTGAAAAATATCGCCGAATTTCACCATGAAGCTGTTAACGGCAGCGGTTATCCAGCCGGAAGGATGAGCGAAGAAATTCCATTAGAAGCCCGCATCGTCGCAGTTGCCGACGTATTTGATGCATTGACTTCCCGGCGCCCTTACAAGGATGCTTGGAGTAATGAAAAAGCATTCGACACACTCAAACAGCTTGCCGGTGAAAAACTGGATATTGATTGTGTCAATGCCTTGATTGCGAATCAGCAAAAAATCGAATTAATTCAACAGCAATTCAAAGAAAATATCTACAGTTAGGGCAACCTGATCAAGGATATCCTGTAAAATGGGGCGTGTACTTACGCCAGGCCAGATATATAGGATTATGACCATTCACAAGTCTTCCACGAGTCTGATCAAACCAAGCGATGCCGCGTCTTGGATTTCATGCACTCGGCGCGCCTGGTTAGAGAAATATCATCCCACCGAATATGCAATAGATGCATTTAGCCAGTTGTTAATCGATGCCGGGCTTAAGCACGAGGCAGCTATTTTGACCATGTTGGAAAATCAGTATCCTGTTGCCAAAGCTGATTCGTTCGATCATACGCTTTCCCTGATGCAGCAAGGTATCCCTGTAATTTATCAAGGACGGCTGATCAATGAATCGGAAGGTTTGGTTGGTTACCCCGATTTCTTGATTCGCCATGACAGCGGTCAATACCAGCCTGCGGATGCCAAGCTTTCACTCAGCGAAAACAAAAAAGCAATCCAAATACAACTGGGAATATACCGTCGCCTGCTCGCTAATAAATTACCTGCCATTGTTTTTCTTGGCGATGGCCGTACCGCGTTACTCGACGACAAAGCCGATTCGCTGGTTGATGAGTTCATCGCTGGCATGAGATCGCTGCTCGACCTGCAGCAGCAACCTGTGGTTCGCTATAGTCATAGCAAATGTCGCGTTTGCCCTTATTACACTCATTGTCTCCCGGAGTTTGAGGCAAACGAAGACATATCACTGCTCTATGGAATTCATGGCGGTGCAGCCAATCATTTAGCAGATGCCGACATTTCAACCATTACTCAACTTTCTATGAGCGATGTTGAATCCTTGCCCGATGTGCCTTATCTCAAAGGCCACAAGAGAAAGCATCGCGCTATCCTGCAAGCCCAATCATCTCTGACAGGTAAAATATTTCAACTCAAAAAAATCGAGCTGCCGGAAGGCATTTGGGTTCATTTTGACATTGAAGATAATCCATTAACACAAACTCGAGAACGCCATGTATATCTTTGGGGGCTTCTGCCGCCTGCATACACCAAGGAAAGCTTTGAATATATATGGACCGATGATGAAACCAGCGATTATCAAGGTTGGTTAGTTTTTTTGCAGAAAATTGAAGCATATCGTTCGCAATACACTCCGTTAGTGCTTGCACACTATTCGAATCACGAAAAGGCCACGATCAGAAAATATGCAGAACGTTACGCCATGGAGAATCACAACACCGTGACATGGTTGCTCGGCAAGGATAGCCCATTGTTTGACATGCAAAAACCTGTTCTGGACTGTTTGGTTTTACCGCTGCAAGGATATGGCCTGAAGGATATTTGCAAGCATCCGGACTTAGTCAATTTTCAATGGGAAAATGAGGAATCTGGTTCACAGTGGTCCTTAGTACAGTTCAATCGCTTTCAATCAGAAACAAACCTAACTGAAAAACAAAAGATAAAAACGGAGATACTAAGTTATAACCGTGATGATGTGACGGCTACACGGCAACTTGAGTTATGGCTAAGAAGATTATCTTCTTGAATACTAGGTTTTATTAGAATTACGGCCCTAGTTTTCACTAGGGCCGTTTGAAAAACAAGCTTTAAATTTTATATGTTCGTTACAGCCTTCTTATCGGGCAAATAAAATACTAATCACCTGTTTTTTTCATTAGTTATTTTACAGACTTACTATCTGATTCTCACTGTAATACTGAAGAATTTATAGCAATATTGCTTCATTTACTCTCTTGTCCCACGCCTTCTTTTTTATTTTTTTCGAGTTCGCTATCAGATAATAAACCTTCTCGTTCTTTATAAAGGCTTGGAGGATATTGACCTGGCTTTCCTTCGCCTTTGCATCCGATCAGCATAAAAGTAATAAGCACAACAGCAAAAAGTGAATATTTCATTAATAATCTCCTTATTAATATATTAAACATCGTTTATGGACATTCTCAATGCTACGTTGAAACTTCATCAGATCAAACCAAACTAAATCTTCATCAAGAATTATACTTTAATTCCATATAGATAAATTCTTAGAAGGTCAAACACCTACAAAATCTACATTCTTAATCTACTACAAAATTGCATATAGTCTTATAGTAAATATGAATAAGCATAAACACTCATTCGACATAAGGATAGCATTAAAAAATAGAGTATGGAATTTAAAATGCACCGGAGTGAAGTGGTATCGCAAAACTGGACAGGTTGTTAAGCTCTGCTATGGACAATCCGAGGATCATGATGATGAGCAAGAAACGCACACAATATTCCAGTGAATTCAAGGCGAAAGTAGCGCTGGCGGCGATACGGAGAGATGAAACCATTCCGCAACTGGCAGCACGTTATGGGATACATCTCACGCAGATCAATAGCTGGACTGGACCGCTGATATTACCTATGTGCCGATGGAGAAAGGCTTTAGCTATTTGGTTGCCATCATGGACTGGCATTCCCGTAAAGTGCTGAGCTGGCGCTTATCCAACACGATGAATGCGGATTTCTGCGTTCAGGCATTGGAGACTGCTATTCAAGATCACGGCTGTCCGCAGATATTCAATACCGATCAGGGTGCTCAATTCACCAGCGAAGCATGGATTGCCGTTTTGAGAAATCACGATGTTCAGGTCAGCATGGATGGAAAGGGTTGTTATCAGGATAATATTTTTGTTGAACGGCTATGGCGTACAGTAAAGTATGAGTTCTTATACACCAGGGCATTTAGCGACTTAAAGAAGGTAAGGAAAAGTTTGACCCAGTGGTTTGACTGGTACAATCAGGAACGTTTTCATCAACGTCTTGATAATCAAACTCCCAATGAGGTTTATTATCAATTTTAAGCAATTCATCAGGCTGCCTGAGCTTGATTAACTACCCATGGCAGAGCTTAATTCTACCTTCAGGTTGTACAGTTGTAGGGGACCACTTCAGTTCATAGAGGCCACTTCACCTTGCCTTACTTTTTGTCACACAAGAAAGGGCTCAAAAAATATTTAAAGTTTTAATGATGAAATCCGAAATTAATAAATACTTGCACTAAACAAAAATGAAAATTAATACGTACAGTTATCGCAAAGATTTTTTGGGAATGTGATTTCCCACATTTGTATTTATATAACAATATAATATATAACAAAACCAATATATTCGGTAATAAACGCGACTAAAAATCCGACAAGGATTTTTATTAACTGTAGAAACTAACTTCGTTATATATAATAAATAAAAGTCGTGCTAGAACTGCACTGCTGAAAAAATAATAAAGCATATGAAATTAATAAATTACTTATTGCTGTAAAAATTTGCCTGCAATAATAAGATTATCTATTCAATAAGTGTTTATTAAAGCACATTCCAATGTTATGTATACCATAAAATACTTTAAATCTTTGCATGAAATAATGTATAAAAAGAAATGCAAAATTAATTCTCGGATAATTTCTAGATAGCGATTTTATCTAAGTGATTATTCAGGAAGAGGCGCTGAATGTATGATGTGTTAAAATTAATTAATAGTAAAACTGTTTAAAGGTAAAGCTAAATGGCCAATAAAGCAGAGCGTATACTTGCAAGAATTTCACACAAAAGAGTGGGTGATACGAGAGTTCTAATTGTTGTAGACAAATATATTTCTGGTAAGACTCTGAAAAACATGTTGGAAGAGTGGGAATATAGCATCACTGGTGTTTGTACCTCGGGTCAGGAAGCTTTAGTTAGAATGAGAGAGGACAAACCTGATCTTATTCTAACGGATATAGAGTTAAGTGATTGTAATGGAATACATTTAACACAACAATTAAATTTACAAACTGACAACTCCAATCTTTGTATCTATTTCACAGCTTATGCTACTGACTTGATTGTACAGCGCACTATAAATTTTGCTACTACTTTGGGTTACAACATCAATAAAGGTAGTGCTGAAAAGCTTCATAGAAATTTTGAGTCTAGTTTTTGTCAATACTACGGCATTGATCAAACTATGAATCTTACAAAACAATCGAGCGCACAACCTATTCGGGTTTTATTAGTTGATGATCAGCAAATCGTGCTCTGGGGATTGGAAAAACTTATAGACAGTCAAAAACCACGAATGGAAGTCGTCGGTGTTGCTACAAACATATCTGATGCTAGACGTATCGCTACAGAAAAACAACCAGATATTATTATTCTCAATATTTATTTAGATGATGCTGATTGTGTGAATTTTATTCCAGATTTTGCCAGTAATGGAAATACACGTGTTGTAGTTTTTACCGAGACGCATGATAAGGAAGTGATTGACCGTGCAGTGCTAAGCGGCGCAAGAGGCGTAGTGCACAAAAAAGAATCGATGCAAACAATATTGCGGGCTATTGAGAAGATTTATGATGGCGAATTATGGCTTGATCGCGTAACCACCGGTCGTATATTCCTCCAAAGTTCACGTATGCGAGGAAAAATATCCCATGATGCAGAAACAGAGAAAATCACAACACTTACTCGCAAAGAATGCATGATTCTTAGAGCATTTTCAGATGGGGTCGGTGGAGAACAAAACAAACAAATAGCAGCCAAACTGTGTATGAGTGAGCATACACTACGTAATCATTTAACTTCTATTTTTAGTAAATTAGGAATTAAAAATCGATTTAGCCTTTTTGCATATGCCAAACAACATTTCCAGCAAACCTCAGGTTCATGAAGTCCCTCCCTAAAGTTCGCAGTCTGAGAGAGCAGATCATCTCCGATAGAACCAACTCTTATCGCTGGAGCACCTCAAAGAGGCTGTTTTCATCACATATAAATATAATGTCGACTTACACACCAAATTAGCTTTCTATAATTAAGGGGTTTCCTAGATTTTGTGTAAATGGAGTTTAAAGCGGAGCGAGATTCTCTCCTCAAATTGAATAGTAAACCTGTTTAGTGCAGGCTTCCAATCTTTAATTGGTATAGGCCATTTTTGGCCGTGTGTTTATCTTTGTGGGCTAGATGATTTTCATTAAACCTTGCACAAAAAACTTTGGAGTGAGAGAGATTACACTCTACGAACTTTTATCTAATTAGTCTACTGATATTTATCACCAGTTTATTTTGTTATGCAACTTATTGTTTATTTTGGCTCCCCGACCAGGGCTCGAACCTGGGACCTGCGGATTAACAGAAGCAGACACCCGAAAATTTATGCCTGCAAAGTCGAAGAAAAGATAGTCACTTTTTTCGCACCGCCAATTTTTCCGAATTTAACCGAACCAATACCGAACCTGAACGGCCATATGCTGCTCCGGTTTTCGGGTTTTCAGATTAGAATCAATCGAATACTTGAATTTTCACTGAACCGTTTCCGAACACATCCGCTAGAAACCGAATGTTGGCGAGCACCTCTGGAAAATTCCCCCAGAACTGCCCCAAAATTGCCCACTGCCACACTCCGGGGACACCCGATGGGGATGGGCCATCCCCCCCCCGAAACGGGTCCGAGGCGGACAATTCTGGGGACGAGGCGAGGGAATTTTCACCCCCTGCCCCGCAGTTTTCGACCAGTCGCTACCGTGCAACCTGCATCATTTCGCGAATTTTAACCGACGCACTGTTAGCGGCATCCTGCAATGCTCGCGTCGACAAATGCGCATAACGCATCGTCACTTTAGGATCGGAATGCCCCAGGATTTGCTGCACTTCATACAAAGTCCTTCCACTGTTGACCAGGAAAGATGCATACAGATGACGCAAATCATGCAAACGCAGATGCTTCAACCCTGCTTTTGCTCTCAGCCTTTGCCATACCTTGGTGATGGTTGTGTATGGATTGCCAGCCTGGTGATTGATGAACAAATACTCAAACTTTCCTTGCGTATCCAATTGTGTCAGCACTTCCAGGGCCGTTCCGTTCAATGGCACAGCACGCAGTCGCTTGCTTTTGCTGTTGGTGGCTCTGATGGTAAATACGCCTTTATTCAGATCCACATCACTCCATTTGGCTGACAATACTTCATTCAAGCGACAACCGGTACATAGCAGGAACAATGCGATCATGCAGACAGGTCGATTCTCATCGGTATACAGCACGGTCAGCAATCGCTCCAGTTCAACATCATTGAGATAATGTTCAATCTTGTTATCCTCAT
>NZ_JAMWZS010000049.1 GCF_024282095.1 Nitrosomonas sp.
TTAATAAAATTTAGTTGCAAAATAAGCTAAATTAAAATGATTTTTTTTACAGCCTGTAATAGGAGGTATTTTTCAAAATGTGAGTAACTTTGTGAGTAACTTTTACTTCACAAATAACTGCGTGCCTTTGTATATTGAGTTGCATGTGATAGTTCGAATCCCATCCTCGCACGCATGTGCATTCCAGGTACATTCCTCCCTATACTTCTATGCAACATCTTGTGCAGAGTCATACTTCTAACTATGGGTAAGATTAAGTAGTCGATCCTGAAAAACCGCATCAATCGCTATCTTTGGATTAGCAGCTTCAAAAGGCGGCGTGTTAATAAAAAAAATTGAGCGATTTGATCTTTTTTCATCAAAGCATTTGCTAAGCCTGCAGTTTCCGCCACGGGAAAAAGAACCAAAAAATAGCCAGCTGTGGTTGCGGTTGAATCCGATAAAAGTGCTGAAGTTCCGGCTAAACAAGAATAGCTCCTGGTTATAGGAGATCTTCCTAAATAAAAGCCCTTCTGGAATTCTCTCAGAGGGGCTTTTATTTAGGCGGTCACAATGTTTCATGCAGGGTGCATATGTGATAATCTCAAGCGATCACTTATGAAGTTTTCATCCATGTATAAAACGATTGAAAGTTATGTTGGTAACACGCCCTTGGTAAAACTCAAGCATCTGCCTGGGACAACCAGCAATATCATTCTTGCCAAACTTGAGGGTAATAATCCTGCTGGTTCGGTAAAAGATCGGCCGGCATTGTCCATGATTTCTCATGCGCAGCAACGTGGAGAAATTAAACCGGGCGATACGCTGATTGAGGCAACCAGTGGCAATACCGGTATCGCGTTGGCGATGGCTGCTGCTATTATGGGGTATCGCATGGTGCTGATCATGCCGGAAAATCTGAGTGTAGAACGGCGACAGTCCATGCGCGCATACGGTGCAGAGCTAATTCTGACTCCCAAATCCGGCAGTATGGAGCAGGCGCGTGATGTGGCGGAGAAAATGCAGAGTGAAGGGAAAGGCATTATTCTTAATCAATTCGCTAATCCGGATAATCCATTGGCGCATTATGAAGGCACAGCGCCAGAAATCTGGCGCGATACCGATGGAAAAATTACTCATTTTGTCAGCAGCATGGGAACTACCGGAACGATCATGGGCTGCTCGAGATTTTTCAAAGAACAGCGACCGGCTATTAAGGTGATTGGTGTACAGCCGGAGGAAGGTTCACAAATTCCTGGCATTCGCAAATGGTCGCCTGCTTATTTGCCTAAAATCTATGATGCGCAACGAGTGGATGAATTATTATACGTTTCTCAAGGAGACGCTGAAGATTTAACGCGCCGTCTGGCAAGCGAAGAAGGGATTTTTGCAGGCATCTCATCGGGCGGTGCTTTGGCAGCGGCATTGCATGTGTCCGCGCAAGTTGACAATGCGGTGATTGTATTTATTGTGTGTGATCGCGGCGACCGTTATTTATCGACAGGCGTTTTTCCTGCTTAACGAAACAGCATGTTAATCAATAATTTTTCACTGCCTGTGCGTGTCTACTATCAAGATACGGATGCTGGCGGCGTGGTATATCATTCAACTTACCTTAATTTTATGGAGCGTGCGCGCTATGAGTGGCTCAGGGAATTAGGGTTTAATGTAAAATTACTAACTGAAATTCACAATGTGTTGTTCATGGTACGCTCGCTTGAGATCCAATACCTCAAGCCGGCGGTCCTTGATGATTTTTTGAATGTGACAGTGGTCGTTCAGGAGATGGGCAGAAGCCGCATTGCGCTATCTCAGGAAATTTTATGCAGCCATGTCAAATTAGTGAATGCCACGATCCATGTGGTGTGTGTCGGTGCAGAAACACTGAAGCCAGTCAGCATTCCTGCACCATTACGTGAGAGAATCGGGAAACCCGCATGAGTACAACAGTTACACAAGATATGTCATTTCTGCATCTGATCAGTAGTGCCAGTTTGTTGGTACAACTGGTGATGTTGATTTTAGTCATGATTTCGCTTTTATCATGGTGGTTTATTTTTCGTAAATTATTCGTTATTCGCAACGAGATAAAGAAGACTGATGATTTTGAGGATGTTTTCTGGCGTGGCGCCGATATGAATGCGCTTTATCAGCGCACGACAAATTCGCGCTATGACTCAGGCAGTATGGAACGCATCTTTGCTGCCGGTTTTAGTGAATTTAATAAGCATCCAGCAGGATCTGATCTTGAAGCGGTGATGGAAAGTACCCGTAGAGCCATGCGGGCAACCTATCAGCGGGAAATGGACTATCTGGAATCACACTTATCGTTTCTGGCCACAGTCGGGTCAGTCAGTCCTTATATTGGTTTGTTAGGTACTGTGTGGGGAATTATGAATTCTTTTCGCAGCTTATCCAGTGTCACACAAGCCACCATTGCACATGTCGCACCGGGTATTGCGGAAGCGTTGATTGCAACGGCGATGGGATTGTTCGCGGCAATTCCTGCCGTGGTTGCTTATAACCGCTATGCCAGCGGTACTGATCAACTGGCAACCCGGTTTGAGAGCTTTATGGAAGAACTATCCAATGTATTGCAACGGCGAGCAGCCGGATAATCACAACTGAGAGGATTGTATGGCGCGTCGTGCCAAGCATCGATTAATGAATGAAATCAATGTGGTGCCATACATTGATGTCATGCTGGTGTTGCTGATCATTTTTATGATTACAGCGCCGATGATTAACCATGGGCAGATTGAATTGCCACAGATTGGCAAATCATTGGCGACACCGGCTGCACCACTGGAAGTGATCATTAAAGCGGATGGCAGTTTGACCTTACGTGATCGCGCCAAATCATCGGTGGAACAGAAAGTGGATCGGAACCAGTTGATTGAGGCCATTAAGCAAAAACAGGCACAGAATACGGAACAGCCGGTGGTGATTGCGGCCGACAAAAATGTACGTTACGAGGAAGTGATCAAAGTGATGGACATTCTGCAGCAAAATCAAGTGCAGAAAGTAGGTTTGCTGGCTCAACAAAAATGAATGAGCTGTAATGAGTGTGAGCGTCTTACGCAATTTTCCCCATTCCGAACCGAGATCATTATTGGCGGGCGTGCTGGCGGTGCTGGTACATCTCGTTTTTATCGCGCTAATGATTTTTGGTTTGAATTGGAAAGATCATCCGCCAGAAGGCATGGTCGTAGATATATGGACAGAGTTGCCTAAACCTGTGCAGGAGCCGGTAAAAACTCAACCACCTCCGAAGCAACCTAAGCCCGTTCAGGAACCTGTCAAACCTAAGCCGGAACCAGAAACGGAACCACCTAAACCAGAGCCGCCCAAGCCAGAACCAGCTAAGTCGGAGCCACCCAAGCCCGCGCCGCAGAAAGTGGCTACGCCACCGATTAAGAAACCTGATATCGCGATGAAAGAGAAGCCTGAGCCCATTAAAGAGGCTAAGCCGGATGTGGAAGAACAAAAGAAAAAAGAGCAGGAGAAAATTAAAGAGCAGGAAAGATTGAAAGAGCTTGAAAAGCAAAAGGAGCTTGAAAAGAAAAAGGAATTAGAAAAACAGAAAGAACTGGAAAAACAAAAAGAACTCGAGAAGCAGAAAGAGCTGGAAAAACAAAAGGAATTGCAAAAGCAGAAAGAAAAAGAGCAAGCCGTACAGCGGCAGCGTGAACAAGAAGCAAAGGCACAGCGGGAAGCTGAAGCCAAACGCGCTGCTCAGCAAGCAGCGGCGAAAAATCAGATAACGAACGAGATTTCCAAATATAAGGCGATGATTCTTGCCAAAATCAGAAGCAGAATCGTCATGCCGCCTGATCTGCCAGGTAATCCGGTGGTTGAATTCAGTGTCACATTGCTTCCGGGAGGCGATATTCTGGATGTCAGATTAAGCAAGAGTAGCGGACATGCGGCTTTTGATAGCGCTGTCGAGCGTGCGATCTTTTTATCAAAACCATTGCCACTACCGCCTGATCCTGCTTTATTTAATGAGTTTCGTAACTTGAATATTACCGTGCATTATCGTGAATGATTGTTATAATCAGCGGGAATTTTTTGCTTTCTAACAACTTAATATTTATGTCAATTCATTGGTTCAAAACTATTCGTAGTACATTGATTCTGCTTTTATGGTGGATGAGTGCGCCTTTGCACGCGCAACTGAATATCGAAATTTTTGGTGGCGGCGCATCTCGCATACCCATCGCCATTGTTCCTTTTGCAGAAGAAAATAAACTTCATCAGGGCATCACGCCGGTGATCGGTGCTGATTTGCAACGTACTGGCTTGTTCAAATTGGTGGATTCCTCCGGATTATCTCCGCATGTACCGACAGATGTGGTATATGCGGATTGGGTCAATCGCGGCGCCAATGCGTTGGTCATTGGCCGTACGGTGGCGTTATCCGGTGATCAAGTGGAGATTCAATTCCGTTTGATGGATGTTGCGAAAAAATCGCAATTGACAGGTTTGTCGATTACTGTTCCTAAAACACAATTGCGTGCCGCCGCGCATCGCATTGCCGACGTTATTTATGAAGCATTGACCGGCGATGTGGGGGTGTTCAGTACGCGAATTGCCTATGTGCTGAAACGCGGCAATAAGTATGCACTGCAAGTTGCGGATGCAGATGGTTATAACGCACAATCCATCATTGAATACACGGAGCCGATTATTTCTCCGGCTTGGTCGCCGGATGGTAATCAACTGGCCTATGTTTCATTTGAAAACAAAAAACCGATTGTGTATGTACAAACATTATCAACGCGTGAGCGTAGAGCGGTTGCCAGCTTTAAAGGCAGTAACAGTGCACCGGCCTGGTCGCCTGATGGTAAAAAACTGGCTGTCGTATTAACCGGACAAGGCGGGTCGCAAATATTCCTGGTGAATGCAGATGGCAGTGGCTTACAGCGATTGAGCAGAAGTTCCGGAATTGATACCGAGCCAAATTTTTCTCCCGATGGCCGGTACATCCTATTTACATCTGATCGCGGCGGCAGCCCGCAAATTTATCGCATGGCAGTCACCAATACCGAAACCAGTAATGCTGAACGCCTCACTTTTGAGGGGAGTTACAATGTCAGCCCGGATTTTAGTCAGGATGGTAAAAGTTTCACGTTTATCCATCGCAACGATAGTCAATTTAACGTAGCCGTTCAAGAAATCGGTTCGCGCCAGGTACAAATACTGACCAATTCCAAATTTGATGAATCTCCCAGTTTCGCGCCCAATGGCAAGATGATCTTGTATGCGACTGAGATTGACGGGCATGGTATATTATCCGCTGTTTCAAGGGATGGGCAAACCAGGCAACATCTTTCAGTACAAACAGGTGATATCAGAGAGCCGGCATGGGGGCCTCTGCCTAAGTGGAAATAACGCAAGTTTTTTAATTACGAGGAGTGAATAAATGAGGAAATTAGCAGGTATTGCATTAATTGTTTTGTTATCAGCGTGCGCCAGCCAAACAACCCAGCCTGAGGTTGATGATCTGACCGCAGGTGGAGCCGGTAGCGGTTCGGGCGGCAGTGATCTGATGGGTTCCGGTTCCGGCAGACCGAGCTATTTTAGTCAACTGCAAGACCCTAACAGCATTCTGTCAAAACGTAGCGTTTTTTATGACTATGATAGCTATACCGTTAAAAGTGAATACCGGGAATTAGTGCTGTCGCATGCTCGGTTCTTACGTGACAATGCCAGTGCCAGTGTGATTCTGCAGGGCAATACCGATGATCGTGGCAGCCGTGAATACAATCTTGCGTTGGGACAACGTCGTGCGGATAGCGTAAAAAATATGATGACATTAGCAGGTGCTCGCGATGAGCAGATTGAATCGGTGAGTTTGGGCGAAGAAAAGCCACGCGCATTGGGGCATGGCGAATCAGCCTGGAGTCAGAACCGCCGTACAGATATTCTTTATCGAGGTGAGTAAACATGCTGATACGCGCTTTCCTACTATTGCTATTAATGAGTGGTAATGCCGGTCATGCGGCATTGTTTGGCGATGATGAGGCACGCGAACAAATTAGTGCCTTACGTAAACAAGTCAGTGAAATGGAAGCGCGTATTGCCAAAATGGAGCAAGCGTTGAATAGCCAGGCGCTGCTTGAACTGTATGCGAAGGTTGAAACGCTCGGGCTTGAGTTGGGTAAGTTAAACGGGCAAGTAGAAATGCTGAGTAACGATAATTCGTTGCTACAAAAGCGGCAGCGGGATTTCTATATTGATTTGGACAACCGCTTGCGCGAGATTGAGCAACCTAATAAGCGAACTCCTTCATCTCATCCCAGCCCGAAAAGCTCACCGCAGAGCATGGTAACACCGCCACCCAATGACTCGGTAGTAGTGCCTTCTTCACCAGCGGCGGCTGCAGCAATGCCGGAGCCTGCAGCAACTGAAGAAACAGTTGCTGTGGCACAACCTGATTCAGGAACATTGTCGTCCAATGAATTGACGCCGCCCGGCCCGGTAGAAAATAATGCCTATAAAGAAGCCTTTAATTTATTTAAAAATGGCGATTATGCAAGTGCCATCGCTCAATTTGAGAATTTCTTAGAGAGCTATCCGCAATCGAGTTTGGCGCCTGGGGCTGCCTATTGGATTGGTAATGCACGCTACGCGCTACGTGATTATCAATTGGCCATTGATGCACAGAAGCGATTGATTAATAAGTATCCGGATAGCCTAAAAGCACCGGATGCTTTTCTGAATATGGCCAGTAGTCAGTATGAAATGGGCGATAGTAAGGCGAGTAAGCACACGTTAGAAGATTTAGTAGCGAAATATCCGAGCAGTGACGCCGCAAAAAAAGCCAAGCAGCGTTTGGCCAATTTCAAATAAATTCATATTTAAATAAATAGCGCCACGCTATTTGTTACATTGCAACCCGCAAGCAATGCGGATAATTTCTTTCCCCAGGTAGTCAATCATTGTGCAAACACTAGAAACGACAACTTTGCGTATCAGTGAGATTTTCTTTTCCTTACAAGGGGAGACAAGTCGCGTCGGCTTACCAACGGTTTTTGTACGTTTGACGGGATGTCCTTTGCGGTGCGGCTATTGTGATACGGCCTATGCTTTTACCGGCGGCGACAATATATCGATATCAGAAATCCTGAATCAAGTCGCGCATTATAAAACCCATTATGTGACAGTGACAGGCGGCGAGCCTTTGGCACAGAAAGCATGCTTATCATTATTAACCGCGTTGTGCGATGCGCAGTATTCAGTATCACTGGAAACCAGCGGCGCACTGGAGTTATCCGGTGTGGATACACGGGTGTGTAAAGTGATGGATATCAAAACGCCCGGCTCGGGAGAAATGACTAAAAATAACTGGTCCAATCTTGCTTATCTGACTCAACAGGATGAGATTAAATTTGTACTTTGTGATGAAGCGGATTATCAATGGGCTTGTGAAATCATTCACAACAAGCAATTACAGCAAATATGTCCTATCTTATTTTCACCTGTTCATGGCAAGCTTGACCCGGCGATATTGGCGGCCTGGATTTTGCGTGACAAATTATCTGTGAGAATGCAGATTCAGCTGCATAAATTACTGTGGGGAGAGGGGCCGGGGCGTTAATGCTTGCTGTGCTCCAATCGGTCAGGGCGGTCAGTGTATGAAAAAAGCGATTGTATTGTTATCGGGTGGACTGGATTCTGCAACGGTATTGGCTATTGCACGGAACCAAGCATTTCAGTGCCATGCCCTGAGTGTCGATTATGGTCAGCGGCACCGGTCAGAATTAACGGCTGCGCAAAATGTTGCGCGGTCTTTGGGTGCTCATGCCCATCAAACTATCCGGCTGGATATGACAGTGTTTGGTGGATCCGCACTCACCGATCAATCGCTCGAAGTGCCGGTCTCGGGAGAAAATATCGGCATTCCCATTACCTATGTGCCTGCCAGAAATACCATTATGCTGTCGCTGGCACTGGCATGGGCAGAAACACTGGACTGTCAGGATATTTTTATCGGCGTGAATGCGGTTGACTACTCCGGTTATCCCGATTGTCGCCTGCAATATATTCAAGCCTTTGAGAAGATGGCGAATCTGGCAACCAAAGCAGCCGTTGAGGGTAAGAAAATAACCATTCATGCGCCGCTCATGCATTTATCAAAGCAGGAGATTATCCAAGCAGGGCTTGCACTTGGCATTGATTACGGATTGACTATTTCCTGTTATCAGGCGGATGAACTGGGGCAAGCTTGCGGCATTTGTGATTCCTGCCGTATTCGGCGTGCCGGGTTTGAGGCAATGGGGATAGCCGATCCTGCGCGCTATCAGTGAACATAAGACAGGCTCAAAATACGCATTGATTACGCGTCAACTGCGCGCTTTCCCGCCTGTTTTTGCCTTGCATCGGTTGTCGGCGGAAACGTTTTTCAGCGGCCTGTTAAACGCTATTATCTGAGTCTTATTTTTTCTGGGTATTCTTTTCACTGTTTCCCTGCCGCATTTTTTTATCGAGCTTATCCATTTGCTCGGGTGTTAGCACTGCTTGCAGACTTGCCCGTGTTTCTTCTTGAATCGATTGCAATTGTTTCTTTTCCTCATTGAAAACAGCTTCAACTTTCTTTTTTTCGTTGTTGAGAATGGCTTCGACTTTGGATTGCTGGGTTTCATTGAGTCCAAGTTCTTTAGTCATGCGATTGATGACAGCGCGACTGTCGGCAGCTTGGTTGCTTTTCTGAGCTTGCACGACAGAAGCAGCAAACAATACAACCAGTGCCAGCACGATTGACGTTGTTTTTCTTTGCATCATGGTCTCCTACGTATTTTGTTAATGGTGTGTTTGCAGATGAAGAAGTTATTTTGCTTCCTCCAGTTGCGATTGCTGGCTACTGGAGGAATGGTGTCATGAACCAATGAGTTATTTTAGAAGAGTCCGGAAATGGAACGCGCGAGTCCATTGGTAAGTTCAACCGCGGCTTCTTCGTATTGCAAATTTGCTTTGTTGGCTGTACTGACAACGCGAGTACGAAATTTATTCATTTCGCTGACTTTGGTGGAAGACTGTCTTCTTGCACCACCCACGCCTTGTTTTGCATCTTGCTGTCTGTCCTCGCGAACAATCACGCCTTTCTCAGCGCGTTCTGCTATTTCAACGTCGGTAATGGCCATATACGTAACATCTTTTACAGCAGCGTCTGCAATGGTGCCTACGAGACCAAAAGCAGCAGCACCGGCTAATCCACCGATACCTGCCCCGCTCCAACCATCTATAGCCGCACCCGTAGCTGTTCCTACCGCCGCGCCCAATGCGGCACCTCCCATGCCGCCATAGCCCGCTCTTAAGGCAGCTTCTGCGGCGGTAGGGCTGGCTTTATCGACACTCAGAACATTAACTTGCAGCCAGTAATGGGCTTCTTTGGGGTTGTTGGTGATGCGGTAACCTCTGCCTTCAAGTGCTCTGGCAACTGTGCCTGTAATATCAAAATTGGTTTTATCGGAGGTGTTGCGGATATTCATATAAATGGTTTTCTGGCTCGGTTCAACGGGATCCAGAAAAATGGAGTCACTCATTTTGGTTTGAACATCCAGATCTTTCTTTGCGATGGATGTATGAACTGCAGCACATCCACTTAAGATCAAAGAAAATATCATAATTCCCGCCAGTATCCAGGTGCTCTTATTGATGGAATACCCCATTGCATCCCCCCTTTTATGTTATAAAATTAAATGAAAAAGTTTAAAGTTCTTGAATAATCAAATATACAGTCAATGAATTCGATCCACAAATTCACTGACTGTTTTTAACACCGCAGCGGCAACGCAGATAGCTTCTCAACGGTCTGTTAAATGGTTTGAACCACAACGATATGCCGTTCACTCTGATTTGGAAAATTACCAACCGGAATAATAGGGCGTGTAATTATTTGCGCCATAAAGACCACCATAATACGGACGTGCGTAGCCTCCTAAATAACTTCCATAGCCAATGTTTTGTCCTAAAACACACCCCAAACCAAAACAGCCTGGTGCATAGACTTGCGTCCTGGTCGGTGTGCCTCTTTGCGTAGCTTCTTTAAGGGCAGATGTTAATGCCGCATCACTAGGGACACTGAAGCGCTTGTTGATAGTTTCCGCATTGAATCGTTTTTGAATTTCACTGATATCCTGCTCTTCTGCCAGCACCGCGCTATTCATGAAAAATGCCACTAAGCTGCAGCAAATGATAGGGTTGATTCGTAGTGTTTGCATTGCACACCTCCTGAATTCAGATGAGTGAAATAATATTATCAAGTATGGAGTTAGCCGTCGCAAATTTTTTAAATCGAATCGTGTGAAAAAGATTGCTAACTATCCGAAATGGACTGTGACCAACTCGATTAGTTCTTTTATAACATGTTCATGTGATCACAGATGTCCGTTCAATGCATACGCCCAGTTTTTTAACCCCACGTATAATCCCGAGTTTTGCAATGCTGACTTTGATCCACGGTGCTCGAAATTCTTTTAGGATGGTTTGTGCGATGTGCTCAGCCAATGCTTCCAGTAAAGAAAAGTGTTGTTCTGCCAGAATCTTGTTAATTCTTTCGATGATCAAGGCATAATCCAGCGCGTCTTCAATGCGATCCGATTGGCATGCCCGGCTGGTTGGGAGTGCGATCTCCAGATCTAATTGAATGGTTTGGGGGACTTTGCGTTCCCATGGGTAAATTCCAATTAAGGTTTTTGCTTTGAAATCGTGCAGAAAGATAATATCCATCGGTGATTAAGCGCTAAAATGAGCAAGCTGCTGCCGGAATTAAAAAAGCACTGAGCCAATGTTTCTTTAATGGGCGTTTTGCTGATGTGAAATATCCGGGATTCTATTCTATTTTGTTTGGGTGGTGCTAATTACACATGACAATATTGTTGTTTGCTTTGTCGGCTTATTTATTGGGATCTGTTTCTTTCGCTGTGGTATCCAGTTGGATTTTTAAATTGCCGGATCCGCGTACATACGGTTCTAAGAATCCGGGAGCAACCAATGTCTTGCGTAGTGGTAAGAAAGCTGCGGCTGTTTTGACATTGGTGGGCGATGCCGGTAAAGGCTGGCTTGCGGTGGTTTTGGCGCAATATTATGCCCCGATTGGGGGATTGGGTAATGAAGGGATTGCTGTGGTTGCACTGGCAGTATTTCTTGGGCATGTTTTCCCAGTATTTCTGCGTTTTCAGGGCGGCAAAGGCGTTGCAACTGCGGTGGGTGTGTTGCTGGGTTTAAATCCGTGGGTTGGTTTGATGGCGATAGTGACTTGGTTGTTGGTTGCGTTGATTTGGCGCATATCATCTTTGTCGGCTTTGGTTGCGGCAGTACTTGCGCCGCTTTATACCGTGAGCATGCTGGGTTTTGAAGAGAGTACGCTGGCGGTTTTGTGCATGTCATTGGTGTTGGTGTGGCGCCATCAATCGAACATTGTTAATTTGCTGGCTGGCAAAGAAGGGCGCATTGGCGAAAAGAAATCCTCGGCTCCTGATTAGTCGTTCGATGCTTCAAGCGTCTCCAGATTCCAGCGCGCCTTGACGGTGAAGCTGTTTGCAGGTTGCCGGATTTTATGAGGCGTGGCCTGCAATCGCATTGCGCCGGCAAAGGCGATCATGGCGCCGTTATCGGTGCAGAATTCAAGTTCCGGATAGAAAACGGTTGCTCCGTTTGAAGCTGCCTTGTTGCTGAGATTCTGGCGTAATTGTGCATTGGCGCCTACGCCACCAGCGACGACCAGTTGTGTGAGGCCGGTCTGTGATAGCGCCGACAAAGATTTTTGTGTTAATACTTCCACAATAGCCTGCTGAAAAGCCAAAGCAATGTCCGCACGGGTTTGTTGTGTGATTTCCTGCTTGTTAATCAAAGTAAGCACCGCAGTTTTCAGGCCGCTGAAACTAAAGTTGAGATCCCCGCTATTGAGCATTGGTCGCGGAAGTTTGAAGCGATCTGGCTGACCTTGCTGTGCAAGTTTTGATAAGGCCGCGCCGCCTGGATAACCCAATCCCAATAATTTTGCTGTTTTATCAAAAGCTTCGCCTGCTGCATCATCAACTGTTTCGCCTAACAGCGTGTATTGACCTACACCATCGACTTGCATCAGCTGTGTATGGCCTCCGGATACCAGCAATGCAATGAACGGGAAGCTTGGTGCTGGCGTGGATAATAACGGTGATAATAGGTGGCCTTCCAGGTGATGGATACCGAGTGCAGGAATGTTTAACGCAAAACTCATTGCGGCGCCAATACTGGCGCCAACCAAGAGCGCGCCAGCCAATCCGGGCCCCTGTGTATAAGTAATGGCGTCGATTTCGTGTAATTGACATTGCGCTGTGCGTAAAGCTTGCTTGATCAATGGGAGAACACGTCGAATGTGATCGCGCGATGCCAGTTCCGGCACCACACCGCCATATTCACTATGCATTGCTATTTGTGAATAGAGTGTGTGACTGAGTAAACCTCGCGTTGTGTCGAAAAGTGCGATTCCTGTTTCATCACAAGAGGTTTCAATACCTAGAACAAGCATGAGGGAAAATAGGAGAGAAGATTTGTTCTTTTATAACAGAATTCTTGGTGTTATAATCAAAAACTTTTGTTACGCCTTGATAATTTGTCGTTCCGGCGCGAAAAAAGAAGACATTATATATTAACACTAACCAACAACCGAGGATTTTGCATATTTATGACGACTATTAAAGTTAAGGAAAATGAGCCATTTGAAGTTGCTATGCGACGTTTCAAGCGATCCATAGAAAAAACAGGGATACTGACAGAGTTGCGTGCGCGTGAGTTTTATGAAAAGCCAACGGCAGAACGTAAACGTAAACTGGCAGCGGCTGTTAAGCGCAATTACAAACGGTTGCGTAGTCAATTGCTACCTCCTAAACTTTATTAGATCATAACTATTTACATGAAAGTAACTGGATGCTTCTGTCTTTTGAGTATCATGTGAAAGCCTAATGGTTGCGTTGGAAACTGCTACTATGAGTTTGAAACAGAAAATTACTGATGATATGAAGGCTGCTATGCGCTCGGGTGACACTAAACAGCGCGATACGATCCGTCTGTTGCAGGCTGCTATCAAGCAGCGTGAAGTGGATGAGCGCATAGTACTTGATGATGCAGCGGTAATTGCGGTGATCGAAAAAATGCTCAAACAGCGTAGAGATTCTATTGCACAATATGAGGCTGCGCTGCGTAACGATTTGGCTGATAAGGAAAAAGACGAAGTTGCTATTTTAAGTGCTTATATGCCGCAAGCACTGAGTGACGTTGAGATAGATGCTTTGATTGCTGAAGCAATTTCAGCGACAGAGGCAAAAGGCATGCAGGATATGGGTAAGGTGATGGCTTTGTTGAAGCCGAAGCTTGCCGGGCGTGCTGATATGGCAAAAGTATCAACACTGATTAAAGAAAAAATATCAGCCTGAGATTGCGCTTTTCTCAGGAGTTGCTGGTCTTTAAAGAAACTGTAATTTCTTTATAATTGATTGCCGGGCACTATTGATAGTTTTCTATAGATGATTCCTCAGCCTTTTATTCATGATTTACTCAGTCGTGTAGATATCGTTGATGCGATTGATCGTCATGTTCCGCTTAAAAAAGCAGGTGCTAATTTTGTAGCCTGCTGCCCGTTCCACAGTGAAAAAACTCCCTCGTTTACGGTCAGCCAAACCAAGCAGTTTTATCATTGCTTTGGTTGTGGGGCACATGGTAATGCGATCAGTTTTTTGATCGATTATAGTGGTTTGAGTTTTGTTGAGGCGGTGCGTGACTTGGCCGCCTATGCAGGCATGCAAGTACCGGTGCAGCAAGTCGATACAATTTCCAAACAAATTGGTGCAAATGATTTGTCACAGTATCGGATAGAGGGCGACAGTAGTCATAATTCAGAGGTATCACCACAGGATTTAATTGATGTGATGCAGGTTGCCACTCAGTTTTATCGAGAGCAACTGAAAGTTTCAGAAAAAGCGATTGCCTATCTCAAAAAACGTGGATTGTCCGGTAAAACAGCAGCGCGGTTTGCCATGGGTTATGCGCCTGCGGGTTGGCAAAACCTTGAAGCGGTTTTTCCTGATTATCAATCTGAAGAAACCCGGAGATTATTAGTAAAGGCAGGGCTGGTCATCGTTAATGATGAAGCCAGGCAATATGATCGATTCAGAGACCGCATCATGTTTCCGATTCTTAATCAAAAAGGCCAGATTGTTGGTTTCGGCGGCAGAGTATTGGAACAGGAAGAGCCGAAATATTTGAATTCTCCAGAAACAATTTTATTTGAGAAAGGCCGGGAATTATATAATTTCTTCTCCGCCCGTCGTGCCATTCGTGAAGCGAATTGTGTGGTTGTGGTCGAAGGTTATATGGATGTGATCGCCCTCTCGCAACATGGGATTGATTATGCCGTGGCTGCTTTAGGCACAGCGACGACCAGTTTCCACATTCAAAAACTTTTGCGTCAGACTGATCGCATTATTTTCTGTTTTGATGGCGATAAAGCAGGTAGAAAGGCAGCATGGCGTGCGCTTGAGAATAGTCTGGCACTCATTTCGGATGGTAAATATTTAAGTTTTCTGTTTTTGCCTGAAGGAGAGGATCCTGACAGTTATGTGTGTCACTATGGAAAGGAATCTTTTGAACGGCAACTCAAACAAGCAATACCCTTGTCTGAGTTTTTATTCAAGGAATTATGCTCAGGAATAAATCTTCAAACCGGTGAAGGTCGTGCTAAATTGGTGAATGATGCAAAACCTTTGCTGCAGCAAGTGAAGGCATCGGCACTGTCATTGATACTTTTAAATCGCTTGGTTGAATTGAGTGGGATTAGTCGGGATGAATTGGAAGATTTGTTGCAAGTGAAACGTATATCGGCGGCTCGCAAGATAGGCAATGTACCAAGAAAACAGCAGATTACGCTCTATCATCGGTTAATTCGGATGCTGTTGTACAGTCCGGATTATATCGCTAAACTGGATAGAAATTTGCTTGTCGAATGCAGTGAAAACACCGAAGAATTTGCTGCACTAAAAACGCTGGTTGATTTTTTGAATACACATGCGCATTTGGCTGAGAGTAAATCAACTCCTTCGGTGCTGACTTACTTGCAAGATAGCCCATATAGAACGCTACTGGAGAGTATTGAAAGTGAGACCCTGGAATGGGGTGATCCGGACGATATAGAGATGGAATTTTTGGATACCTTAAAGAAATTGCAACAAATACAAAATAAGAAGCGTATGACTGAGCTACACAGCAAATCTTTGGATAAGTTAACCGATGAAGAAAAACGGGAATTGCAACGGTTAGCCATGTTATGAAGTGAATTACTGAGTGTCAGTAGTGTCGAATTTTGATATAATCTGGCGCTTTCAGCTTTTAATTTATCCATATTAATTGGAATACAATATGCCAAGAACAAAAGTGGTCAAGTCAAAAGATACTGAAGTTATCAAGAAAGAGAAAGTAGCAGCTAAAAAAATAAAAAATACCGATAAAGAAATGGTGGAAAAAGAGGCACCCAACCAGTTAGCAGCTAAAACTGAAAAACAAGTCAAAACATCTCCTAAAGCAATTGACAGCAGCATTGATGAGATAGCGCAAGCAGTATTGGATACTAATGATATAGAGTCCGGTAACGGTAAGAAGACCCGGGGCAGAACGCCAAAAAAAATAAAAGCAGCTTCTGATCAATTGGATGAGCTGGCGCCTATTTCTGTCGGCCAGAATAGTGCAGCGTTGCCGCAAGATATTGAGGCACGTCGCATGCGCCTGAAAATACTGATCGGGTTAGGTAAGGAACGCGGTTATCTGACTTATGCCGAAATCAACGATCATTTGCCCGATGATATGTTGGATGCGGAACAGATAGAAGGCATCATCAGCATGATCAATGATATGGGCATATCGGTGCATGATGAAGCGCCGGATGCTGAAACATTGTTGATGTCGGATGCTGCAACAACCGTCGCCGACGAGGATGTGGCGGAGGAGGCTGAAGCTGCGCTTTCTACGGTAGACTCTGAGTTTGGCCGTACGACGGATCCTGTGCGTATGTATATGCGTGAAATGGGTTCAGTAGGGTTACTGACGCGTGAAAGTGAAATTGAGATTGCAAAACGCATCGAAGGTGGTCTGCGTCATATGATTCAAGCGATTTCAGCTTGTCCGCCGATTATTGCGGGAATTGTCGGTCTGGCAACCGAAATTGAGAAAGACAGTCTGCGTATTGATGAAGTTGTAGATGGATTGTTAGATGCCAATGCACAAGACATCATGAACGAAGAGTTTTCCGAAGAATCATTGGAACAAGAGTTGGAAGCCGGTGATCTCGATGACGAAGATGAAGACGAAGATGGAGACGCCGCAGTTGCCAGTGCAAATTTGTTGAAGCTAAAAGCTGATGCGCTGGAACGTTTTGCGGTTATTCGTGAGATTTATAATGAGATGCAAGCGCTGCTCGAAAAAGAAGGGCCTTATCACTCCGGATATATTGAGTTACAGGATAAAATCTCATCTGAGTTGATGGCTATTCGTTTCTCGGCAAAAATGGTCGAGAAGCTTTGTGATACGCAACGTGAATTAGTTGGTGATGTCCGCAACTATGAACGTAAGATAATGGATTTGTGTGTATCCAAAGCGAAGATGCCAAGAAATCATTTTATCAAGACATTTCCTGGGAATGAAACAAACCTTGAGTGGGTAGCGCAAGAAATCCAAGCAGGTAAACCCTATAGTCAGGCGCTAGAACACTATAAGCCTGCAATTATGGAAGAGCAACAGAATTTACTGGCACTGAAAGATAAGATTGGCATTCCTATTAAGGATCTGAAAGAGATCAATCGCAAGATGTCGACGGGTGAAGCTAAAGCACGTCGTGCTAAGCGCGAAATGACGGAGGCAAACTTACGTCTGGTGATTTCGATTGCTAAAAAATATACCAACCGTGGATTGCAGTTCCTGGATCTGATTCAAGAAGGCAATATTGGTTTAATGAAAGCGGTCGATAAATTTGAATATCGGCGCGGCTATAAGTTTTCAACCTATGCAACATGGTGGATACGTCAAGCAATTACTCGATCGATTGCCGATCAGGCGCGCACTATCCGAATTCCAGTGCATATGATTGAAACGATCAATAAAATGAATCGTATCTCACGCCAGATTCTGCAGGAAACCGGACAAGAACCAGAACCAGCGGTTCTGGCACAGAAAATGGAAATGCCCGAAGAAAAAATTCGTAAAATTCTTAAAATTTCCAAAGAACCCATTTCTATGGAAACGCCAATTGGTGATGATGAAGATTCCCATTTGGGTGATTTTATCGAAGATGCAGCAACCATGGCACCCGCCGATGCGGCAGTCTATGCTAGCTTAAGGGGAGTTACAAAGGATATACTGGACTCATTAACACCGCGTGAAGCCAAAGTGCTGCGCATGCGTTTCGGAATTGAAATGAATACTGATCATACGCTGGAAGAAGTAGGAAAGCAGTTTGATGTCACGCGTGAACGTATCCGGCAGATTGAAGCCAAAGCACTACGTAAACTGCGCCATCCGGCACGTTCCGAGCGTTTGCGGAGTTTCTTGGATACGGGGAATAATTGATTTAGCTTAAAATAATAATATAGGGGTCTGTAGCTCAGTTGGTTAGAGCAGGGGACTCATAATCCCTTGGTCGCTGGTTCGAGTCCAGCCAGACCCACCA
>NZ_JAMWZS010000050.1 GCF_024282095.1 Nitrosomonas sp.
ACATTAGCTTAAATTTTAGTGTATGGCTATGTGACAAATTGTCTCAGGGCTATTCATAAGACATTAAAAAGTGATATTTTGTACCGGAAAATTCGGTTCTAATGAATATTTCAGAGGAAATGGATGCTAGGCCATAAAAGTGAAGAATTTTGGAGAAGATTGGTCGGTACGGATATTGTTAGAATGATAGTAACTGACAGTTTTTTCGGTTAGAATCTTGAGCCGTCTTATCTTATGCCAATGAATCGGCATTATCTTTTTTAGAAAATTTTATGATTCTTATTCTTGTTCCAAATACCCGGCCTGATAGTCCGGAATATAAACAGCTGTTGGCGCATTTAGCCAATTTTTCGGGCATATCGACGCGCGTACATACTGAAGTTGGTGTCGAACAAACGTTGACGGAAATCTACCTGATTGGTAACACTAAAGTGTTATCAATTGAAGATGTCAGCTCTCTTCCTTGTGTTGACCGGGTTGTTCGTGTTTCTGAGGAATATCGTGTTTTAGGGCGGCATAAAAATGACGATCGACCAACATATTTTGATTATAACGGCGTTCGTTTTGGGCAAGATACGCTGAATGTATTTGCTGGATTATGTGCAGTCGATACCATTGAGCATGTTGAAATGATGATGAAGGCATTGCGTGAGCACGGACAGGTTTGCACCCGAATGGGCGCATACAAACCGCGTACCAGTCCTTATTCATTTCAAGGGCATGGTAAAACCTGCTTGCCGTATGTTTTTGATCTGGCAGGTAAATACGGCATTAAAGTGATTGCTATGGAGATTACGCATGAATCTCATTTGGAAGAAATACGCAATGCGCTGTATCAAACAGGTAATGCGACGGGTGTCATGCTGCAGATTGGAACCAGGAATACACAGAATTTCGAGTTGCTGAAAATTGTCGGTCGTCAGCAGAATTTCCCAGTGCTGATCAAGCGCGGTTTTGGTATAACTCTGGATGAATCTTTGAATGCTGCTGAATATTTGGCCTCGGAAGGAAATCGCAAAGTAGTTTTTGGGCTGCGCGGTATGAAAACAAATATGGGTGATCCGCATCGTAATTTTGTCGATTTTTCGCATGTACCTGTTGTCAGACGACTAACTCGCATGCCGGTCTGTATCGATCCTTCGCATTCCGTAGGTACGCGCGCAAGTTCGCCGGATGGTATTCTGGATGTTATGCATGTGACCGCCCAAGGTGTAACAGCGGGCGCCAATATGGTATTGGTTGATTTTCATCCGGCACCCAGTAAAGCATTGGTCGATGGGCCACAAGCATTGCTCATGAAAGAATTGCCGCAATTTCTCGAAGACATTCAGATTGCTCGAGAGGCTTATGAGAAGCGCGTTGCATTGGCCGAGCGGTATCGAGAGGAATGAAGATTGCCAAAATTTCGATGTCCGATATTCGCGTAGTTGAGTGCAGAATATCTATTACTGAAGCTGAATTGGCTATAAGCAGAATATCCATTATTGGAGAATAAACAAATGATCAAAGTATTACTCTCAAATCCAAGAGGTTTTTGTGCCGGCGTGGATCGTGCGATAGAAATTGTTGAACGGGCGCTGACAATGCATGGGGCGCCAATTTATGTACGCCACGAGGTTGTACATAATCGTTTTGTGGTTGAAGATTTGGAAAAGAAGGGAGCTGTTTTTGTAGAGAGTCTGGATGAGGTGCCGCAAGATAGTATTCTGATTTTCAGTGCGCATGGTGTATCGCATGCGGTACGGCGAGAGGCGGCAGATCGTCAATTGAAAGTATTCGATGCAACTTGTCCATTGGTTACCAAGGTTCATGTGGAAGTAGCCAAGATGCGCAAGGATGGGAAGGAAATTATTATGATCGGCCACCAGGGCCATCCGGAAGTCGAAGGTACGATGGGACAAATTGAAGGTGAAGACAGAGGAATGTATCTGGTAGAAACCGAATTGGATGTTGATACCCTAAAAGTTCAGGATGAGACCAACCTAGCTTATGTGACACAAACGACGCTGTCAGTCGACGATGCTGCGCGCATTGTCGATGCATTGAAACGACGATTTCCCATGATTACCGGCCCTAAGAAAGATGATATTTGCTATGCCACACAGAACCGTCAGGATGCCGTTAAAAAAATGGTTGATCAATGTGATTTGGTCATTGTGGTGGGCTCTCCCAATAGTTCAAACTCTAACCGGTTATGTGAAGTGGCACGGAATGCCAATGTGGAAGCCTATATGGTGGATCGCGCCGAGCAATTACAAGAGCAGTGGTTTGATGGGAAGAAAGTTATCGGTATTACTGCTGGCGCTTCAGCCCCAGAAATATTGGTACAACAGGTCATATCACGACTTAAGGAAATCGGAGCCGAGCAAATTGGTGAAGATGTGTTAATAGAGGAATTAAGCGGTGTCGTTGAGTCGGTTGTGTTTCCATTACCCAAAGCGTGATAGCTAACTGACATTCCACCCTGTCTGATATGGAGTGATATCAAATGGTTGCGGTACGTTTGTTATTTCATTAACCAGAATCTCAGCGCTGGCTGGTGCCATAGTCACGCCATAGCGAAAGTGACCGCTATTAATCAATAAATTGTGAATGACCGGATGCTTGCCTATAGTGGGTATATTGTTCGGTGAGCCTGGGCGTAACCCTGACCAGTGCTGGATTGCGGGCATGCTACAAAGTGATGGCAGAATAACTTGTGCATGTTTTAACAAGTGATCGCGTGCTGATGTCGTGGTCTGTTTATCAAACCCGACATCTTCAAGTGTGCTGCCAATGAGTAAATGACCATCGCGACGCGGAATGATATATAAATCATTTTGCACGATAATGGTGTGCACTGGTGGTGTATCAAATTTAAATAAGAGCATTTGTCCCCTTATTGGCCTGATATCCAGGCTAAGTGCGTGTACTCCCAATATCTCTCTGCTCCAAGCACCCGCGCAAACGATATAGTAGTCAGCAGTAAATTCACCACACGATGCAGTGATTGATTGTACTTGTCGGCGTGCAATATTAAGGCAATTGACCGCACAATCTTCTATGATTTTTCCACCTAATTGCATAACTCGCTTAATGAGTGCATGTAGTAGTCTTGGGTTACGCACTTGTGCAATATCCGGCAGGAATAAAGCGTGATCGTGCGTTTTGCCACGATAAGTTTTAGTACTGTTTTCGATGACAAGAGTATCAGATACTGCGCATTGTTCTATTTTAACCCCCCGTATTGAACACCACTGTTGTGCAATTTCATTATTGTAGGGCGGCAATACCAACATACCAGATGTTTCATATTCCGGATCAATTCCAGAAGCTTTTTGTAAAGCCGAAATCCAATCTGGAAATTGCTTGGCGCTGTAGCTGGCGAGTTGTGTGACATTATCGGAATAATCCCATGGGCAAAGTGGCGATAAGATACCACCACCTGCCCAGGATGATTCTTGTCCAGCTTTACTGCACTCTAGTATTGTGATTTTTGCGCCCTGTAATAAAAGACGCTCCGCTGTTGCAAGTCCAATAATTCCCGCACCAACTATGATTACATCGTGTTTCATGATGACGATAATGAGTCGAATAAGGTGATATAGCTGTAATTGTAACCTAGTGGAGTGATTCACTCTAAAAGGTACTTTTTCAGCTAGCTTCTGAGCGATCAATCGCAAGACCAGCTTTCAGGGAACTTTGGGGAATTATCTAGCATGGAACATTGCACTTAGATTTGCAGAATCCCAAAAAACACTCAAGTAAACCTAGATTTTGACCGTAGCTTCTAATAATTTTGGTTTGGAGTGCAAAGGGAAGAAGTGATTAGTCGAACCGTCAATATGGGTTTTACATTAATAGAACTACTAGTTACGTTAAGTGTGGCGAGTATTCTGCTAACGATGGCTGTACCCAATTATCGAGTATTTGTGCAAGATAGTCGATTGATAACACAGATAAATGGTTTTTCATCAGCTATGACACTTGCAAAAAATGAGGCTATTAAGAGAAGTAGTCCTGCGACAATTTGTCCGAGTACGAATGGTACGGATTGTGTTGGTGGAACTGTCTGGTCGAATGGCTGGATAGTTTTTTCAGATACGGATGGCGATGGTGCGGTGGATGTTGGTGAAGAGATTATTCATGTTGGTTCAGCATTGTCAGGTGGCAATACATTGACATCTAGTGGCGGCCGTACAAGAGTGACTTTCGCAGCAAGTGGCTTTTCGCTTGGTTTTAACACTACTTTTTCATTGTGTGACAGTCGTGGCATTAGCGCTTCACGAGCTTTAGTTCTCAGCAATCAAGGTCGCTTACGGAATGAAGTAGGAACGGGTGTATGTTAATGAATCCTAGTTTTAATTCTATTGGATCAATAAAACACTACGGTTTCAGTATGTTGGAAGTTCTAATTACTGTATTGATACTTTCTTTTGGATTGCTAGGAATGGCAAGCATGGTGACTACAGGTATGAAAAGCAATCTTACAGCGCATTATCGCTCAATTGCGACTCAACAAACGCAAGATATCGCAGATCGGATACGTGCCAATGTAACGGGTGTGCGTAATGGGTCATACAATGCGCTCGCAAACAATATTCCTGCTAGCAGCGATTGTGTTGTTGCAGTATGTGACACTGCTCAGATAGCTGTATATGACCATGCGCAGTGGAACACAGCAAATGCTAGATTGTTACCTGGCGGAACTGGAACAGTAGCCGGAAATTTGGCGGCCGGTTTTGTAATCACAGTCATGTGGACTGAAAAAGAAATGGGCGGTGCATTTGATCCTGGATGCCCAGGAGGTACGCCTGCTAATACGCGATGTTTCTTGACGAGATTCTCCCCATGAAACTGGTATCCATATCACATCATATCTGATCAAATATTCGTATGAGAAATTATTCTTTATCCAAAACACAACAAGGCTTTACCTTAGTTGAATTAATGATCGCTTTGACAATAAGCCTTGTGTTGCTGCTGGTTATTGGAACAACTTTTGTTAGCAGTCGTCAGGCCTTTCGTGTGCAAGAAGACAATGCGCGTATTCAAGAGAGTGGCCGTTTTGCATTAGAGATACTTGGGCGCAGTATTAAGCAAGCAGGGCATGCGGATATTCCGTTCACGGGTTTCAAAGTCGAGTTTGATGGAACAGCTATTAGTGGGACAGATGGTGCAGCGGGTGTGGCAGATACGCTTACTATACAATATGACGGCGCAATTAATGATAGGGACTGTGCCGGTAATCCAGTGACTGCAACAGGCAATATCATTCAGAATCATTTTAATATAGATGCAGTTAATGCACGATTACAATGCGCTGGAACTATTGCTGTCATACCGGTCGCACCCGGCGCTCCTCCTTCAGGTATAGAACTGGTCGAAAATGTAGAAGATCTCCAGATTTTGTATGGGATAGATACAGATGGGGATCAATCAGCAAACCAATACGTTGTGTTGCCAGCTAATTGGGATCAAGTCGTTACCGCTCGTGTTTGTGTGCTGGTTCGTTCTGAAAAGACCAATATTGTTGCTGCCGGCAGTTACTTGAATTGTAATGGTGTTGCAGTCGCTGTTCCAGCTGACCGGCGATTGAGGCGTATTTTCTCCGCCACATTCAATTTACGTAATCGAATCAATATCTCGCCATGATCACCAAATTTAGTCTGCCTCAAAAACAACGAGGTGCGGCGTTTGTTACGGGATTGATTTTTCTCGTTGTATTAACTTTGTTCGGTGTTACGGCGATGAAAACGGCTAGCATGGAAGAGCGTATGTCGGGTAATTTACGCGACCGAAATATTGCGCTTCAAGCAGCAGAAATGACGCTACGTTATGCGGAACAGCATATTCGTGATAATGACCCGACAACCAATACGCCGAGTTCTATTGATGGGGTGGTCGATTTTGACACTATTTGTACAGCGGGATTGTGTTACTACGGCACAGGGGTTGCAGCACCCGCTATTCCAGCCTGGATAACCTACTGTACTCCGAATTGTCCTATTAGCTACGTAGCTGGTACAGTTTTTAGAGTGGATGGTGTGGCCTATACAGCGCCAGCACTGCCCGTGGGTTTACTTGTAGCACCGACTTATATCATTGAGGGAATTAAAAAAACACCACCTGGCAGCGGTGAGCGCTATTACTATCGCATTACTGTGCGTGCACAGGGTGCCAGGCAAGGTACAGTGGTTCAATTACAGGAAATATTCAGGCCCTAGTGTTTGGCTATGGATAAATCAGAGAGGATGTTGAAATGATGCAAGAGAATTTGGTGCGTTCAATAATAGTGACTTGGTTTTTTTCCTTACAAATTTTCTGGGTTAGTCAGGTTTATGCATTGTCTCCATTATCGAATGGTCCTCTTTTCTTGGGCGGGAATATCTCACCCAATGTGATGTTTACCCTGGATGATTCGGGATCAATGCACTTCGAAATTATGCCGGAAAATTTGATTCTTCAAAGTGTGTACTACATGTTTCCTCGCGCATCAGGTGTTTATGGTGCTGATGATTACAGTAACTATGTCGTCGATTTTGACTCTGCTAACAAATATACTGCTTCATTACGTTCTAGTTATGTCAATAAAATTTATTATGATCCTACCGTAAGATACTTACCATGGAGTAATTCTGACGGATCGCTGATGAATAATGCTGATCCAACATGTGCTTATCACAATCCATTGAATACCGCAGCAGGCTGCCGCAATCTTACGGTTAATAACACACAAACTGCACGTTGGTTGCAAAGTGACGGAACTCGCTCTTCTAGTTTATCAAAAACTTTCTATCCCGCAGTGTATTACAAATATAACAGTGGCAGTATTAATGTGGCCAGTAGTTATACACAGATTGAAATCAAGTCTTCCACGTCTTCTTATGTTGGCGGAGCCAATCGCTCAGACTGTGCTACTGCACCTAACTGTACTTATAGTGAAGAGATTCAGAATTTTGCAAATTGGTATACTTATTATCGTTCTCGCGTATTATTAGCGCGTGCAGGTGTTGGTAGAGCGTTCGCCACGCAAGGGAATACCATGCGTGTTGGCTTTGCAGCTATAAATAAAGGTTCTACAACGATAGACGGTGTAGCAACAACAGTCGTAAAAAGTGGTGTAAGGCAATTTACTGGTACAGACAGAGCGAATTTCTTTACCAATCTTTATGACCATGATATTCCCGCAGCAGGAACGCCTTTGCGAGAAGCGATGATTAGTGTGGGGGAATACTTCAAGAGAACTGACGATAAAGGCCCTTGGGGTGAGACGCCAGGCTCAACCGGAGGCACGCAACATGCATGCCGTCAAAATTATAATATTCTGATGACGGATGGTTACTGGACTGAAGGTTCTGTATCGGGTTTGGATAATTCTGATAACCAGTCCGGTTCTAGTATCACAAATCATTCTTCACCGGCAACTCCAGCATCTTATACATATACTCCAGCTCTTCCTTATTCGGATGCTTATAGTGACACATTAGCGGATGCTGCAATGCAATATTGGAAAAATGATTTGCGAACGGATTTACTCAATAAAGTACCAACAAACCCTTCAGATCCTGCTTTCTGGCAACATATGGTTACTTTTACAGTGGGTTTGGGGGTCAGTGGGTCACGTACTACATTACCATCGGGATCGGAGTCATGGCCTGATCCAACTGCAACCGATGCGGCAAAAATAGATGATCTCTGGCATGCTGCCGTGAATGGTCGCGGTGCTTTTTTTAGTGCCGCAGATCCGACCATGTTTGCAAATGCTTTATCGAATACACTGTCACATATCATAGCGCGAACGGGTTCAGCTTCCGCGGTAGCTGCCAATTCCAATTCACTTACGACAAACGGACGTATTTACCAAGCGAAATTTAACAGTGGTGATTGGAGTGGACAGCTACTATCGATTCCTATTAATTCCGCCGGTACTCTGGGTGCTACAGAGTGGGAAGCCGGTTCAGTTTCACTTGCACCTACTACTGTTAATCCGACATCGCGTGTTGTGATTACAAAAGGTAGTACCGATGGAGTTGTTTTCGAATATGCTAACTTAATAGCTTCTCAGAAAACCCTACTTAATAAAAATGCAGCCGGTACTGTTGATAATTGCGGGCCGGAAAGAGTCGCTTTTATGCGTGGCAGCAGTACTAATGAAGGCTCAAGTGGAACATTCAGTTGCGCTAGCGCTACGACGGTGAATAAATTCCGTAGCCGTACTACTAGCAAGTTAGGCGATATTATTAATTCTGGGCCTTTCTATGTGGGTAAACCCAGCGCTGGTTTTTCTAATGTAGACCATGCAGGCTATGCTGCATTCAGTGCTGCCTATAAGAATCGGTTGCCAATGGTATATGTTGGTGCAAATGACGGTATTTTACACGGCTTCAATGCATGTATTCCTGGAGTAACATCAGGTTGTGCGGCTGCAGACGCTGGGAAGGAATTGATTACTTATATTCCCAACGCAGTATATGCAAATTTAAGTCGATTGACCGACAAAGATTACAATGCCAGTCATCGGTATTTCGTCGATGGCTCCCCCATGGTGGCTGATGCGTACAACAATTCTACGTCAAGCTGGAGAAGTGTATTGGTCGGCAGTCTAAATGGGGGCGGCAAAGGTTTCTATGCGCTTGATGTAACCAATCCGTCGGATACATCTCAGTCAGCGCCCATCTTTTCCGCTGCGAATGCAGCGAGTCTGGTTCTTTGGGAATTCTCTGATGCTGATGATGTGGATATGGGCTATAGCTACAATCAACCGGCAGTAAATCCATTTAACGGACAGGCCAAACAAATCGTGAAAATGGAAAATGGGCAATGGGCAGTTGTCGTTGGCAATGGTTATAACAGTGACAACGGTAAGGCAGTGCTTTATATACTTTTTATAACGGGGGGAGAAGATGGTAGCTGGACCATCGGCACAGATTACATCAAGCTGGTTGCCAACACAGGTCCAAGTAATGGTCTTTCTACACCGATTCCCTTTGATTCTAATGGAAATGGTAAGGTCGATGTCGTTTATGCGGGTGACATCAAGGGCAATTTATGGAAATTTGATGTGAGCTCTGCAACTCCTGCGAGCTGGAATGTGGCAATAAGCGGTTTGCCATTATTTATTTCTGGTACCAGTAAGCCCATTATCGCTCCACCTGTTGTTAGTTTCCATCCGAAAGGGGGGCAACTGGTCTTGTTTGGTACGGGTAAATATCTTGAGACAGGCGATACTACCAATACCGCGACACAAACTATTTACGCAGTATGGGACTACAACACCACAGCCACGGTAACAGCTGGCAATCTAGTGCAGCAGGTGCTAACGGATGCTGCAACCCGAACAGCAACACAAAACCTGGTGACTTATTCTGCCACAATAAAAGGATGGTACTTAAATTTGCCGATCAGCGGTGAACGTATAACCGGCGTACCGAGTTTGGAAGACGGTTTATTTACATTTACTACGATCGTACCATCCACGTCGCCGTGTGATTTTGGTGGAAGGGGGTTTGTAAATACGATTGATTTCTTGACAGGTGGCATGCTTCCCTTTGCTGCATTTGATATTAATAGAAATAGAACTATTGGATATGATGATGGCCTGTCAGCAGGTATCGAAATCGGTTTTTCTGTAGGGGGCGTGACGAGAATTAGAGGAACATCGGATGATGTTTTAGTGTCTTCCAGGGCCGATGGTACGCTAATTCAAACGCCTGCTACAAAAGGTCTTGCAGGGCTTCGCGGACGGATTACTTGGCATGAACTGGTACAGTAATTTTATGGGAGTATATAAGTCGCGTTTGCCGAGTCATTGTAGTGATCGTACTTCAGTAAGAAGAGCGGTCTATGAAATTTGGATTATGAAGGATTAAGGTTGTGCACTCTGGAGAAAATATTATGAGATTAAGCGGTTTTACACTTATTGAGTTATTAATCACAATTGCAATCATTGGTATTCTCGCATCTGTTGCTTTTCCTTCTTACCAAGATTACGTGAGAAATTCCAACCGTGCTGTGGCTAAGTCAATACTTTATGAGAATGCTCAATTTCTAGAACGATTCTATACAGAGAATAACCAGTATGATGCGAGTGTAGGAGCGGATGGTATCGCCAATACGGGTGATGATGTCGCCGTTGTTTTACCTATATTACAATCACCACGAACAGGAACTGTTCAGTACAATGTTACCCTGCAGGCCGTAGCAAATGCGAATTTTACACTCCAAGCAGTTCCAGTTGGCACAATGACCGGTGATATTTGTGGGACGCTTACGCTGACAAATGCCGGAGCACAAGGTGCCGGAGGTAATATTGCAACGTGTTGGAATCGATAGTAAATGCGCAAATACAAATGTAAGTAACTGGGGGTATTCTATTGATTAATAAATAGATTGTTTACTCTCTGATTTCCTGTTCAATCTGATCAGCCGTAACATGCCGCACATCTTTGCCTTTTACCATGTAAACAACGTATTCAGACATGTTCTTTGCATGATCTCCAATGCGCTCAATTGCTTTGGCGACAAATACGATTTCCAGGCAAGTGGAGATTTTTCTTGGATCTTCCATCATGAATGTAATTAATTGGCGCAAGATGGAACGGAATTCTTCATCGACAAATTCATCCTGCCGTACAATTTGCGCCGCTGCATTCAAATCTAATCGGGCAAAGGAATCCAGCGCTTTGTGCAGCATATCCATAGCGATACTGGCGACGTGCTTAATTTCATTAAAGCGTGGTATGTGCATACGATCTGACGCATAGATTAGCTTTGCCATTCGTGCAATTTTTGCAGCTTCGTCACCGATGCGCTCCAAATCAGTAATAGTTTTGATAACCATCATGATCAAACGTAAATCGCTTGCCGTTGGTTGCCGGCGCGCAATAATCTGATTACAGATTTCATCAATAGAAACTTCCATTGCATTGACGCGGTGATCACGTGTGATCACCTGGTCGATCAGTTCTTCATTGCCAGTGGTTAAAGCCTCAATGGCATACTCGATTTGTTCTTCAACAAAGCCACCCATCTGCAAAACACGAGTACGCACTTCTTCAAGATCAGCATCAAACTGCTTGGAAATATGTTCTTTGTTAGCCATGGTTTGCCTTTTTATGAGTGGAAGTTGTTATGTGCTAGTGTTCTTTAGCTATTTCATAAATCAGAGAGTAATTGTCTTTACCCCATTATCAGTGCCTAGTAGCAACATGTCGGCTGAGCGCCGAGCAAAAAGGCCATTCGTTACAACACCAGTAATCTGATTAAGCTTTGCTTCCAGCTCAACCGGATTCATGATCTGTAAACCATGTACATCCAGAATAACGTTACCATTATCGGTGACGAAACCTTGACGTAGAGCCGGATGTCCTCCCAGCAACACGATCTCTCGCGCAACATAACTGCGTGCCATTGGAATGACCTCAATAGGCAACGGGAAATTGCCAAGAATATTCACTAGCTTGCTCTGATCGGTAATACAAATGAATTTTCGTGCAACCGCTGCGACAATTTTCTCCCGAGTCAATGCACCGCCGCCGCCTTTGATCATGTGCAAGTGCTCGGTGATCTCATCCGCACCATCGACATATACGGGCATATCAATGACATTATTGAGATCAAATACTTCAATACTATGACTTTTGAGGCGTTGCGCAGTTGCATCGGAACTCGCGACGGCCCCTTCAATTTTATGCTTGATTTTAGCTAATTCGTCAATGAAGTAATTGGCGGTAGAGCCTGTGCCTACCCCAACAATACAATCAAACGGAATATGCTGGATTGCAGCTGCTGCAGCTGCGCGCTTTTGTTCGTCTTGTGTCATTATGACCTTTCTTTTTTGACAAAAATTAATAGTGCTTATCAGGATAGCGTTATCTGCTAATTTAAACAATGCTTCTGATTGCTGCATGTAAAATCTGGAAGGCCTGAAAGGAAATGTACAAAAATATTGCGGCAATAAGCTATCAAGGTGGATGTTAAACAGATTGGATTAAAATGTAATTTTTGCATAGTGTTATCAGAAAAACGGATCAAACTCAGGTGCAGGAATCCGATAGCCTTTGAGCCACGACTTGAATTGCTTCACATCGTTGAATAGCATTAAATCATGCTGAATGCGGCTGATTTGGTTTTGCAGCCTACGAATGTCTTCATTGAGTAGAACAAACAACCGCTTAGGCGATAGGTGTTCATACGGTGCAAGCCCGGTCATCCCTTTGATACTCAATTCCATTTGCATCACTTCTTGCTGAAGCTCTTCCAATTGATTTTGCAAAATGGTGTTGTAATGCTTCAGACGATCGTCGGCAATGTTGTTAATTTTACTCTGGTCAATTTGTTCAACGCTCAGTTGTAATTCCAGAAGTTGCAGCAGATCTTTTTTGCCATAAGCTACCGTTACTTTCTGCATTAATTCAGTTTTACGTTCGCGCTCTACTGGATCAAGCTCGCGGTCTGGATGCAGTGCTGCCACCAGTTGCCGGTAAACCGCCTGAATCGATTTGCTGACGATCGCCTCTTCTTCCTGTTCATGCGCTTCCTCTGCCAATTGTTTGGCGGATTTTTTACGCTTGGAGCGGGATTCCCGAGTGCGCCGCTCCTGCTCCTGCATTTTCTCCGCTAAACGCGCTGATGTTCCTTCAAGGTCGGAAAAATCAAATTCCTCATCATCCAATTCGACGCCGAATTTTTGTTCGAACATGGATTTCAGTAACTCATGGGTCATCTCATTGTCTTCCAATGCTGCATCATCATAATTCTGCCCACTGTAATAGTCATAAAGCGGCTTCAAATCGTCACGTCCGTGCTGGCTGATCAGCGTCTCACTGATGCTGGTGATCAAATGTGCAATTTTGTCCTGCTGGTTATGGGCAAATTTCTGGGTTGTGTACAAAGTATCTAGTAGCATCACCATCTTGGCTTGCTGATCGCGGAGTGTATCGTGTAGCGGCATCAGTTTGCTGGCAATTTTCTGCTGATATTGAGGGATCGTTTCCTGCCACGTGGCCAGCAGTTTCTTCTGAGCATCAATCTTCTGAATTAAGCGATTGAATTTTTTCTGTGCAGGGGAAAGACACGCTTGTTGTTGGCTTTCCTCGATACGGACAACTTTGGTTTGGGGATGTGACATACCTGATTAATTCTTACAATAAATGGCCATTTAATAAGTATAAACTACCCGTCCGGCTTGCAAACTGCAATATGCCGGATCAGCCCATTCGGAGTAAAGTAAATACGTTCCAGTCCATACCGTTTCACTTGCTCGCCGGAAGATGTATCCACGCCGGTCATGATAAATGTAAATTCCACACCGTTATTTTCAATATTGCGATATTCCGCTACTTCCCAATGCGCATCGGAGAAACGGTTGAAGAAACCGGCCATCATGGTATGAATGGTGTCACTGCCTTTGTATTCGCCGAAGTAGGCGGAATGATAGGTGGCATCGTCGGCAAATAAGGGTCTGATGAGCGGCAGATTGTGGTCGTTGGATAAGGCGACGTAGTGTTTTGCCCATTCAATCGGTTTATTTGTATGCATCGAGTTTTTACCTGTCAAAGCATCCACACAGTTGTGCGCTGCCAATCATACTGACTTCGATTCCGCGCGGGTGAAAATCCATTCATTTTTGCCACTGTCGTTTTCACTAAACTGATAACCTGCCACATCAAAGCGCTGGATGTCTTCGGGGTTTGTGAGTTTGTTCTGAATGATGTAGCGGCTCATCAAACCACGGGCTTTCTTGGCGAAGAAACTGATGATTTTATAAACACCATTTTTCTGATCTTTGAATACCGGTGTGATGATGCGCGCGTTCAATGTATTGGGTTGGATAGATTGAAAATATTCAATGGAAGCCAAGTTGACCAGAATGTCTGATTTTTGTTTCTTTAATTCCTGATTGAGTGCCTGAGTGATTTTATCCCCCCAGAATTCATACAGGTTACTGCCGCGTGAATTCTTGAACTGAGTACCCATTTCCAGCCGGTAAGCCTGAATCAGATCTAATGGGCGCAACACACCATACAATCCGGACAAAATGCGCAGATGATCCTGCGCAAAAGCCAATTCTGCCGCAGTGAGTGTATCTGCATCCAGACCCATATAAACATCCCCTTTGAAAGCGAGCACTGCCTGTTTGGCATTTTTGAGCGTGAATGGGCGTTTCCAGGCGTAATAGCGGTTTGAATTCAAAAGCGCCAGTTTGGGGCTAATCGACATCAGCTTACCGATTTGATCCGGTTCCAGTTTCCGGAGCTCGTTGATCAGTTCCGCGGAATCATCGAGAAAACCGGGCTGCGTATGTTCATGCGTGATGGGTGGCGTTTCAAAATCCAGCGTTTTAGCCGGCGAAATAACAATCATCATATGGTTTTATCCTGAAATAAAAAATACTATCAGATTTTCTCTCTGAACAAGGATGATTGGTGATTGAGCCAAATAGCCCTAACCGATATTTGAGCCCCCGGTTTTATGATGTATGCTGGTCGTTCGATACCAATAACCAGTTGATTGATGATGAACATTATCCCAGAAATTCAGGCGCTACATGCCGACATGCGTCGCTGGCGCAGACAAGTACACCAATATCCGGAAACCGCTTTTGAAGAAACCGCAACGGCGCGGTTGATAGCTGAGCAATTGCAACAAACCGGTATCGAAGTGCATCAGGGTTTGGCCAAAACCGGCGTTGTCGGGATTTTGCGTCGCGGCAGCGGTACCAACAGCATTGCCCTGCGCGCCGATATGGATGCGCTATTTATCCAAGAGCAAAACCGCTTTGAACACGCATCCCGCCATAACGGTAAAATGCATGCCTGTGGTCATGATGGGCATTGCGCCATGTTACTCGGAGCAGCTCATTATCTCGCTAGCCATGGTCGTTTTAACGGGACTGTTTATTTCATTTTTCAACCGGCGGAAGAATGCCGGGCGGGTGCCCACCAGATGATCAGCGAAGGCCTGTTCGAACAATTTCCGGCGCAACGGGTTTTCGGCATGCATAATTTTCCGGATATTCCAGCCGGTCATTTTGCGGTCAAGACCGGGCCCATGATGGCCTCGTTCGATTGCTTTGAAATCAATCTCAGCGGCCAAGCCACCCATGCCGCGATGCCGCATTTGGGGAACGATGTGTTGGTTGCTGCGGCGCACTTGATCACTCAATTGCAAACCATCGTCAGCCGCCAGATCGACCCCGCCGATGCCGCCGTGGTCAGCGTCACCCAGATTCACGGCGGCAGCACCTGGAATGCGCTGCCGGATTCCGCAGTGATACGAGGAACGTTTCGCTGCTTCAAAAATTCCGTTCGCGCGCAATTGGAACAAAGCATTAACTATCTTGCGCAGAGTGTTGCACACGGTTTCAGGATTCACGCCGACATTCGTTTTAATCCTGAAAATCCCGGCTATCCGGTTACAGTTAACAGCCCGATTGAGACCGCCAGCGCGATCCGGGCGGCAACCGCCGTTGCCGGCGCCAGCGGCGTCGATACAGCACCGACCCCCAGCTTGGGCGCCGAGGATTTTGCTTTTATGCTGCAGCAAAAGCCTGGCTGCTATATCTGGATTGGCAATGGTAGTTCGGAAGGTAGCTGTCTATTGCATAATCCGAACTACGATTTTAATGATGGGATTTTAACCCTTGGTGCTGCGTATTGGGTTAGGCTGGTGGAGAATGAGCTGCCAGAATAGTTTCTAAAATTCTGAAAATTGATATTTAATTCGATAGCTTTTCGATATCGGAAGTGAATCCGCCTGATCTTATATAGCCATGCAGTTCGTATGACAGTTTAGCTTTATTGTAACTGTAGAAAAATCGACGCTTCAGTTATTCCCACCCAATCTCTGAATCAATTCCTTAATCCGCGCTACCCGCTTATTCACATCCGCAATCTGCACTTGGATTTTCAGGCGATCCGGGCCGGAGAGTGAATATTCGCGGCTGCTTTGAATCAGTTTGATGATTTCCGCCGGATTCACCGGGGGATTGGGGATAAATTGAATCAGAATGCTTTCCGTGTTGGCGTCGATGCGGGTGATGCCGAGCGGTTTGGCGGCGATGCGCAAGCGGTGGCAATCGAGTAGTGCGCGTGCCGGATTCGGCAGCAGACCGAAGCGGTCGATCAGTTCGCGTTGCATGTCGTCGAGTTGTTCGTCATCGTTGCAATTGGCCATGCGCTTGTACAGCACCAAGCGTTCGTGGATGTCGTGGCAATAATCTTCCGGCAATAACGCCGGAACATGCAGGTTGATCTCTGTCGCAACGCCCAATGGGTGCTGCATATCGGGTTCTTTGCCTTGTTTTAAGGATTGGATGGCAGAATCCAGCATGGAGCTGTACAGGCTGAAACCGACTTCCTGCATTTCCCCGCTTTGCGATTCGCTCAGCACCGCGCCGGCGCCGCGGATTTCCAGGTCGTGCATCGCCAGATAAAAGCCGGAACCGAGTTCTTCCATCGCTTGAATCGCTTCCAGACGTTTCTTGGCCTGTCCGCCGAGTGCTTCTTCAGGTGGCGTCAGCAGATACGCATAAGCCTGGTGATGCGAACGTCCTACCCGGCCACGCAACTGGTGTAATTGTGCCAAGCCGAATTTATGGGCGTTGTTGATGATGATGGTGTTGGCGCTGGGAATGTCGATGCCGGTTTCAATGATGGTGGTGCATAACAGAATATTAAACCGTTGCTGGTAAAAATCGCGCATGACATGTTCCAGTTCGCGTTCCGGCATTTGTCCGTGGGCGATATTGATGCGCGCTTCCGGCAGCAGCCCGGTGAGCTTTTCGTACATCAACTGAATCGTGTTGACTTCATTGTGCAGGAAGTAAATTTGCCCGCCGCGTTTCAGTTCGCGCAAACAGGCTTCGCGAATGATACCCAGCGAAAAACTGCTGACAAAGGTGCGGATGGCCAAACGGCGTTGCGGTGCGGTGGCGATGATGGAGAAATCGCGCAAACCTTCCAGCGACATCGCCAGGGTGCGTGGAATCGGCGTGGCGGTGAGCGTCAGCACGTCGACTTCGGCGCGCAATTTTTTGAGCTGCTCCTTTTGCCGCACGCCAAAACGATGCTCTTCGTCAATGATGACCAAGCCCAGATTCTTGAAATGGACGTCTTTCTGAATCAGCTTGTGCGTGCCGATGATGATGTCGATTTCGCCTTTGGCCAAACCGGCTAGCGCTTGCGTTTGTTCCTTGGCGGAGCGGAAGCGCGACAGTTCGGCGATTTTGACCGGCCATTGGTCGGCAATCAGGCTAAAACGGTCGGAGAAATTCTGGAAGTGCTGTTCCGCCAATAGTGTGGTAGGTACTAAAACCGCAACTTGCTTGCCGTCGGCCACCGCAATAAAAGCCGCGCGTAACGCCACTTCGGTTTTGCCGAATCCGACATCGCCGCATATCAGCCGATCCATGGGCTTCCCGGAAGTCAAATCGGCAATCACCGCCTTGATTGCCGCTGCCTGATCGGCGGTTTCCTCGAAACCGAAGCCTTCGGCGAAAGCGTCGTAATCATGCTGCCTGAGTGCAAAGGTATGGCCTTCACGGGCGGCGCGCTGGGCGTACAGATTCAGCAATTCCGCCGCCGT